>PWWM01000200.1 GCA_003561495.1 Gammaproteobacteria bacterium
TCGGTTCCGCAGTCCTCTTCAATGACCACCAGGTCCTGGGCGACATCGACCAGACGGCGGGTCAGGTAACCCGAGTTGGCGGTTTTCAGGGCGGTATCAGCCAGACCCTTACGCGCGCCGTGGGTGGAGATAAAGTACTGCAGGACGTTCAAGCCTTCCCGGAAGTTGGCGGTAATCGGCGTTTCGATGATGGAGCCGTCCGGCTTGGCCATCAGACCGCGCATCCCAGCCAACTGGCGAATCTGGGCGGCCGAACCTCGAGCGCCGGAATCGGCCATGATAAAGATGGAGTTCATCGAGTCCTGTTCGTGCTCGACACCTTCGGTATCGACCCGGATCTCCTTGCCGATCTGCTTCATCATCGCGCGCGCGACCTCTTCGTTGGTCCGCGACCAGATGTCGACCACCTTGTTGTAACGCTCACCCGAGGTCACCACGCCGGAAGCATACTGGTTCTGAATATCCAGAACTTCCTTTTCGGCTCGCTCGAGAATCTCCTTCTTCTCCGGCGGCACCTTGAGGTCATCCAAGCCGATGGAGACACCGGCACGGGTCGAGTAGGCAAAGCCGGTATACATGAGTTTGTCGGCGAAGATCACCGTCTTCTTCAGGCCCAGCTTGCGGTAGCTCTCGTCGATCAGCTTCGAGATCTGCTTCTTCTTGAGTACCTCGTTGACCAGTTCATAAGACATCCCCTTGGGGAAAATCTCCCACAGCAATGCACGTCCCACCGTGGTCTGGTATCGATTGACGATTTCGGTCAGCTCACCGGTCTTTTCATCCAGCTCGTACTCTCGTACCCGCACCGTCACTGCGGCCTGCAACTCGACCGTTCGGTTGGCATAGGCACGATGGACTTCACCGACGCTGGAAAATGACATGCCTTCGCCACGCGCACCCGGCAGCGAGCGGGTCATGTAATACAGACCCAGCACCACGTCCTGGGTCGGCACGATGATCGGCTCGCCATTGGCCGGCGACAGGATGTTGTTGGTCGACATCATCAGCGCACGCGCTTCGAGCTGGGCTTCCAGGCTCAGCGGCACATGCACGGCCATCTGGTCACCGTCGAAGTCGGCGTTGAAGGCGGTACACACCAGCGGATGGAGCTGGATGGCCTTGCCCTCGATCAACACCGGCTCAAATGCCTGGATGCCGAGACGGTGAAGTGTCGGGGCGCGGTTGAGCAACACCGGGTGCTCGCGAATGACTTCTTCGAGAATATCCCAGACATCGGATTCTTCGCGCTCGACCAGCTTCTTGGCCGCCTTGATGGTCATGGCCAGGCCACGCCGCTGCAACTTGGAGAAGATGAACGGCTTGAACAGCTCCAGCGCCATCTTCTTGGGCAGACCGCACTCGTGCAGCTTCAACGTAGGGCCGACTACGATGACCGAACGGCCCGAGTAGTCGACGCGCTTGCCCAACAGGTTCTGGCGGAAGCGACCCTGCTTGCCCTTGATCATGTCGGCCAGCGACTTCAGCGGACGCTTGTTGGTGCCGGTGATGGCACGACCGCGACGGCCGTTGTCGAGCAGGGCATCGACCGATTCCTGCAGCATGCGCTTTTCGTTGCGCACGATGATGTCGGGCGCATTCAGATCAAGCAGACGACGCAGGCGATTGTTGCGGTTGATGACCCGTCGATACAGATCATTGAGATCGGACGTCGCAAAGCGACCTCCATCCAGCGGAACCAGGGGACGCAGGTCCGGCGGCAGCACCGGCAACACGGTCAGGATCATGTACTCGGGCCGGTTGCCCGACTCCATGAACGCCTCCATCAGCTTGATGCGCTTGGTCAGGCGCTTGATCTTGGTCTCGGAATTGGTCGCGGCGATTTCCTCGCGCAACTGGGCAAGCTCCGAGGCCAGATCGATGTTCTTGAGCAGGTCGAAAACCGCCTCGGCGCCCATCTTGGCATCGAACTCGTCTCCGTACTCCTCGACCGCCTCGAAGTACTGGTCATCGGTCAGCAACTGACCGCGCTCCAGCGGGGTCATGCCGGGATCGAGCACCAGGTAAGACTCGAAATACAGGATGCGCTCGATATCGCGCAGGGTCATGTCCAGCATCAGGCCGATCCGGCTGGGCAACGACTTCAAAAACCAGATATGCGCCACCGGCGAGGCCAGATCGATATGCCCCATGCGCTCGCGCCGGACCTTGGTCAGAGTGACCTCGGTGCCGCACTTTTCGCATTTGACGCCACGGTGCTTCATGCGCTTGTACTTGCCGCACAGGCACTCATAGTCCTTGACCGGGCCGAAGATGGCCGCACAGAACAAACCTTCTCGCTCGGGCTTGAAGGTGCGATAGTTGATCGTTTCGGGCTTCTTGACCTCACCGAACGACCATGAACGAATCAGCTCCGGCGGCGCCAGACCGATGCGAATGGCGTCGAAATCCGTTATCTGGTTCTGACGCTTGTAGAGATTGAACAAATCACGCATTGTCTGTTCCTCCGGGAATCAGGATTCTTCGAGTTCGATGTTGATACCGAGTGAGCGGATTTCCTTCACCAGTACATTGAAGGATTCCGGCATGCCGGCCACCATCTGGTTGTTGCCGTCAACGATGGACTTGTACATCTGGTTTCGACCGGCGACATCGTCGGACTTGACCGTCAGCATCTCCTGCAGGGTGTAGGCGGCGCCGTAGGCTTCCAGGGCCCAGACCTCCATTTCCCCGAAACGCTGACCGCCGAACTGGGCCTTGCCGCCCAGCGGCTGCTGGGTGACCAGGCTGTAGGGGCCGGTGGAGCGGGCATGCATCTTGTCATCGACCAGGTGATTGAGCTTGAGCATATACATGTAGCCCACGGTCACCGGACGGTCGAAGGCATCGCCGGTACGCCCGTCAAACAACGTGGTCTGCCCCGTTTCGGGCAAGTCGGCCATTTTGAGCAGTTTCTTGATCTCTTCCTCGGCCGCGCCATCGAAGACCGGTGTACCCATGGGCACCCCGCCGGCCAGGTTGCCGGCCATCTCGGTGATCTCGTCCTCGCTGAACTGACTCATGTCAACACGCTGGCGATCCGAGTTGTAGATCTCGCCGATGAACTTGCGTATTTTCGTGTTCTTCTCGTTGGCGTCGAGCATGGACTGGATCTTCTTGCCCAGACCGCGCGCGGCCCAGCCCAGATGGGTTTCCAGTACCTGACCGATGTTCATGCGCGAGGGCACGCCGAGCGGATTGAGCACGATATCGACCGGCTCGCCATCCTCGGTGAACGGCATGTCCTCGGTCGGCACGATGGTCGAGATCACGCCTTTGTTGCCATGACGGCCGGCCATCTTGTCACCAGGCTGCATGCGGCGCTTGACCGCCATGTAGACCTTGACCATCTTGAGCACGCCCGGAGCCAGATCATCACCACGGGTAATCTTGTCCTTTTTCTCCTCGAAGCGCTTGTCGAAGATCTTGCGCTGCTTCTCGATCTGGCGCGCGGCCCGCTCGAGCATGTCCTGGGCCTCGTCGTTGCGCATGCGCAGCTTGAACCAGTCATCACGCTTGAGATCAGACAGGTAGGCGGCCGTGACCTTGGCGCCCTTCTTGAGACCACCGGGCCCCTTGTCGGCAACCTTGTTGACCAGGGCCGTTTCCAAACGGGCAAAGATGGCGTCTTCCATGATCCGTAATTGATCATCGAGGTCCTTGCGGACCTGGCGGATCTCGTCCTTCTCGATGGCAATCGCGCGGGCATCCTTTTCCACGCCCTCGCGGGTAAAGACCTGAACATCGATGACCGTACCATCCATGCCGGTCGGCACACGCAAGGAGGTGTCCTTGACATCCGATGCCTTCTCGCCAAAGATCGCACGCAGCAGCTTTTCTTCCGGGGTCAACTGGGTCTCGCCCTTGGGCGTGACCTTGCCGACCAGGATATCGCCGGCCTTGACCTCGGCGCCGATGTAGACAATGCCCGACTCATCCAGCTTGGCCAGAGTGGCCTCGCCGACGTTGGGAATGTCACCGGAAATCTCCTCGGTGCCCAGCTTGGTATCACGCGCCACGCAGGTCAGCTCCTCGATATGAATCGAGGTGAAACGGTCTTCCTGGACCACGCGCTCGGAAATCAGGATGGAATCCTCGAAGTTGTAGCCGTTCCAGGGCATGAACGCGACCAGCATGTTCTGACCCAGGGCCAGTTCACCGAGGTCGGTCGACGGACCATCGGCCAGCACGTCACGCTTTTCAACCCGGTCGCCCACCTTGACCAGTGGGCGCTGGTTCATGCAGGTGTTCTGGTTGGAGCGCTGGTACTTGACCAGGTTGTAGATATCCACACCCGGATCATCCTCGCCCACTTCGTCCTCATTGGCGCGAACGACAATACGGCCGGCATCGACCTGGTCGACCACGCCACCGCGCAGGGCCACGGCCGTGACCCCGGAGTCGGTCGCCACGGCACGCTCCATGCCGGTACCGACCAGCGGCTTGTCCACCCTCAAGGTGGGCACGGCCTGGCGCTGCATGTTCGAACCCATCAGGGCGCGGTTGGCGTCATCGTGTTCCAGGAAGGGCACCAGCGAGGCCGCAACCGACACGATCTGGCGAGGCGAGACATCCATGTACTCGACATCACTGGTCGATTTCAGGGTGAACTCACCCTGGTAGCGACATGGAATCAACTCGTCGACAAATCGCTTCTTGGCATCCAGGCTGGCGTTGGCCTGGGCAATGACGTAATCACCCTCTTCGATGGCCGACAGGTATTCGACTTCCTCGGTGACCTGGCCCTTGACCACCTTGCGGTAGGCGGTTTCCAGGAAACCGTACTGGTTGGTGCGGGCATAGACCGCCAAGGAATTGATCAGCCCGATGTTCGGGCCTTCCGGGGTTTCGATCGGGCACAACCGACCATAATGGGTCGGGTGCACGTCGCGCACCTCGAAGCCGGCCCGCTCACGGGTCAGACCACCCGGACCCAGTGCCGAGACACGGCGCTTGTGAGTGACCTCCGACAGCGGGTTGTTCTGGTCCATGAACTGCGACAGCTGCGAGGAGCCGAAGAATTCCTTGACCGCAGCCGCCACCGGCTTGGCATTGATCAGATCCTGCGGCGCCAAGCCTTCGCTTTCGGCCACGCTCAGACGTTCGCGCACGGCACGCTCGACGCGCACCAGGCCGATACGGAACACGTTCTCGGCCATCTCGCCGACCGAACGCACGCGCCGATTGCCCAGATGGTCGATGTCATCGACCGTGCCGTTGCCATTACGGATGTCAATCAGCACTCGGAGCACGGACAGGATGTCATCCTGGTCGAGAATGCCCGAGCCAGTGATTTCCTTGCGGCCAACCCGGCGGTTGAACTTCATCCGGCCCACGGCCGAAAGGTCGTATCGCTCTTCGGTGAAGAACAGATTGTTGAACAGGTTCTGGGCCGCTTCCTTGGTCGGTGGCTCGCCCGGGCGCATCATCTTGTAGATTTCCCACAACGCCTCGAGCTCGTTACTGGTCGGGTCGATACGCAGGGTATTGGAAATGTACGGGCCCTGGTCCAGGTCATTGACATAGAGAATGTCGAAGCGCTTGATCGAGGCTTCACGCAAGGCGCCGAGTACTTCTTCGGTGATTTCGTCGTTGGCGCGCGCGACCAGTTCACCAGTCTCGGTGTCGACCACGTTGTGGGCCAGGATCTTGCCGATCAGGTAATCATCGGGCACATCCAGGGTCTTGACGCCAGCCTCTTCGATCAACTTGACATGGCGCGCCGTGATGCGACGATCCCGGGCCACGATGACATTGCCGTCGCCATCGACGATATCGAACAGCGCGTTCTCACCTCTCAAGCGTTGCGGCACCAGGTCAATCTTGGCATCGCTCTTGCGCAGGGTGACCTGGGTCTTCTCAAAGAAGAAATCCAGGATGGCCTCTTCTTCCATGCCCAGGGCGCGCAGCAGGATGGTCACCGGCAGCTTCCGGCGACGGTCGATGCGGGTAAAGATGCAGTCCTTGGGATCGAACTCGAAGTCCAGCCATGAGCCGCGGTAGGGGATGACCCGAGCCGAGTACAACAGCTTGCCCGAGGAGTGGGTCTTGCCCCGATCATGGTCAAAGAACACACCGGGGGAGCGATGCATCTGATTGACGATGACCCGTTCGGTGCCGTTGACGATGAAGGTGCCGGTATCGGTCATCAGGGGCAGATCGCCCATGTAGACATCCTGCTCCTTGACCTCCTTGACCTTCTTGTTGCGCGCCGGGCTGTCCTTGTCGTAGATGACCAGACGAACGGTGACCCGCAGCGGTGCGCCGTAGCTCATGCCTCGCAACTTGCACTCGGTCACATCGAACTCGGGTGCACCCAGCTTGTAGCTCACGTATTCCAGTGCGGCATTGCCAGAATAGCTGACAATCGGAAAAACCGAACTCAGCGCGCCATGCAGGCCGTATTCCTCGCGATCATCGTCGCGCACATCAACCTGCAGGAACTGCTTGTAGGATGCAATCTGGGTTGACAGCAAAAACGGTACTTCAAGTACCTGATCATGCTTGCCGAAGTCCTTGCGAATGCGCTTTTTTTCCGTAAAGGAGTAACTCATGAGCGTCTTACCCACCTGAGAATTCATCGGCCGGGATTTGAATCATTAAACTGGCCTGGCACCCGGTCATGGCCACGCAGTCCTGATGCTGGCAGAACCCAGCAAACGGGAACGGGCCGGGCGCCCGAGGCACCCAGCCCTGTTCCTGTTTCAGTTGCAAAAACTTCAAGAAGATGCTTACTTGACCTCGACGGTCGCGCCAGCTTCTTCCAGTTTGCCTTTGACTTCTTCGGCTTCGTCCTTGGAAACACCTTCCTTGAGTGGCGCCGGAGCACTTTCGACCAGGTCCTTGGCTTCCTTCAGTCCCAGGCCGGTGATGCCGCGAACGGCCTTGATCACCGCAACCTTGTTGGACCCAAAGCTTGCCAGGACCACATCGAACTCGGTCTGTTCCTCTGCGGCAGCGGCTTCACCACCGGCTGCCGGAGCAGCAGCGGCAGCCACCGGAGCGGCGGCGGAAACACCGAACTTCTCCTCCATGGCTTCGATGAGGTCAACAACCTCCATCACGCTCATGTTGGAAATGGTTTCCAGAATGTCTTCTTTTGAAACGGCCATTGTGTAAATCTCCTAAAAAAGTATTTCAGAGCGCGGTTCGTTCGACATCGTCGGTCCTGTTGTCTTGACCCAACTCCGTCTCCCGTCTACCGTCTCCCGTCTTCCATAAAAAATCAGGCAGCTTGTTTGCTGTCGCGCACCGCGGCGACGGTACGAACCAGCTTGGCATGCGGCTCCGCGAGGGTACGAACGAACTTCTCGATCGGCGCTTTCATCACGCCCATCAGCATGGAAATGGCCTGATCCCGAGTTGGCAGCTTGGACAGCCGCTCCAGCTCGCCGGCACCATGCAGCTGGGCGCCCACGGCAACCAGCTTGGTGATCAAACGGTCATTTTCCTTGGCAAAGTCCTTGATCAGTCGTGCCGCCGCACCCGGGTCTTCCAGGGAAAAGGCGAACAGCAACGGACCGGTCAATTCCTCGGCCATGCATTCAAAGTCGGTACCTTCAACGGCTCGGCGCACCAGCGTGTTCTTGGCCACCTTCAGATAAACGCCCTCGGCCCGCGCCTTGCGGCGCAGTTCGGTCATGTCACTGACGGTCAGACCACGGTACTCGGCAGCGACGGCAGAGTGCGCGGTTTCGGCGACTGCCGCCACTTCCGACACTACTGCCTTTTTCTGCACAAGAGTGAGCGCCATTGGCTACCTCCATTTCTGTTTGAACAATTGCATCATTGACAATTGCCCTTACCACATTCCGGAACCTGAAAAACCAGGCGCCGGACCCTTGGTGGCCGTTTCCCAATGCGGGATCGGGCGACACCATCTGCGCGGGCGGTCGCGAAACCATTACCGTGTCCGTCAAAGTGACCGGACGAGCGACCCGCGGTCTTGGACGGACGCTCCTTGGAGCGATCGCCCTGGAGAAAAGAAAGGTTTCAGGGTTCAGGTTTCAGGGTTCAGGTGATTCGCGGAAGCTCCAGCCTTTTCGGCCATTGCTCGCTCCTGCACCGCATCCAGTTCCTTACTCCTTAGACCAACCTTTTCTCCGTATTCCTTTCCTGAAACCTGAACCCTGAACCCTGAAACCTTTGTTTCAGAGACTCAGACTGCCGGTATCCACGGTCAATCCAGGACCCATGGTCGTGGACACCGCGATCTTCTTCAAATACTGACCCTTGGCGGCCGGCGGCTTGATCTTGACCAGCTCGGAGAGCAGCGCCTGCAGGTTGCCCTTGAGCTTGTCGACATCGAAGTCAGCCTTGCCGATAGTGGCGTGGATGATGCCGGCCTTGTCGGTTCTGAACTGGACCTGACCGGCCTTGGCATTGCGCACCGCCGTTTCGACATCCGGGGTCACCGTGCCCACCTTGGGGTTGGGCATCAGACCACGCGGGCCCAGTACCTGGCCCAGGCGTCCGACCACACGCATGGCGTCCGGGGTGGCAATGCACACATCAAAATCAATCGTGCCGCCCTTGATGGTTTCGGCCAGGTCATCCATGCCGACGATATCGGCCCCGGCTTCCTTGGCCTTGTCGGCGTTTTCGCCCTGGGCAAACACCGCCACGCGCACGCTCTTGCCGGTGCCGTTGGGCAACACGATGGCGCCGCGTACGTTCTGGTCGGACTTGCGCGGGTCAACACCCAAACGGATGGCCACATCCACGCTCTCGGTGAATTTGACCTTGCTCATGGATTTCAGCAGGTCCAGTGCTTCGTCAATCGCATAGGACTTGCCCGGCTCGATCTGCTCGCGCATGGCGCGAATTCGCTTGCTTCTGGCCATCATTCAACTCCTTCCACGTTCAAACCCATGGAGCGCGCACTGCCGGCAATGGTGCGCACTGCGGCATCCATATCGGCTGCAGTCAGATCCGGCTCCTTGGTCTTGGCGATTTCCTCGAGCTGAGCCCGGGTGACCGTGCCGACCTTGCGGGTATTGGGCTCACCACTGCCCTTGTCGATCTTGGCGGCCTTTCGCAACAGCACCGCGGCCGGCGGTGTCTTGGTCACGAAGGTGAAGCTGCGATCGGAGTAGACGGTGATGATCACGGGAATCGGCATGCCGGCTTCCATCGACTGGGTCGCGGCATTGAACGCCTTGCAGAATTCCATGATGTTGACGCCGTGCTGACCCAGCGCCGGGCCCACGGGCGGGCTCGGGTTGGCCTGGCCGGCCGGCACCTGAAGCTTGATATAGCTTTGGACTTTCTTGGCCATGTTGTTTCATCTCCTCGGGTTCAATCGCCGGACCATCCTGGCCACGGCTCCCCGTGTTGCAATTGGTGAGACGGGAAGACGGGTAGACGGGAGAGGGTTCTCACGTCGGCCGGCTCATCGCCTCGAGTCAATAACGCATCCAATCGCGTTACAGTTTTTCAACCTGCTGGAAATCCAGCTCAACCGGGGTCGAGCGTCCGAAAATCGATACCGCCACGCGCAACCGGCTCTTTTCGTAGTTGATCTCTTCGACCACACCACTGAAATCGTTGAACGGGCCATCCGTGACCCGCACCATCTCGCCCGGCTCGAACAGCACTTTCGGCCGCGGCTTGTCGACACCTTCGGCCACCCGCTGCAGAATCTGGTCGGCTTCGCGCTGACTGATCGGCGCAGGGCGATCCT
The DNA here is from genome assembly GCA_003561495.1 of Gammaproteobacteria bacterium. Lineage (GTDB taxonomy): Bacteria > Pseudomonadota > Gammaproteobacteria > Xanthomonadales > Wenzhouxiangellaceae > Wenzhouxiangella. Next base: position 9,680 of record PWWM01000200.1, read on the forward strand.
GACGACCACCGATGAAACCCATGACCTTGGGAACATCCTTGACCAGGTGCCAGGTGTCGTCGTTCATTTCCATTTCCACCAGCACGTAGCCGGGGAAGAACTTGCGTTCACTGCGCCGTTTGACGCCCTTTTTCATTTCCACCACTTCCTCGGTGGGAACAAGGATTTCACCAAACTGCTCTTCCATCCCGGCCCGACGGATGCGCTCTTCCAGAGAACGCTTGACCGACTTTTCGAAACCGGAATAGGCGTGAACCACGTACCACTGCTTGGCCATCAAGAGCCCCCGGTCACGCCAATCAGGCGCCTTACAATCCAGCCGAAAATGGTGTCCATGATGAACAGCATGATGGCCACGATCACCGTAATGACCAGCACCATCAGCGTGGTCTGCAGGGTTTCCTGCCGGTTCGGCCAGACCACCTTGCGCCGCTCGACATCGGTCTCGCGCAGGTAGGAAAACATCATCCTGCCGCGAGTGGTCTGGTAGACCACCGCCAGGGCCACACCCAGCACCGCCAGCAGGCCAAGCACCCGCACAAGGGTCATGACCTCGCCGGCAAAATGGAAAAAACCGTACAAGCCAGCCAACAGGATCAGCAAGCCTGTTGCCCACAGCAGATTGTCGCGTGGTGATGTCTTTTCGACTGCCATAATTACCGTCGTCGCCTTGCTTAAGCAGTGGCAGGCGAGGAGGGACTCGAACCCCCAACCTGCGGTTTTGGAGACCGCTGCTCTGCCAGTTGAGCTACTCGCCTGTTGATTTCATCAGGGGTCAGGGGTCAGGATTCGGGGGCCAGGGCTGGCCTGACACCCGCGTCCTGAGCCTTGGCCCATCCTTACTCGTGGATCTTGGCCACGACTCCGGCGCCGACGGTGCGGCCACCTTCACGAATCGCAAAACGCAGGCCTTCTTCCATCGCGATCGGCGCGATCAGCTCCACCTGCATCTGTACGTTGTCACCA
>PWWM01000071.1 GCA_003561495.1 Gammaproteobacteria bacterium
GAGCCGATTGCCGATGCCAGTCGCCGTACGGTTGAGCGCATGGCCGAGGTGTTGGGGCCGCTGGATGAATCTCACCGGGTGCTTGATCTGGGCGCCGGCTACGGTGGTTCCATGCGCTACCTGGCCCGTGAAGCGGGCTGTCATTGTGTGGCCCTGAATCTGAGCGAGGTCGAAAACGAACGCAATCGCCAGATGAGCAAGGCACAGGGCCTGGACAAGCTGATCGATGTGGTCGATGGAGATTTCACCAACCTGCCCTATGAGGATGATCATTTTGATGTGGTCTGGTCTCAGGATGCGATTCTGCATTCCGGTGATCGTGAGCGGGTTTGTGCCGAGGCGGTTCGGGTGCTCAAGCCCGGCGGTCGGCTGATTTTCACCGATCCCATGCAGGCCGATGGCGCTCCGACTGATCAACTGCAGCCGATCTATGACCGGATCCACCTGGACTCGCTGGGCTCACCCGGGTTCTATCGAGAAGCCCTCAAGGCGTTGGAAATGCGTGAGGTGACGTTCGAGGATCACAGTGAGCAACTGCCACGCCACTATGCCCGGGTTCGCCGGGAGTTGATCGGCAATGCCGAAGAACTGGTCAATCGCGGTGTCAGCGACGAATACATCGAGCGCATGAAGGCCGGACTGCAACACTGGGTAGACGGTGGCCACAAGGGTTTTCTGACCTGGGGCATCTTCCGGTTCGACAAGCCAGTCTGATTGGCGCTCCGCCAGCCATTGCGCCGGGTTATCCTCTCGGCTTTGATGTTCTGATTCGGAGGATTCTCGATGCGCAGCTGGACCGTTGTCATGGCTCTTTCGGGCCTGTTTCTTCTGGCTGCCGTACAGGCGGCGGTGCCTGGTTACTATCAGCAACCAACCCTTGCTGGTGACCGGATCGTATTCGTATCCGAATCCGACCTGTGGTCGGTCGAGGTGTCCGGAGGGACAGCGCGGCGCCTGACCAGTCATGCCGAGCCCAAGACGCAACCGACATTGTCGCCAGACGGGCAGTGGCTGGCCTTTACGGGAGGATATGCCGGTTCCATCGATGTGTATGTGATGCCGTCTTCCGGCGGCCAGCCCCGTCAGGTCAGTTTTGAAAGCGCAGCCAGCCGGGTGGTGGGCTGGACGCCACAGGGCGAGATTCTGTACGTCACCTCGGGAATTGCCGCACCGGCCTCGTTCCACGTTTTGCGGGCGGTGGATCCGGACAGTCTCGAACGGCGCGAGTTGCCGTTGATGGATGCCCGCCAGGCGGCCTTTGGCGATGACGGGACGGTTTTTTTTACTCGCTTTGGCCTGTGGGTCACCGGTGATCATGCACGCGAGTACCGGGGCGGAGCGATGGCCCAGATGTGGCGTTTCGGTCCGGATGACGACGAAGCTGAGCGCCTGGCGACCGACCATGACGGCAATCTTGAGCAGCCGATGTGGTGGCAGGACCGGCTTTATCTGGTCAGTGACGCCGATGGTGGCGTCGCCAATCTGTGGGTCATGAATGCCGATGGTGGCGCTATCGAGCGCCTGACCCATCACGAGGATTTCGATGTGCGTGGAGCCAGCCTGTCAGCGGGCCGGATTGTCTACCAGCATGGCGCTGATCTGCGCCTGTTCGACATTGACAGCGGCAATGATGAATCGATTGATATCGTCCTTCCCAGTGACCGCAGCCAGGCCATGACCCGTTGGCTGGACAAGCCCCTGGACTACCTGGAGTCGGCCCATTTCTCGCCTGGGGGGGATCGCGTGGTACTGACCGCGCGCGGCCAGGTGGCCATCGCCGGGACCGGCGCACTGCGGCGTATCGAAATCGAACTGCCCGAGGCCAGCCGTGCCCGTCAGGCCGTTCTGAGTCCGGATGGTGAATGGCTTTACGCCATTGTGGATGCCAGTGGAGAACACGAGATCTGGCGTTTTCCGGTCGGCTCAGATAGGGCGGGGGAGCAGTTGACCGATGATGGTCAGAGCCAGCGTGAGGCCTTGTTTATTTCACCTGACGGGCGTTACGTGGCCCATTCGGAGGTGGCCGGTGATCTGTGGTTGCTCGATACCCGAAGCGGCGACAATCGGCGCATTGATCGCTCGCACGGGGCCGGTTACAGCGATATTGTCTGGTCGCCGGATAGTGAGGCGCTGGCGATCGTTCGTCCGGCCAGCGCTGTGCAACGACGCCAGGTGTTGATTCATTCTCTGACCGAACAAGCACTGTATGTGCTGACCAGCGACCGCTACGAGAGCTATTCACCGGCGTTCTCCCCGGACAGGCGCTGGCTCTATTTCCTCTCCGATCGTAATTTTGAAGCGGTCCCGGCCTCGCCCTGGGGAGATCGCAACATGGGCCCGGTATTCGACCGGCGCACCCGCATCTATGCCCTGGCGCTGCAGTCTGACAATCGCTTTCCACTGGCGCCTCGAACCGAATTGACGATGAACGATGAGAGCTCCAACAATGATGGCGAGCAACCCGAGATCGAGTTTCGCGGCCTGAGAGATCGCCTGTTCGAGGTACCCGTTGATGCCGGCAACTATTCGTCCCTGGCCGTGGCCGGAAACCGCCTCTACTTGCTGGATCGACCGTTCGGGCGCAATGCCCGGGCCAGCCTGAAAACCATCGATTTTTCCCCCGACCGACCGGAGCTGAAAACCTTCGCTGACAACGTCGAGCAGTTCAGTCTGTCGGCTGATCGCAGCAAGTTATTTTATCGCAGTGCCGGCAACGGTGCGATGTTCATCGTGGATGCCGGCGCCAGCGCCCCCGGGGATCCCAACCCCCACCGTGTCCGGGTCGATGACTGGCGCTTGCCGGTGCGTCCGTCCGTGGAGTGGGTGCAGATGTTCGATGATGCCTGGCGCATGCAGCGCGATTACCTGTTCGATCCGAACTTGCGTGGACGCGATTGGGAAGGGACTGCCGAGCGCTACCGCCCGTTGGTCGAGCGGGTCGGAGATCGCCGCGAACTCGACGATGTGCTGGCGCAAATGGTGGCCGAACTGGGCGTGCTGCATTCACAGGTGCGCGGCGGTGATTACCGAAGTGCCGGCGAAACCGGTCAGCCGGCATTTCTGGGCGGCGAATTTGAGCGGGTCAGCCAGGGATTCAGGATTGCAAGTATCTATGCCAGCGATCCAGAACTGCCGTCCCAGCGCTCACCGCTGGCCCGCCCGGGCGTGGATCTCAAGGTCGGTGACGTGATCACCCGGGTCAACGGTCGTAGTACGCTTGAAATGGACGACATCAGCCAGCTGCTGATCCACCAGGCCGGTCAGCAGGTACGCCTGGATGTTCAGCGTGATCGCGATTCGTTTGCGGTCATTGTCGAACCGATCAGCGCCAGCGAAGACTATCGTCTTCGTTACAGTCACTGGGTGCTCGAGCGTCGTGAAATGGCCGAGCGTGCCGCAGGAGGACGCATCGGCTATTTGCACCTGCACGCCATGGGCCCCAACGACATTGCTGATTTCGCCCGCGAGTTCTACGCCAACTTCGATCGCGAGGGCCTGATCATCGATGTGCGGCGCAATCGCGGCGGCAATATCGACAGCTGGGTGATCGAAAAACTGCTCAGGCGTGCCTGGATGTTCTGGTACCGGTCCGGCGAGCGGCCATTCTGGAACATGCAGCAGACGTTCAGGGGGCATCTGGCGGTGCTGATCGATCCGGTGACCTATTCCGATGGCGAGACGTTCTCAGCCGGGGTCAAGACCCTGGGTCTCGGGCCACTGATTGGCCAGCGCACGGCCGGAGCCGGCGTCTGGCTCAGCGATACCAACCGCCTGGTGGACCGCGGTGTCATGCGCGCCGCCCAGTGGCCCCAGTTCACCCCCGAGGGACGCTGGCTGGTCGAAGGCAAGGGCGTGGCCCCAGACATCGAAGTTGACAACCTGCCACACGCGACCTGGCAGGGCCGCGATGCTCAGCTTGAACGAGCCTTGCAGGAACTGGAGCAACGCCTGGCCGATGAACCCCTGATCGAACCCGATCCGCAACCCATTCCCCCCAGAGGAGAAAATGCCGACGACCTGGCGGGCCAGGAGCCTGTCGGATTTAACGCTGCAACCGGCTTTCCCTCGCTACGATCGGGTAAATCCGACAGGCTCCTGGGCCGCTGAATTGGTTTACAATACGCAGCTTGGTTTTTGCCAAGGTGAGTGTACGGTTCGTAGCCGTACCGAGGGTTCGAACCGAGCGCAGCGAGCTCGATGCGCAGCCGGCCCTGGCCGGCGGAGCAACCCGGAGCGATAGCGGAGGGCAAGCGCCACAGGCGCGCAGTCCATCCCTCCCTCTCGCGGTTCGAAGAACCGCCCGCCGATAGGCGGTTGAAGAAAGTTACAATTTGCAACCAGGTTTACGGAGAGGTGCCGGAGTGGTCGAACGGGCTCCTGCTGAGGAATAGCCGCAGCGCTTCTCCCGGGCTGCTATGCAGCTCGAAAGCCGCACTGCGGCTATGATTTGATGAACAGACTCGCCTTTGAAGAGGTTATAAGGTTCGAGTCACTGATAGACTTGATAGCCAGGTTTTACGGAGAGGTGCCGGAGTGGTCGAACGGGCTCGCCTGGAAAGTGAGTGTACGGTTTATCCCGTACCGAGGGTTCGAATCCCTCCCTCTCCGCCAGTAAATGTAAGCACCAGAAACACCGGTGCTGGTAAAGTGAAAATGTCAGGAGCAGGAGGGGTTCGAACCCGATCAGAGGGTCGAACCGAGCGAAGCGAGCTCGATGCGCTTGAGCGCACCCGAAGGGCAAGCGCCGCAGGCGCGCAGTCCATCCCTCCCTCTCCGCCAAGTTTCCACCCATACGGAGGGGTGGCAGAGCGGTTGAATGCACCGGTCTTGAAAACCGGCAAGGGTTAGCGCCCTTCGTGGGTTCGAATCCCACCCCCTCCGCCAATTTCAAAAATCCCGCGTAGCGGGGTCAGCCATCCCACCCCCTCCGCCATCAATAAAAAGCCCCGCCTTGCGCGGGGTTTTTCACGAACCATCCCCCCGAACCCACGGATCGCTTCGATCCACCGGCTCCGGCCTTTTCCTCCCGCATCTTCTGTACATCGGCACGGCCAGCGAAAGCGCCGGATTGAAGATCTCGCTGACCGTCGGGGCCCGGATGTGGCCACAGATGATTTGTCCGTTGGCCATGACCTGCCGGCTGGATATCCCCCATCGGCTTCACGCCACTGATCGCGGCGAGCGTTCACCGGTCCGACATGGTCGTTGAGCCAGCCGGGCTGGCCGGGCAGGCGTGGGACAGCGGCGCCCTGGAGCCGATTCCGAAAGTCAGGTGTTGCCATGCTGGAATGGTTGATGCGGACCTGCTCGAGCAGTCGCTGGCCGGCTGGTATTTCCGGGCGTTCGGAAGCGATAGATTCCGGTGTGGCATCAATGATTTCAACGGGAGTTGGCTCGGGGCTGGCCATAGCAGGTTCCGGTTCCATTCTTTCTTCCGGCTCAGGGGGCGGTGGCTCTGATTTTGGCTCTGGTTCCGGTTCCAGCGCATCAACGAAAACCAGCTCGATATCGAGGCTGAGCGGGTTCGGGGACGGTGACGATTGCATTCCGGGCAGGCGAATTATCAGCGCGTGCAAGACCAGCGAAGCCACCAGGGCAAGCCACAGAACGGTTCGATTGTTGCCCGTTTTTTCTGAGTCCATGAAAGTGCTTTCGGATTCTTCTACAAGGCGTAACGTGGTCAAGTTGCTCGTTGCAGGGGTGATAAACTAGCGCTTTTACCGTTAAAGGAACGCAAGATGGGATTTCAGCACGTGAAAATGCCCGAGCAGGGCGACAAGGTGCGGGTGGAAAATGGCCGTCTGGTGGTCAGCGACCAGCCGATTCTGGGTTTCATCGAAGGGGATGGAATTGGCGTTGATATCACGCCGGCGTGCATGAAGGTCTGGAATGCCGCAGTGGAGAAGGCTTATGGCGGCAAGCGCAAGGTGCACTGGGCTGAGCTTTTCCTGGGTGAAAAGGCGGCCGGGATCTATGACGGCAACTATTTCCCCGACGAGACCATGGATGCCATCCGGGATCTCAACGTGGCCATCAAAGGTCCGTTGACCACGCCGGTCGGGGAGGGCTTTCGTTCACTCAACGTTTCATTGCGTCAGACCCTGGACCTGTATGCCTGCGTGCGTCCGGTCAAGTGGTACCAGGGTGTCCCATCGCCGCTCAAGAAGCCGCACGAGGTCGATGCGGTGATTTTCCGGGAAAACACCGAAGACGTGTATGCCGGGCTGGAATATGCCTCCGGCAGTGATGAGAACCGGAAGTTGGCGAAATTCCTGCGCGAGGAAATGGGCGCCGATTTCTTCGAGGACGCCGGAATCGGCATCAAGCCGATTTCAGCATTCGGTTCCAAGCGCCTGGTCCGCAAGGCTATTCAGTACGCCATCGACAACAACAGAAGCTCGGTGACCCTGGTTCACAAGGGCAACATCATGAAGTTCACCGAAGGCGCATTCCGCAAATGGGGCTATGAAGTCGCGGCCGAGGAGTTCGGCGATGTGACCATCACCGAGGACGAGCTTTGGGACAAGTACGACGGCAAGCAGCCCGAGGGCAAAATTGTCATCAAGGATCGTATTGCCGACATCATGTTCCAGCTCATGCTGCTGCGCCCGGCCGAGTTCGATGTGCTGGCGACCATGAACCTGAACGGTGATTATCTCTCCGATGCTCTGGCCGCCGAAGTGGGCGGCATGGGGATTGCCCCGGGCGCGAACATGGCCGACAACGTTGCCGTGTTCGAGGCTACCCACGGTACCGCGCCCAAGTACGCGGGCAAGGATATGGTTAATCCGTCCTCGCTGATGTTTTCCGGTTGCATGATGTTCGATTACATCGGCTGGCCGGAAGTGACCCAATTGATCGAGGATGCTTTCGAGCAGGTCGTGGCCAAGGGGGTCGTGACCTATGATTTCGCTCGTTTGATCGATGGCGCGACCAAGGTGCCAACCAGCGGTTTTGCCGATGCCCTGGTCGAGGCCATCCAGCGTGCCTGAAACCGCGCCGACGTACTGGCGTCAGGCGCGCGAAGCCCTGGCCGAGACTGATCCAGCTTCCAAATGCGAGCGGGTTGGTCAGCTCTGGCAGGCAGTGGAGTCGGGACGTTGGCAGCCGACTTGTCCGGGAGAGCCCGGTCTGCTCGCTTGTGGGCGGCCGGGAAAACCGGAATTGGTCAACCCCGGTCGCTTGCCACGTCGCGGGCTGGGCAAACTGAGTGGCCGGCAGGCGCTGGTTCATGCCGTGGCTCATATCGAGTTCAATGCCATCAATCTCGGCCTGGACGCAGCATTGCGTTTTGCCGGCATGCCTGATGAGTTCTATCGTGACTGGCTCAGCGTCGCTGCCGATGAGGCTCGCCATTTCGCCATGCTGTCCGGTCGGCTTCAGGAACTCGGGATGGTCTACGGTGATTTGCCGGCCCACAATGGGCTATGGGACATGGCCGAACAGACCGCCCATGATCCGATGATCCGCATGGCCCTGGTGCCAAGGGTCCTGGAAGCGCGTGGGCTGGATGTGACGCCGGGCATGATCGAACGGCTTGAGCAGGCCGGCGACACTGAAACCGTGGCCTTGTTGCGTGTCATCCTGGAAGAGGAAGAAGCGCATGTAGCCATCGGTACACGCTGGTTCCATCACCTGTGCCGGGAACGCAACCTGGATCCGGACTCTACCTTCGAGCAGCTGCTCAAGCGATACTACGGGGGAACCTTGCGCGGCCCGTTCAATTGGCCGGCCCGTCGCCGGGCGGGGTTTTCCGAGCCGGAGCTTCAGCGTCTGGAAGCCCTGGCCGGGTAGGGCGTTGGCTCGGTCATGAGCGAAACACGATTGGATACTCTCAAGACGGCCCTGGTCCAGGCTCGGTTGCACTGGCAGGATCCGGCCGCCAATCGTGAACATCTGGCCGGGCTGATGGATCGGCAGCCGGGATGCGATTTATACCTGTTGCCCGAGACGTTTTCGACCGGATTCCTGGGAGACCGGCCGGATCAACCGGAAACCATGGACGGGGTGACGGTGGCCTGGATGCAGGAACAGGCTCGTGAACGCTCGGCGGCGATTGCCGGCAGCCTGGCGATAATGGACGGGCAATGGCGGGTCAACCGATTCCTTTTCGTGACCGCCGACGGCGTGCTGGCCTATTACGATAAACGCCATCTATTCGGCTTCGGCGGCGAGGATGAGCGTTACCAGCACGGGCACTCACATACCACGATCGAGTGGCGTGGCTGGCGCATCGACTTGCAGATCTGTTATGACCTGCGCTTCCCCGTCTGGTGTCGCAACAGTCGTGAATTTGACCTGCAGCTTTTCGTCGCCAACTGGCCGGCACCGAGAGTCGAGGCCTGGTGCGCCCTGCTCAAGGCGCGCGCAATCGAAAACCAGTGTTACGTGATCGGCGTCAACCGTACCGGCAGCGATGGCAACAACATTCAGTACTCAGGCCGAACATCCGCTTTCGACCCAATGGGCGAGAGTCTGATCGCGATGGGTGATGAAGAAGATGTCACCGTCATTGAATTCAATATCAATGAGTTATGCGAAATTCGTGAGAATTTCCCTTTCCTCAGGGATGCCGACGACTTTACGCTTTCCCTGACCCCTGACCCCTGACTGTTTAGTCCATCCGCTTGCGCACAACGCCCACGCCCAGTCCCTCGATGGAAAACTCGCTGCCGGCATTGACCTGAAGGGTCTTGTAACGGGGATTCTCCGCTTCCAGCCAGATACCGCGCCCTCGTCGACGCAGTCGCTTGACAGTGACTTCATCTCCGAGGCGTGCAACCACGATCTGCCCGCTTCGGGCTTGCGGAGGGCGGTGAACCAGCAACAGATCACCATCGAGAATCCCGGCATTGATCATGCTGTCACCCTGAACCTTGAGTGCATAGTCCGGGTTGGGCGAAAAGGCCTCGCGATCCACGGCCAGTTCATCCTCGTGATTTTCCACCGCCAGGATGGGTGTGCCGGCCGTGACGCGGCCGATGACGGGAAGACGCATGGCCTGCACGGCAACCTGTTCAGCCGATGACGACTCGATCGGCACGATGCCACGAGCCGTGCCGGCGAGCAGGCGAATGGCGCCGCGATCTGCCAGTGCCTGCAAATGGCACTGAGCCGCATTGGGAGACCGAAAGCCGAAATGCTCGACGATTTCGGCACGAGTCGGTGGCAGGCCATCGCGCTTGAGACGGCGATGTATGAAATCCAGAATCTCCTGCTGGCGTCGGGTCAGGCGCATCGTGGAACTGTATCAAATTTCAGTCCCGGTTTCACGCGCTTCCCTGAAGCCGCGCTGTGACCCTGATCAACCCAGGCTCCGACCTGACCCCTGAATCCTGACCCCTGAGCTCTCCTAACCTACCGCGTAATGATCACCGTCCCTGAAACCCGGCTGCGGGGATAGCGATGGAACGGGTGCCGATAATATGGCCACCAGGGATCATGAAAGGGGTGGGGATGGTAGACCACCACGTCTCGACGGAGTGGCCAGAGGTAAAGGGTCTCTGCATCAAGTCGCGGGTAACGATAGACGAACTCACCGATCTGTCTGTCCGTGAAATCTTCAAGTATTCCGGTGACGGTGATCTGGCGGCCCTCGGTAAACACGGCCGGATCCTGAAAGCCGGGACGACAGGCCAGGAAGCGACCATAGTGGTGATCGCCGGAACGAGGGCGCAAATCGCGGTCGAGATCGCGAGCGATGATCTCGATGCAGGTCTCATCCTCTCCGGGCTGAGTATCGACAATATGACCACCCCAGCGTACGCGGGCGCCGATGGAGCGTTCGGTGGCCTGATCGGGCTGGAATTCGGCAAAATCACCGGCCAACGGCTGTGGAATGGTGGCACAACCACCCAGGGCCAGGGTCAGTACGATCACGATCGCGAGCAGGGAGAGTTTTGTGGCTGGCATCTTCAATGACCTCAATGAACGGCTGTCATGTCATTGGATTCCCGGATTTGGCGCGGGTTCCGGTGCTGCGCCAGGCCGTGGCGTTGGCGATGAATTTCCGCGTCAATTCCGGGTCTTCTGGTCCATAGTGTACCCGGTTGTAGTTCAATGCCAACTGAACCAATCCAGCCCCCGTCGAACCCAGTTCGGGCTCGATTCTCAGGGCGAACTCCAGAGGGGTTTCAGCGGCACGCTTGCGAAAACGTCGACGTCGCAGATGGCGAAGTAGCCGCAGCCAGGCTTTCTCAGCCTCGCTGCGAGCAGTCCTGTGTTGTTCGCGGAGCAACCACAGGGCGATCGGGATGGCGATCAGGATGACGGTGGCAATCATCAACAGGCCGATTCCGGTAGCGCCCAGCCGCGGCAGCCCCAGGCGTTCCAGCATCCAGCGCTGACGTTCGGCATCAAAGCCCAGCACCCACTGGTTCCAGAGGTGTTGCACGCGGTCGTAGCGATTGCGCAGTTCGAACATCCAGTCGAATTCGAAAAGCGCTCGCTCTCGTTCAATCACACTGCGTGAGCCTTGCGAGATTCGCAGCGGCGATACGGCGGCGGTAGGATCGACCCGAACCCAGCCGGTCCCTTCCAGCCAGACTTCGTTCCAGGCATGGGCATCGGATTGACGAACAAGCAGGTAGCCACCTGCCTCGCTCCAGAAACCACCCTGGTAGCCGGTGACGACCCGGGTCGGAATGCCGACCGCTCGCATCAGGACAGCGAAGGCCGAAGCGTAATATTCACAATAGCCATCCTTGAGGTCGAACAGGAACTCATCGGCTCCATGTCGACCCAGGGGGGCGGTACTGAGACTGTAGGAAAACTCATCGTGAAACATCTGCAGGATGGCCTCGATGAGGTCTCGATCCTCGGGATGGCGGGCTCTCATTTCGCCGGCCAGGGCACGGGTTCGGGGGTTGCTTTCCGGTGGCAGGTAGGTAGCCAGCAAACGCTCGGATTGGGTCAGTTCTGCATCTGGAACGAAGTCCGGGGTTGAAATGACTTCGTATTGCGAGAGCGTGGTGACGGGGTGACGGCTGAGCAATTGATGGTCGACGGTGATCGTCGATTCGGGCATCGAGCTTCTGGCTGGATAATCCAGTCCGAGAAGCCAGCGGCGTTCATGAGGTTCGAGTTGAATTCGGTAGTGCAGGCTGGATTCGGTGATGGGGACGGATTGGCGCCCACGCGCATTGGCAAATTGGGTGGTTCGCCAGGTTGAGCCATCGAATCGCCACAATACCGGACCGCGCCAGTAACGTTGATGGTAGGGAGGCGGCTGGTCGTCGAACTCCGCCCGGAATGCCGGCGAATCGTCCAGAAAAAGTTCCGAGATGGCGCCCGGTGACATGGAGTCGGACAATCCGGTGCGACCGTCGAGCATTTCATCGGGCAAGCCCCAAAGTGGCTGGGCCAGGCGCGGAAACAGCACGAACAGGGCCAGTGCCACAGGGAGCGCCAGGGCCAATAAAGTGGCGGCCTGGTTCAGGGATCGGCGCTGGATCTGCATGCCCGCGCCGGAATGGGCGCGCTGCATGGCGGGGATTTGCTGAATCTGGATCAGGGCGATGGTGGCTGCCCAGCAACCGCCGGCCAGATAGACCAGGTAAGGCAGGCTTTCGTTGAACAGAAACTGGGTGGCAATCAGGAAAAAACAGACCGAGGCGACCATGCGCAAGTCGCGCGCCTGATACATCTCCATGGACTTGGCTGCCAGCATGACGCATAACAGCCCGGTCGCGAATCGTCGACCCCAGAGGCCGCCATAGGCCATCACCACCAGAACGATCAAGGCCAGGGTGATCAGGATTCGTAGCCAGCCGGGAATCGGTGACCACTGGAACCAGCCAGAGGTGATTCTCCACATGGACAACAGGATGACGATGCCGGCAAGTGCTGCCGGCATGGCCGCCAGGTGCGGGGCGGCGGCGATCAGGAATGCCGCAATTGTCCATACCAGGGGACTCAATGGCGGGTGAGTGATGCCGGTTCGGTCTGTCATTGCAATTCCGCGAGCATGCGCAGGCAGTGATGACAGTGTCTCTTGCCGCTGGCCGGTCCATGCGATGCATCGTTGAGCTTCAGAGTCCAGTGCAAATGCTCGCGCTCGGCCTGCAGGACCCAGGCGGTCAGGTTGCTGATACGCTCCTCAAGGTCGCGTCCAGGGGTAAGCGCCAGGTCAAAGGTGAGGTGATCGGATTGCTCGGCGCGAAATTCCCTGGACAGCAGGGTCTGGTGGCGCTGGCTGGCTTTCCAGGCGACTCGGTGCACGGGATCGCTGCTGCGCCAGTCCCTGAGACTGAAGAATTCCTCACCCTCGGGCTCGTTGCGTTGTTGCCGGCCCGATTCCAGGTCATGGCCGGACGGCAACGGCGGCGGGTGCGAGGCGGGCCGGGGCCAGACCAGCACCGGACGTTCCGGCCAGAACCAGGTCCATCCTTCGAACAGCCCGATCGGGTGGCAGGTCTGCAAGCGCAATCGGTCGGGTTTCAGCCAGCCGCGATGATGGGTCGGGATGCGAATGCCGACCTCCTCCAGGCTGGAGCCGGGCAGATCGAATTCAACCCGAAACTTTCCGGCCAGCATCTCCAGTGCGGGACGGACACGGTTTTGATCATTGATGAAGGTGATGTTGAGAGTCAGAGGCTGGCCGGCAAACACCGGCTCGGCGCTGGTTCGGTGAATTCGGATTCCACGCAGGTTGTTATAGGCCAGTAGCATGGAGACCAGGCCCAGGCCGGCAACGACGAATGTGGTCAGCAGGCCCAGATTGTTGTTGAAGTTGAGACTGCCCATCAGCATGCCGAACATGAGCAGACCGAGCATCCAGCCAAAGCGGGTTGGCAGAATGAAGATCTGTCGATACTGGACCTCGATCGGCGGCACCCCCCGGGCACGCCGCTGGATCCATTGATCAAGGTACTGTCGGGCAACCCGGGCCAGCGGATTGCGGCGCAGCGCTACCGCTGATCGTGCCATTGTTTCAAGGTACCGCCGTGGTCTCCAGGATTTCGCTGACTACATCTTCGCTGGCAATTCCGGTCTCGGGGATCGGTTGCAAACGGTGACTGGCAAGTGCCGGGAAGACTGCCTTGACGCTGTCGGGTGAACAGAAGCTTTGCTGGTTGACGAAGGCATAGGCACGGGCGGTCTGGATCAATGCCAGGCTGGCCCGCGGTGAAAGCCCGGCGCGCAGCCCGGCGTGCTTGCGGGTCGCCTTGATCAGTGCCTGGATGTAATCCAGGACCGGTTCGGAAACATGCAATTGAGCAGCGGCGGCGATCAGGTTCTGAACCTGCCCGGGATCGAGTTCGGCTTGCATGTCGGCCAGCAGGTCACGCCGATCAGGCTCGATCAGCAGGCGGCGTTCCTCTTGCTGGGATGGGTAGCCAATGTGCGTGCGGAGCAGAAAACGATCCAGTTGCGAGTCCGGTAGCGGGTAAGTGCCCACCAGGTCGAGCGGATTCTGTGTGGCGATGACGAAAAAAGGCTGGGGCAGGGCCAGGGTTTGTCCATCAACGGTGATCTGACCCTCGGCCATGGCTTCAAGCAGGGCGGACTGGGTTCTGGGCGTGGCCCGATTGATTTCATCGGCCAGCACGACATTGGCGAATATCGGACCCGGACGAAATTCAAACTCCTCGGTTTCTCTCTTGAATACCGAGATACCGAGGATATCGGCCGGCAACATGTCATTGGTAAATTGAATTCTCTGCAGTTGTCCGCCGATGGCCAGTGACATTGCATTGGCCAAGGTGGTCTTTCCCACCCCGGGCAGGTCCTCGATCAACAGGTGACCACCGGCCAGCAGGGCCGAGAAGGCCAGATCGACGATTTCGGCCTTGTCCAGAATGACACCATTGACGGCTGCCCGGGCGCGTGCCAGGGCAGCGACGGACGAGTCATCCTGCCATTCGCGCGACAGGATTTCAGTCATCGAGCAGGGCGTTGAGCTTGGCTGCACAGATGAAGTCGTTTTCGCTCAATCCATCAATGGCATGAGTGGTGAAATTGACCAGGCAGAAGTTGTAGCCGGCTTCGAAATCCGGATGATGCCCTTCCTGGTTGGCGATCCAGGCCATGGCATTGATAAAGGCCATGGTCTTGTAAAAGCCCTTGAACTCGAAACGGCGAAAAATCTTCTTGCCTTCATCATCGGCTTGCCAGCCGGGAACCTGTGGCAACAATTCGGAAATTCGATCGCGGCCAAGCGGTTCGGTGCCGCCCTCGCAAGGCAGGCATTTTCTCTCGGTCAGACTGTCGTTGGTGGCAGCACTCATGGTCAGGCAGCTTCCTTTTGTTTGGGTGGGAAAGTGGGCTCGAACTCGCCGAGCGCGCGCGCCTCGCGGATCAGTGCGAGTAGATCGGCACTGGCCAGTTCAAACAGGTCATCCATGCGATCCAGGATGTAGTAAACACTCTGGTAGATGTCGATCCGGTAGGGCGTTCGCAGCGCATCGATGGGATCAAAGGGCCGACGCAGTGGTTCCGGGCTTTCCAGCGAATAGACGGTCTCGCCGGGCGAGGAGGCGATTCCCCCGCCATAAATGCGAGTCCCTTGACTGGTCTGCAAAAGACCGAACTCAACCGTGAACCAGTACAGCCGTGCCAGAAATACTCGCTCGGCCTTGGAGGCCTCAACTCCGGCCTTGCCATAGGCCTCGGTGAAGTCGGCAAAAGCCTGATGGGTCAACATGGTGGTATGGCCGAAGATCTCGTGGAAGATATCCGGCTCTTGCAGATAATCCATTTCTTCGCGAGAGCGAATGAACGAGGCGGCTGGAAATTTTCGATCCGCCAGCAGGCGGAAAAACCGGTCAAAGTTGATCAGCGCCGGTACCGGTTCAACCTGCCAACCGGTGCGCTCCATCAGCACTTTCGAGACTTCAACGGGTTGTGGGATCCGATCACTGGGCAGATTGAGGGTCTCCAGGCCATCCAGGAATTCCTGGCAGACGCGCCCGT
Source organism: Gammaproteobacteria bacterium (assembly GCA_003561495.1). Taxonomy (GTDB): domain Bacteria; phylum Pseudomonadota; class Gammaproteobacteria; order Xanthomonadales; family Wenzhouxiangellaceae; genus Wenzhouxiangella. The sequence continues at coordinate 14,914 of PWWM01000071.1, forward strand.
CAATGATCTTCATCTGGCGAGAATAGAGGTCGCTCCAGACACTGTGTTCCTCGTCGCTGTAAGGGATAATGCCGTTTTCGTCCGGCACCTTGGCTTCGTATTTGGTCGACTTGCCCATGATTGACTCCAGACAAATGAATGATGTCTCTAGTTTAGCACCGCAGGGTGCAGCGGCCATGAATCCTGCACGATCCTGGCCAGGCACCAGTTACTACCAGGTCGAAGCCGGGGATGAGCGGGCAAACCGCGGAGCGCTGGATGAGGATGGCGAATGTGATATCGCCATCATCGGTGGCGGGCTGGCCGGCATCAGCACGGCCGTTTCGTTGATGGAGCAGGGTGTCGACTCGGTCAGAGTGCTGGAAGCCGACCAGCCCGGGGCCGGGGCTTCTGGAAGAAACGGTGGATTCGTATTCGCCGGCTACTCGCTGGCCAACGATATGCTGTTCAAGCAGCTGGGTCGAGAGCAGGCGACACTCATGCATGGCTGGACTCGCGATGCCGTTCGCCGGGTGCGCGAGAGAATCAATCGCTATTCCATCGATTGTCAGGTCAACGATGCCGGCGTGCTGCTGGCCGACTGGTTTCATGATGACCGTCGCTTGCGGGCTTTCCAGGGGCGCATGCTCAAGCAGCTTGATTTCAGACTGGATTTTGTCGAACGCGAGACTTTGCGCTCGCTAGTGGATTCACCACGCTACGGGGCCGGACTGATGGAGCCGGGGAGCTTTCATTTTCATCCCTTGCGCCACATACGTGGACTTGCGACGCAACTGCAACAGTCCGGAATTCACGTCCACAGCCCGTCTCCAGTCACTCGAATCTCGCGCAACGAGCGCGGTTGGCGACTGACTTCGGGGCAATTTACCCTTCAAGCGCGGGAAGTCGTGCTGACCACGGGTGGCTATGACAGGAAGTTATGGCCATCCCTGCAAAAAGCCTTGCAACCGATCGCGACTTACGTGGCCGTGACCGAACCGCTGGACGGATTGGCTGAGCAGTTGGTGCCGGGTGGGATAGCCGTCTATGACACACGTTTCGCGTTCGATTATTTCCGACCGTTGCCCGATGGTCGAATGCTGTGGGGTGGGCGAATCTCTGTTGCCGATCGATCCCCGGATGCCATTCGCCGTTTGTTGAAGCGAGATCTGCGTAAAGTGTTCGTTGATATGAAAGGTGCCAGGTTCGAGCAGGCCTGGGGAGGATGGATGAGCTATGCCCGCCACGAAATGCCCCTGCTGGGCCGGAGTCCAGAAGGCCTTTGGTACGGCCTGGCGTTCGGTGGCCATGGCATGGCCACGACCACCCTGGCCGGAGAAGTTCTGGCCGAAGCGATTTGCGGGAATGGAGCGCGTCTGGAGGCATTTGCTCGATGGCAACCACTTTGGGCTGGTGGAATGCTGGGGCGTGGTGTCGTGCAGTCGAAATACTGGTGGTTGCAACTCAAGGATGCTCTGCGCGCGCATCTGTCGGTTGGCCGGGATCGAAAATAGGAAATTTCCTAGATATATAGGGGATTTTCCTAGATCAATTGGGGTGATTTGTCCATTTCCTGATTTCGATCCCGGTGGCAATCTGGACTTCCCTCTTAGCTGGTAGGGTGACCTTTGCTGGTAAGGCGCACCCAGGGAGCCTGGACTCCCTAAACAGGGGCTGAGGCGATGCAATGGACTTGCATCGCCTCTTTTTTTGACCTGGGATCGGCAGGGATCAGGTCAATTTAGCGTGCTAAAATGCCCGGCTTGATACCCTCGGGACCCGGATCATCCATGAAACCTGAAAGCTCCGGTAGCCGCCTGCGACGGTTGGTCGCCGAAAGCGCACCTTTGCAGATTGTCGGCACGATCAATGCTTATAGCGCGATCCTGGCCGAGCGCTGTGGTCATCAGGCCATTTATCTGTCCGGGGCCGGCGTGGCCAACGCGTCGTACGGTTTGCCTGACCTCGGTATCACCCAGTTGGCCGACGTGGTCGAGGATGCTCGCCGCATTACCTCACGCACCGATTTACCGTTGCTGGTCGATGTGGATACCGGCTGGGGCAGTGCATTCAATATCGCGCGGACCGTTCGCGAAATGGAGCAGGCCGGTGTGGCCGCTGTCCATCTCGAGGATCAGGTGCAGGCGAAGCGTTGCGGGCACCGTCCCAACAAGGCGCTGGTCAGTGCCGCGGAGATGGTTGATCGGGTGCGAGCCGGTGTCGATGCCCGCCGGGATGAGTCCTTTGTCTTCATGGCGCGCACCGATGCGCATGCCTCGGAAGGTATGCCGGCCGCCATCGAGCGAGCCAATCGATATGTCGAGGCCGGTGCCGACATGATCTTCGCCGAGGCCTTGCACACCCTCGAGGAATTCGCCACCTTCACCCGGCAGGTGCCGGCCCCGGTTTTGGCCAATATCACCGAGTTTGGGCGGACGCCACTCTATTCGGTCGAAGAACTGGGGGAGGCAGGTATTTCCATGGTGTTGTACCCGCTCAGCGCGTTCCGAGCCATGAGCAAGGCGGCATTGGCGGTCTACGAGGCCATTGGCCGCGATGGTCATCAGAAAGCGGTGATCGAGACCATGCAGACCCGCGACGAGTTATACGACACACTCGGCTACCACGATTTCGAGCAGAAACTGGACCAACTATTCAGCAAGGATCAGCCATGAGCGACAAGAAAACGACCGCTGGCCTGAGAGGCCAATCCGCAGGACAGACCGCCATCTGCACCGTGGGCGCCGCTGGGAACAGCCTGCGATATCGCGGATATGCCGTTGACGAGCTGGCCGAAAAGACCAGTTTCAACGAAGTAGCCCACCTGATTCTGAAGGGACATCTGCCCAACCGTGACGAACTGTCAGCCTACTCTGCCCGGCTCAAGTCTCTTCGCGGGCTTCCGAGCGCGCTAAAGGAGGTGCTGGAACGCATTCCGGCCTCGGCGCATCCCATGGATGTGTTGCGCACGGGATGCTCGTTCCTGGGCAATCTGGAACAAGAGGGTGATTTTTCCAATCAGCAGGATATCGCCGATCGTTTGCTGGCAACCTTTCCGTCCATGATTACCTATTGGTATCGATACAGCCATGACGGCAAGCGGATCGATGTCGAGACCGATGATGACGGCATATGTGGACATTTTCTTCACCTGTTGCACGATCAGGAACCTTCCGAGCTGCATGCGCGGGTGATGGATGTTTCCCTGATCCTGTATGCAGAACACGAATTCAATGCCTCGACTTTTACCGCTCGGGTGTGCGCCTCGACACTTTCGGACATGCACTCATGTGTGACCGGCGCCATCGGTTCCCTGCGTGGACCCTTGCATGGCGGGGCCAACGAGATGGCGATGGCCATGCTTGAGCAATACGGGTCTGCCGAGGAGGCAAAATCCGACGTGCTGAGAATGCTTGCGGCCAAGGAAAAAATCATGGGCTTCGGGCACGCCGTCTATCGCGAAAAGGACCCGCGCAACGCCATTATTCGCGAGTGGTCGCGCAAGCTGGCCGCGGAAGTAGGCGATTCGGTGCTGTTTCCGGTCTCCGAGATCGTGGAAAAGACCATGTGGGACGAGAAGAGGTTGTTCGCCAACGCGGACTTTTATCACGCCTCGGCCTATCACTTCATGGGTATTCCGACCGGGCTGTTCACGCCGATTTTCGTGATGTCACGGGTGACCGGCTGGTGCGCTCACATCATGGAGCAGCGGGCTGACAATCGAATCATTCGCCCAGGCGCCGATTACACTGGCCCGGATGACCGGGCCGTCCCCTCGATTGACGAGCGTTAATTTTTGCTGCGGCGGGTCATCGCGGCGGTCAGTATCAGCCGGATCGCGTCTTCGAAGGGCATGTCAACCGGTTCGCACCATTGACGTGGTACAAAAATGGTGTAACCGGCAATCTGGTAACTCAGCGGCAGGTAAACGGCGACCTCGTCTTCATTCCCGAAGGGCAGGTTGCTGAAATCCTCGCGGGTGACGAAACCCAGGACCGAAATTTTCAGTTCCGGGTGCCGAACCAGCACGACCTTGCTGAATCGTTCGCCATCATTGCCGGAGAAGTAATCCACAAAGTCCTTGGTGGCCCGGTAGACTGATTTGACCACCGGCATGCGGTCGAGCAGCGCCTCCCCAAGCTCGATCAGCTTCTGAAATAGCCATACCTGACTTAAAAGACCGATCGCGAGCACCAGGACCACACCTGCGACCAGTCCCATGCCGCGCACGTACCATCCTTCGGGCAGGGCCCACTCGATCATTCGACCCACGCCGGATTCGGCCAGCCCGGCCAGCCAGAAAACGATGATCAGGGTCAGCGCGATCGGAATGATCGTCGCCAGCCCCTTGAAGAACAGCCGTAAAAGGGCCGGCATGTGATGGCTGTCAGAGCTCATCGATCCTGCGTTTCAGTTGCTCGCGCTGGTCAGTGACAATACGTTCCAGGGTCTCGATTCTTTCCCGGAATTCGCTTTCGATCTGATCCATTCGATCCGCATCCGGCGCGGCATGCTTGCGGGCATCCACCCAGGCGCGGGCGATGGCGACGATACCCAGAATGGCAGTGATCGCCACTGCTGCAGAAAAAATGTTCATGACGGTGTGCTCCGAGTCTTCATGGCAATGTTTCCGGCAGTTCGGGCTGTGGTTTCTCTCTACGCGGGTCACCCGAGTCACCGCTCAAGCTGATTCGCTCCATCAGATAGCATAAACAGTCCTGGCGAATGATGTTGATGTCGGTGGTCAACATGGCCGGCATGAGCGGGCGGGTGGTGACAACCTCGCTGTCGGCCAGGCGAAAGCAGTCGCGGGTGACGTCCCGTCCATCGTGGCGCACGGCTTTCAGTGGCGAGCACGCGCCATTGAGGGTAGTGGCCAGACGCGTCCCCGGCGGCATCTCGCAGAAGTTCAGTCGATCCAGCCCGGGCAGGAGTCGCAACTCACTGGCATCTGATGAGAAACCAAAATCGATTTCATCATTGACCGTGACCGTGGCAATCATCTGGAACAGCTCAAGGTCTTCGGGGGCGGGGATGGATTCCGGCAATTGATCCAGATTGAACACCGACTCCAGGTAGGCCATGGCATGGTCTGTTCCATCGAGCCTTTCGGCCAGACCGCACTCCAGTGTCACCGCCGGACAGAACTCTCCGAAGGCCATTGACTGAACGCCGCGCGGTTCGGTGAAGTAGATCACCGTGCGTGAGAACATGGAGGCCAGACGCAGACGCTGACCTTCGATGCGATTGACGGCCGCATAGTGAGGATTTTGTCCGGTATTGTTGTGGATATCGATGCTGGCAAATGGCTTGAGCTGACGGACGTGGTCGGTGATTTCGCCGAACAGCTTGTGCCAGATGGTTTTTGCCCCCGAGCTTCCAGGCCAGCAACGATTGAAATCCGGCTGGTCGGCCAGTCGACGTTGTCCACGGGCGGCGGCTCGCACGTTGGCGATCAATAGTACCAGGCTGCGTGGTAGCGGATCGCGTGAGTAGCGTCCCTTGAGCAAACGGCGAATCGCTTCCCAGCCCGAGACCTCGTTGCCGTGTTGAAGAACGGACACGAACAAGGGTTGGGGCCTGCGTCCCGGCAGATGAACAAGCGTCGGACCATCGAGATGGCGATGCAACTCGGTGGCGGACAGTTCCAGCAGGTGGTCGGGCAGATGATCCAGTATGGCCAGTTTCATGAGATATAACCTAACCGCTTTCCGTGTTCGTTGGAAGCACCCCAGGCAAAGTTTAGCGACTTGAATTTCTCAAGTCTCGACCCCACACGACCTCCCTGGAGTCTCAATCATCATTCGCGAGTTCATCATGCTGGAAGTCAAATCCCTGACGCGACGCTTCGGTTCTCTGATGGCCGTGGATCATCTGTCGTTTCAGGTTGAGCCGGGCACTGTATTGGGCTTCCTGGGCCCGAACGGGGCGGGAAAATCGACCACCATGAAGATGCTGACCGGATTCCTGGCGCCGTCTGGCGGAACGGCAGCGGTGTTTGGACACGATATCTGTACCGATGCCCTGGCAGCGCGGCGCAAGATGGGTTACCTGCCTGAAGGAGCGCCGCTTTATGGTGAGCTGAGCGTGTCCCGTTTTCTGCGTTTTGTGGCCGAGGCGCGCGGCTTTCGAGGTGACGAGGTCGGGCGACGGGTCGGAGAGGTGATCGAGCGACTCAGCCTCGAGGAAGTCCTCGGACAGACGATCGAGACGCTATCGAAGGGTTTCAAGCGGCGTGTCGGGCTGGCCCAGGCCATCCTGCATGACCCCCCGGTGCTGATCCTTGATGAGCCCACTGATGGGCTCGATCCCAATCAGAAACACGAGGTCCGGCGCCTGATTCGAGAAATGGCGCCTCGCAAGATCATCGTGGTTTCAACCCACATTCTCGAAGAGGTGGACGCCCTGTGTTCCCGCGCCATGATTATCGCCCGCGGCCGATTGCTGGCCGATGATTCGCCGGCCGGCCTGTTGGCCCGGTCGCGATATCACAATGCCGTGACCCTGGTCATGGATGATCTTGAACAAGCCGCTTCACGATTGGGAGAACTGCCGGAGTCCCGCGAGGTCGAAGTCCGGCGTGGTCGCCTGACGGTTTTCCCGGCCAGCCGGGGCAATTTGTTTGAAGCGGTCATGGGCGTCGTCCAGCAGGAAGGCTGGCAGGTTGAACAGATGCAGCTCGAGGCCGGGCGTCTCGACGAAGTCTTTCGCAGCATCACCGGTCAGGAGGCTGCCTGATGGGCAATACAGGCGTCGTACTCAAACGCGAGCTGGCCAGTTATTTTGCGACACCCGTGGCCTATGTGTTCATCGTGATTTACCTGATCATGTCGGCAGCGTTCACCTTTTATCTGGGGAGTTTCTACGAGCGCGAAATTGCCGACCTGGAGCCGTTCTTCACATTTCATCCGTGGCTGTACCTGTTTCTGGTCCCGGCCATCGGTATGCGGCTGTGGGCTGAAGAGCGAAAATCCGGAACTGTTGAGTTGCTGCTCACGCTTCCGATCACGCCGACCGAGGCGGTACTTGGCAAGTTTCTGGCAGCCTGGTTATTCATTGGCCTGGCGCTGTTCCTGACCTTCCCGATCTGGATCACGGTCAATATTCTGGGCGATCCCGACAACGGGGTGATCCTGGCTGCCTATCTGGGCAGCTGGCTGATGGCTGGCGGTTTTCTGGCCATCAGTGCCTGCATGTCGGCATTGACCCGCAACCAGGTGGTGGCATTCATTATCTCGGTGGTGGTCTGCTTTCTTTTCCTGCTGTCGGGGTTGCCGATGGTACTGGATGTGTTTCGCGGGTGGCTGCCCCAGCCGCTGGTCGACGCCATCGCGAACCTGAGTTTCCTGGTTCACTTTTCTTCGATTTCCCGCGGGGTGATCGACCTGCGTGACCTGATCTACTTCGTGCTGGTGATCGGCTTCTGGCTGATGGCCAACCGAATCGTTCTCGAACTCAAGAAGGCGGATTGAACACGATGAAGAACTGGTATTCAGTCAGCGCCCTGATCTTGCTGGCCATTCTGTTTCTGGCCTTGACGATGCTCTCGGGTACCCTGCTCAAGGGCGCAAGGCTGGACCTGACCGAGAACCGCCTGTATACCCTCAGTCAGGGCACCGTCAATCTCCTCCAGGCCATTGAGGAACCGATCACCCTGGAGTTCTATTTCAGTGAAGAAGCCAGTCGTGAGCTGCCCCTGGTCAGAAACTTCTCGCGTCGCATCCAGGAACTGCTGGACGAAATGGCCCAGCGATCCGATGGTCAGTTGCGTGTTCGTCAGATTGATCCGCGGCCGTTTTCCGAGGAAGAAGACCAGGCTGATCGCTACGGACTGGAAGCCGTGCCGACCGGCCGTGGTGATGAGACGCTCTATCTGGGGATTGTCGGCACCAACATGCTTGACGGCCTGGAGGTGTTGCCGTTCATTTCACCGGCGCGAGAGGCCTTTCTGGAATATGAACTGGCACGAATGATTTATGTTCTTTCCCGGCCGGAGCGTCCGCGTGTGGGCTTGCTGACGGGCTTGCCCATGGATGGCGGCTTCGACATGCAGACGGGTCAGCCGCGTGCGCCCTGGGCGGTGTATGAACAGATCGAACAGATGTTCGAGGTTGAACGAATTGACGCTGATGCCGAGCAACTGCCGGAAGGCATCGATGCGCTGGTGCTGGTACACCCCAAACGGCTTGATCAAGGGCTTCTGGCTGAAATCGATCGCTTCGTGCTCGAGGGTGGGCGACTGCTGGCTTTTGTCGATCCCTTCTCGGAGATGGATCCCGGTCCGGATCCCAGCGATCCCATGGCCGCCATGACGGCCGATCGGTACTCGACATTACAGCCCTTGTTCGAGACCTGGGGCGTTGAGTTCCCCAATGATCGATTCGTCGCCGATCTGGGTCTGGCACTGCAGGTCAGTATCCAGCAGGGACAAGCCGCAGTTCGCCATCCCGGCATTCTCGGGCTGGGCCGAACCCGCATGAATCCTGATGATGTCACCACAGGCGAATTGCAGACCATCAACCTGGCCAGCGCTGGTCATTTTACCCTTGAAGAGGGTAGTCCCTTGCAAATGGAGCCGTTGCTGCGCTCAAGCACAGAAGCCGGGTTGCTGGATACCGAACGACTACGAATGCTTGACGACCCTTCGGAGCTGGTGGCCGAACTCGGACCGACGGGGGAGGAATACATCCTGGCGGCTCGGTTCACCGGAGAGGTCGACAGCGCCTTCAGCGACCATGAAGGGCCGGCGAGTGGATATATCAATGTGCTTCTGGTTGGCGATGCCGATTTTCTCGCCGATCGCTACTGGGTGCAGCGCCAGCGTTTTTTCGGAACGACGCTGCTCGAGCCGTTTGCCAACAATGGTGATTTCGTCATCAATGCGATTGACAACCTGCTCGGCAATGCCGATTTGATCAGCGTACGCAGCCGCGCCACTTCGGCCCGACCATTTGATCTGGTGGAAGATCTGCGTCGCGAGGCCGAGCGGCGTCTGCGCTCGACCGAGCAACGATTGGAAGCCGAACTGGCCGAAACCGAGCAGCGCTTGAGTGAGCTGCAGCAGGCTCGTGGTGATGCCGATCTGAGCGTGCTGACGCCGGAGCAGGAGGCCGAGATCGATCGATTCATGAACCAGCGTATCGAGATTCGCCAGCAACTTCGGCAGGTCCGGCGAGACCTGGATCGAGACATCGAGGCGCTGGGGACCCGAATCAAGGTGGTCAATATTGCCTTGATGCCTGCGCTGGTGATCCTGCTTGCCCTGGCAATGGCATGGCGCAGACGGCGCGAATTGAATCAACAAGCTCGGGTGCGATCATGAGTGTGCGCGGGATTCTGATCCTGGGCATTCTCACCCTGGTGGTGCTGACTGCGGCGCTGCTGCTGGTGTCTCCTCGTGAAGAGGACCGCAGTTTTGAAATCCAGCCGCTGGTGCCGGGCCTGCATGAGGTCATCAATGAGATCGATGCGATCGATGTGACGGCAGCCGACGGCAGTGCTCTGGCCAGTTTGCGCAGGGACCGGGAGCGTTGGCGGGTTCGGGAAAAATCCGACTATGAGGCCGATTTCGAGCTGGTTCATGATCTGCTGCGTGACCTGGCGACCGGTCGGCGCGTGGACGAACGCACCGCCAATCCGGACTGGTATGCCCGGCTTGGCGTGGTTGACATGGGTGAGGAGGGGGCCAGTGGGGTGGAGATCGCGTTTCCAGGTCAAGAGCTCCCGGCCATCGTGCTGGGCAATCCGGACAGTCAGCAGCAAGGTCAGTTCGTTCGTCACGTTGGTGATGAACAAAGCTGGTTATCGGATCGTATTGTCAATGTGCCGGGTTCGACCGTAGGCTTTCTGGTGCGTGCCATCATGGATATTCCCGCATCGGAGCTGGCCGAGGTCACCATGCGTCATGCCGATGGTGATACCGTTCGACTGCGCTCGACCGGGGAGGCAGGCTCCGACGACTGGGTTCTGCTGAATGTTCCCGATGGACGCGAGGCCAGACCCATGTGGCGATTGCGCGAGGTGGCCAACGGATTGGCCAATCTCAACCTCCGCGATGTCCGTCCCCATGATGATGTCCCGGGTGATGCCGTCCGAGCCCTGTATGTCACTCGGGATGGTCTGAACTTTGTGGCCAGCTTGTTCCGGGATGAGCAGGGCCCCTGGGTGCATTTCTCGGTCAGCGCCGAAACCGAGGCTGTGATCGGAGACGATGAGCGTGCCGAGGTCAGTGAAATCGCAATCGATGCCACTGCGGTCGATGCACGACTGTCACCCTGGCAATTCCAGATCTCGGAACGCAAGTTCGATACCATGACCCATCGCCGGGATGACCTGCTCGAACCCCGGGATGGCTGAATGGCTGTTCAGGGTTCGAGCAATGCCCTGTCAATGCCGCCAAAAACACCGGCCAATTCCTCAAGAAATTCGGTCAGTGCTGATGATTTTCGCCAGACCATGGCAATGCTGCGTTTTGGACCGCCCTGGGCAAATGGGCGAAAGACCAGATTTTCGGTGGGTGCGACGGGTGGCTTGACGGCCAGGGTCGGCATCAGCGTGATGCCGGTGTTGGCGGCCACCATCTGGCGCAGGGTTTCCATGCTGGTGGCATGAAAATCCAGTCTTTCATGAGCGCCGGTCATCTTGCAGACTTCCAGCGCCTGATCGCGAAGACAATGGCCATCTTCCAGAAGCAATAATTCCTCATTTTCCAGGTCCTGCATCTGAATCTGCTCGCGTCGGCTCAATTCGTGGTTCTCCGGCAAGGCAACGACAAAGGGCTCTTCGAATAGCTTTCGGGCGACCAGTTGCTCATTGGCAATGGGCAGGGCCAGCAATCCGGCATCCAGGTGCCCTTTTTCCAGCATGTCGAGAATATCCTCGGTCTTTTCCTCGAACAGTCGCAGGCTCAGTCGCGGGAAGTTTCTCCGGATTCCCGGAATGACGTGAGGCAGGAAGTAGGGTGCCAGTGTGGGAAAGATTCCCAGGCGAAGCGTACCGCTATGAGGGTCCCGGGATCGACGTGCAATCGCCCGCATCGCCTCGACTTCCTCCAGTACGACCCTCGCGCGCTCGACCACTTCTTCGCCCACCCGGGTCAGCATGACGTGTCGGGGGGATCGCTCGACCAGTTGCACATCCAGCTCTTCTTCCAGTTTTCGAATCTGGGTGCTCAGGGTCGGCTGGCTGACGTAGCAGATCTCGGCCGCCTTGCTGAAGTGGCGGACCTCTGCCAGCGTAACCAGATATTGAATGGCGCGAATGTTCATATGATGGACTGCTGAACTGTTCCCGGAATTGTTGTGCCCGATCGATGGATTGTCAACGCGAAATTGCTGGAAACATGATGGTAGGGGAGCCTCTGAATTTCAGAGGCTCCCTAGTCACTGTACTTGCGGTACTGACTTGGAGAGCATCGGTATCTTGACTGGAATGCCCTGGCGAATGTGGATGGACGCTTGAACCCAACGGCAAATGCGATTTCGGAGATGCGTGCATCACTCTGGCGAAGCATTTCGGCGGCACGTCGAAGCCGGAAATCACGAATGAACTCGGCCGGGGTCATGTTGCGGTACTCCTGCAAACGGCGGTAAAGCGACGCTCGGCTTGTTCCGCTCAGGGCAGCAAGTTGGTCGACGTCCAGCTCGCTATTGTCAATCTGGTCATTCATGGCCTGGTCGAGTCGGGACATGAAAGTTGAAGATTTTCGCGACGTGATGGGCCCCTGTCGTTCAGTCGTCGGCTTTTCAGCTACTGAGGCGCTGGCCGGCATGGGGCGCACAGGATCGTTTTCGGTATGGGCTGATCGGTCGGGTAGAGGAATCTCTGTCTGGTCTGGCGCATCGGTCAATGGCAATTCCATCAGGAAACTGGCGCCACCGAGTTCGCTTCTTGCCACGCTGATCGTGCCGCCATGCTGTTCGATGATACGACGGCTCAGCGTCAGTCCGAGTCCCAGACCCGACTGGCCTGAGCCGCGGTAAAAGGGCTCGAATATGGATGGATGTTGTTCGGGAGGTATGCCTGGACCGTCATCCTCGACAAGGACTCTCGCATGGTCTGATCGAGGAGAAACCGAAACGCCAACTCGAACCAACCCTTTGTTTCGAGCAAACTTGATGGCATTTTCCAGGACAATGGCAAGTGCCCGTTCCAATTGAGCACGGTTGGCCTTTGACCACAAGGCTTGATCGTGGTTAGAGGGCATCACCTCGACAGTGATGGCTTTGGCTTCGATGGCGGGTTCGGCAGCTTTCAAGGTATGCCGGATCAGCTCGGGCAATCGTGTCGGCTCGAAAGTGCCGGGTTGGCCGTGATCGATTTGCTCCAGTTCCAGCATCTGATCAATGAGGGTCTGCATGTGCTCGGCACCCTGCTGCATGCGCTTGAGTTGGCTCTTGTCGGGAGATTTGGAGCTGAGATCACGAAGTGGGCCAAGAATCCGCAGCAATGGAGCACGCAACTCCTGGCTGATGGTCAGAAAATTATGATGTCGTCGATCGGCTGCCTGGCGGATATTCGTCGCCTGGACCCTGACCGTGGCCAGTGCATTGCGCAGTTCAGATGTACGATGGTTGACCTGGCTCTCCAGTCGGGCAACTTGGCCATGTTCACGCCACAAAAGGCCACCAAGAACAAGAAGGCCGAACATGCCCATCGCAACCCAGAAGCTGCTTCTTTCAGCCAGGCGGGGCGGTACCGCGAATGCCAGCAAGGTGGCCTCATCGGGCCACTGGCCGTCACGGTAGCGAGCCTGGACCTCTAGTTGGTAGTTGCCCGGAGCCAGGGATTCGAAGCTCAATTCGGACTGGTTGGCGACGAAATTCCAAGGTTGGGTTTTAGCCATGCGGTATCGGAACTGCACCGCGTGCGCACCACGCAGCGCCGTGGCTCTCAGGCGAACCCTGAGCATGCGGGCCTCGGCAGAAAGCTCGATCGGCAGGTTGCCGGCATGCCCGAGCGCGTCGATGCTGGCCGACAGGACGTGACGGCTGGGTTCGGCCCGCTGTGGCTCAATGACGACCACTCCTCTTTGGTTGGGAAACCAGATTCGCCCGTCTGCGGTTCGGGTGCCGGCCTGGTGGATACTGCCGTTACCCTCCGCACTTGGCATGCCGTCCAGCATGTCAAAGCGTCGCACGGTCAGTTCATCTACACGTTTTTCGAAGAAGTCGAGCAGATGATCGATCGCAACGAGATAGATTCCGTTGTTGGTGTTGACCCACAGGCGGCCGAAGTCGTCTTCGATGATGCGATGTGCGCTGTGGTGGGGCAACCCTTCAGCCACCGAGATACAACGCTCGACGCCACGGTCCGGATCCAGCAGGCACATGCCGCGATCTTCGAGGCCAACCAGCAGTCGATGATCGGGCAATACATGCAAGCTGCGTACGGAATTGCTGGCCAACCCATTGTCGATACTTGCGATGACTTCGATCGGATCAGAAGGCGAGCGTATGTGGCCCATCAGCACGCCGTCTCCCGCGCTACCGAAAACCAGGCGCTGCTCATCGAGCTCGACGGCGGCACGTATGAAAGCATGACTGAGCGGTTGATCGCTCCATTGACCGTCCGGCGACCGCCGGTACAGTCCATGATCGGATCCCATCCAGACGGCATCGATGGCATCGCGGATCAGCATCCGGATTTCCGGCTCGGGGGCGGGTGGTCCGCCGACACAGAGACCATCGGTCTGCAGTCGACAAAGTCCATTGCCGCCGACCAGCAATTCGTCACCATCGGCCAGGGCGCTCAAGGGATAGAAGTGCATCAGCCGGGTCCATGACTGTTCGTCCGGATCGTGGTAATACAAGGCATGCTGATTGCCAATCAGCAGCCCATCCGCATGTTCGGTGATCAGGTAGGTATTGGGGTCGTCGATGCAATCATCGGCGGGGCAGGCGTTGCGCATGATTGCCTCGGACACTCGTTTCAGGCCGCCCCGCAGCGTCCCTAGCCAAACCTGGCCATACCGATCAAAATGAAAATCGATAATTGGTTCATCCGTTTCGTGGATCAATTCACCGTCACGGTACAAACGTGTCCCTTGATTGACCCAAAAACGCCCCTGGTCATCGGTGCGGTTCATCACGAAATAGTGAAAATCAAACGGTGCCGCCTTGACCGGTTCGATCCCGTGCCGGGTGATCTGCACCATTCGGCCGAATGGCGGTGTTCCCCCCATGGTGGTCAGCCAACCGTCGGTGGTCCAGGTCAGGTCTCTGTGGTCCCACTGGTGCTGGGGGAATGCAAGCGACCATCTAAGTCGGCCACTCTCGAGCTCGATGACGCGAAAACTCGAAGAGGTCAGAATTCCCAAAAGACCATCGGGCGCCAAGGCCAGGGCGAGAACCGGTCCATCCAGATCATTGATGACCATGCGTGAGTGGTTGGCGTTCGGGTCATGTTCGACCACACGCGCTGAATCCATGCCGAGAAACAGTCGTTCACCGTTCGGATCGGGATGAATGATGGCAAGATTTTCAAATGTCGCGAGGTGCCGGATTCCAGAATCCGGTTCCCAGCGAATCAGGTCTTCTCCCTGGGCATACCAGAGCCCGGAATCGTCGGCATGCAGGTTCTCGCGCATGGCATGGCCGATTCGCTGGTAGGCGTCGCCATCCAGCGTGCCGAACTCGTCATTTTCGAACCGGACAATGAGGTGTTGGCCGACCGTGAACAACTGGTTGATGCGGTTGCTGGGCAGGGCAGGGTTGGTGTCAGCGTTGAAATGGACAAATTCGAAACCGTCAAAGCGGACCAGGCCGTCATGGGTGCCCGCCCATAGATAACCGTTTCCATCCAAGGCAAGGGAGTTGACCGTATCCACGGGCAGGCCGTCGCCAGCCAGCCATTGGCCGGAGAGAACATGATGCTCGGCCCAGGCCGATGTCGACGTGAGCGGTCCGAATGTCAGGCCGGAAATCACGAGCAGCAGTCTGAACAAAAGACCTGAAACCGAAATGGCGAGTATTGGTTTCAATCGTGGACGGGTTCACATCATCAATTTCGACTTGTGCGGATTGTAGCGCATGGATTGATACGCAGGGGAAATCAATTGAGATGCAGGGGAAAGCGCCTTGACGGTATGACGGTTATTCTCTGTGCGGTTGAAAATTGTCGGAGGTTCGTCCTGAAATGGATGGAGCTCTCGCTGCTTCTATCTGATTAATCAAGGGTGTCAAAGGTCAGCGTATGAACCAGGACAAAAAGGGGGGGGGAAGCGCCACGATTCGTTTTCCCTTCGTATCGAATGCCGTTCACGGGTCTCGCAATATCGGAAATCTATTCAAAACTGCAGCTCTGGCGACAGTCCTGTTGCTGGTGGCTGGTCAGGCAGTTGCCCAGCTTTCGGTGACGCCGATCACGTGGGATGTCGTCGGCCTGGACCACAATCGCCCCCTGACCAGTGGACCGGAACTGTTTCCGGTCGGTGCAAGGGTTTGTAACGAAGGGGCTGTCCCAACCGATGATCTGACGGTGAGCATGATCTGGGACGATACAATCGATCCGCCTCAAACCCATCCCTGGATCAACAATCGTCCCGGCTCATTGACCGAGCTTGAGTTCGATGGGTTGGATGAGGACGAGTGCTTTGATGCCTATTTCGAACTCCAGATTACTCGCGGCGCGGGGGCATTCTTTCAGTCAAGGCCATATCGAATCGAGGTCACAGACCCACTCGATAACCTCCTGGCGGTATCTCCCACGCCACGTCAGATCTATATCGAGCGCCTGGTGTCGCAAAATCGCAACTCGACCAACCTGATTCGCTGGGGTCAGGAATCCGATGAGTCGGACTGGGTGATCTTGGGTGCCGGTGGCGGCCTGAACCTGGCAGTCGGTGAGACCTATTTCATTGAACTGACCACCGAGACCGCCACCGCCTACGAGCAGCTCCAGTCCTTCCTGACCCTATCGAACACGATTTTCCAGGTCAAATCGGTCGAGACGACTTACGAAGTGCTGACCGCACCGTCGTCACGCGTGCCCGTGCCCAACCCGAGCCTGTATGCCGACGGGTGTCTGTGGGACCCGGATCCGAACAGCCCCAACTACCTGTCCTGCCTGGATGTTGGCAAGGCCGGGGGCGAAGTGGTGACCATCTATGAAATCGACATTATCGCCGGCGGCGGCGATTCGGTTGGCCTGGAGGCACTGATCTACGACAAGTCCGGGGGCAGTTTTCACTACAACACCGATTTCAGCCAATCGCCAGGCGATCTCAATGTCTTCGATCCAGCGGACTCCGGATTCAGCAAGCGCTTTTTGCCGTCAACCATCAGCATCGGCGGCACTTCCCGGCTGGCTTTCACCATCACCAATCCCAACCCGGTCACCCTGACTGGCTACAACTTTGTCGACAACCTTCCGCCTGGTGTTGAAGTAGCCGATCCACCCAATGCCAGTAACAGTTGCGGCGGCACGTGGAATCCGCTGGCCGGTGAAACCACTCTGATATTTTCAGGTGGCGTGGTCGGGTCCAACGGTAGCTGTTCCATCCTGGTTGATGTCACCGCTGACGAGGAAGGCGAATACGAGAATATTTCCGATAACCTGTTCATCGACGATCAGGACACCGGCAACAATGCCGAGGCCACGCTGAACGTCAATGATGGTCCGCTGCCGCCGGCCTGTGTTCCGGGGACTGAATTGGCGCGTTTCACAATGGACGGACTGAGTGACGGTGATGAGCCACCGGCGCCGTCATTCCTTCATCCTGATGTTGCTTTTGCCAACGCGAGCTTTCAGGTGGACCCGAGTAACCCGGATTCTGAGCAATTCATTTCCACTGTCGGCAATCCCGCTCCTTCCTGGGGGGGAATCGGCTGGATAGATCGGAATGACCCGGATCCAGGCCCCAATACGGCTGCCTACTTTCAATTTGAACTGGATACCAGCAGC
>PWWM01000227.1 GCA_003561495.1 Gammaproteobacteria bacterium
CCGAGACTGCACAGGTGCGGTTGTCGGCATAGGTTCCGGCGCCGATGATGGGCGAGTCCCCGACCCGGCCCCAGCGCTTGTTGGCCATACCGCCGGTCGACGTGGCTGCGGCCAGGTTGCCGTCGGCATCGACGGCCACGGCGCCAACCGTGGAGTGCCAGTCCTCGGACAATTGTGTTGCCGCCTGATCCCGGCTTTGCATCTGCTCCAGCTGGTCGCGCCGGAAATCGGTCTTGAACCATTCCTCGTCCTCGAACTGCAGCTGGCGGTTGCGGGCAAAAGTCATTGCCCCCTCGCCAATCAACATCACATGGGGTGAGTCGGTCATGACGACTCGAGCGGCTTCGATGGGATTGCGAATGCCCCGTACGCTGGCCACCGCCCCGGCGTCGAGATTGCGCCCATCCATGATCGAGGCATCCATTTCCACGCTGCCGACATTGGTCAGCACCGATCCGCGTCCGGCATTGAACTCCGGTGCATCCTCGAGGACCTTGACGGCAGCCACCACGGCATCCAGGCTGCTTCCGCCAGCCTCGAGGATTTCGTGTCCGGCCCGCACCGCCGCTTCAAGCGCCGCACGGATGGTCTGCTCGCGTTCCGGGCTCATCTGGTCACGCTCGATGGTGCCGGCGCCACCGTGGACGGCGATGGAAATCGGTTGCTCAGCCATCGCCAGCCCCGATATCAAGATAAGTGCTCCAAAGAGAATTCTCATGGTTCAATGACCGGTCCTTGTTGGGGGTGGTTAATCTCGGCCAGAGTCTAGCATGAGGCTATACTCATCCCTGAATCACTTTTCTTCGAGGGATGTGTCATGACTGCAATGATCACCGGCCTGTATGCCGGACTGCTGACCCTGATTCTGCTGGCCCTGTCAATCCGGGTCGTCATGCTGCGGCGGCGACACCAGGTCGGCATCGGGACCGGGCAGCACAGTGAACTGGAGCTGGCCGTGCGTGCCCAGGCCAACTTCTGCGAGTACGTGCCGCTCGCCCTGCTGTTGCTGCTTGCGCTGGAACTGACGGGAACTGTGGCTGCGGCGGTCTTGCATGTGCTGGGGTTGATGCTGCTGATCGGGCGTCTGCTGCACGGTTTTTTCGGCCTCAATCGCTCGCCGGGTACGTCCATGGGGCGTTTCGTCGGCACCCTCCTGACCTGGTTGATGATGGCGGTGAGCGCACTTTTCATGATTGGACTGGTTGTGGGGTACTGGCTGGGAAGCTGATTCCCAGGCAGCCGGGTCAACGCGTGATGGACCAGTACAGCGCGGCATAGATCTTCGGGTCGATCCCCAGCCCGTGGGCACGATGCTCGTCCAGCCAGCGATCCACCACGCTGCGTCGAACCCGGTGCACCACGATATCCTCACTGTCGTCACCGCCGCCCCGGCCCACTTGCACGAGGTCTTCAGCGCGTACGAACATCACGGTTTCATCACTCATGCCGGCCGAGGTCGGGCAGACCATGATTTCACTGAGTGTGCCGGCGCGCCAGCCGGTTTCTTCCTCGAGCTCGCGCGCGGCGGCATCCAGGAAGCCTTCGTTCTCGCAGCCGGTCTCATCGCCCACCAATCCGGCCGGCAGTTCGATCACCCTGCGGCCCAGTGGTTCTCGAAACTGTTCGACCAGCAACAATTCGTCTTCCGGGGTCCAGGCGATGATGACGGCCACCTGGTGTTGGCGCGCAACATATTCCCAGCCACTCCGGGATTTCAGGGTCAGATAGCGACCCTGGTAGAGGATGTCGTCGTTGCCATTCATGCCGGATTCTGATTTTGGTGGAACATCATCATAAACGATCGCGAAAGCGGTTATTCTTGCCCGGGATTCCGATGTTCGGCGCCGTTCGAGCCATTCGGGAACGATTCCGGCCTGCGGCAGTCCCAAACCCAGTCCGACTTGATTCGCACCACATTCACGCATGAACAGGATCCACGCATGATGCCTACGAGATTTCGATGGCTGGTCGCAGCGGCCTGCCTGATGCTGGCCACCGCCGGCGTGGCGGGCTCCGAGAGGCCCCCTTTGGAGGAAATGC
This sequence comes from Gammaproteobacteria bacterium, assembly GCA_003561495.1. GTDB lineage: Bacteria > Pseudomonadota > Gammaproteobacteria > Xanthomonadales > Wenzhouxiangellaceae > Wenzhouxiangella. The sequence goes on from PWWM01000227.1 coordinate 2,041, forward strand.
CGCAGCAGTTCCAGCTTGCATTCTGGTTGAATCAGGCTGCGCTGGCTTACGAGGAGAATGATTATGGCGATTGGGCCCGGGCAACGGAAAAACTGCATGCCCTGAGACCTTACAACCAGGACTTCATGACGCATCTGGTCACCGCCTATTCCCGAATCGGTGAGACGGCCAAGGCCTTCAATATGATGCTGATGATGCAGCAACAGGGTCTGGCCCAGGACTGGGAAGAGATCGACGGGCTCGATGAGCTTCGTCAGCATCGACTCTACAATCATCTCAACGATCTGATGGTCGAGGCCGGTCAGCCGTTTGGTAATGCCGAGCAGTTTTCCGAGCTCGGTCCGGAGCATGCCATGCCCGAAGCGCTGGCGCATGATCCGGATAGCGGGCGGTATTTCGTCGGCACGATACGCGATGGATTGATTCTGCAGACCTCGGATGGCCAGGGGTGGGAAGAATTCGCCACTCCATCCACGGTCGAGGGCCTGCGCGCGGTGTTCGATCTGGCCGTCGACAGTGAGCGTGGCCACCTGTGGGTGGCGACCGGATCGGTCTCGCACTTCCAGGCCGCCCAATCCGGACAACGCGGTACAGCATTATTGAAGCTGGATCTGAACTCAGGCGAGTTGCTGGAAACCTATCCGGTCGAGAACAAGGGCCGGTCACACATGCTGGGCTCCATCGCCGTCAGTTCCGACGGCACGGTGTTTGCCGCGGATGCCGGCGTACCCATGTTGTTCCGGCTCGATCCTGAGCAACACAGCCATCCGCAGCCTTTCTTCGGCCATGAAAATTTCGCCAGCCTGCGCGGCATCGCCTTGTCCGATGATGGTCAGAGGCTGTATATCGTCGATTACGAAATCGGTATTCTGGTCATGGCAACCGATGGCTCGCAGCGGGCCTGGAAGCTGGCCGTACCGGAGACCCTGAACGAGGGCGGAATCGATGGCATTTATTACTGGGACAATCACCTGATCGTCATTCAGAATGGCGTCTCGCCCGAACGGATCCTGAAGCTGGAACTGGGGCCGGACGGACTGGGCGTGGTCAGCGTGGCGCCGGTGGTCGCAGCTCTTGAGGAATTCGATGTCCCCACCTTTGGCACCATGGTCGACAGCGACCTGATCTTTCTGGCGGCCAGTCATTGGCAGAAAGTCGATCATCGCGGCCGTCCTCGCGAAGGGGATTTGCCCCCCATCCCGATCCTGCGTACCGATGTCGGCTCGACCGAGGTGCAAATCGTGGGACAGGAACTTCTGGATCGGATGCGCGATCAGGTTCAGTAATTTCTAGTTCATATCACGATGGCCATGCAGTCGCTCGCGCAGCGGGCGACCGAAACCCAGACCATCAAGCAGCGCATCCAGGGCATCGGCATTGCCATTGTTGCGTTCGATTCTGGGTTGGACGTGCACTTCCTCGATCGAGTCGGTCAATCCGGTCAGCTGCCGAGCCAGGCGTGCTGCTGCCTCATGTTCACGCAGTCGCGCCGCCAGGGTCTTGGCTCCGCGGATCTTCAGCCAGGCGACTTCGTCGAGACGGCTGAAGAGAGCGTCAAGATCACCAAAATGACTCAATAGCGCGGCCGCCGTCTTGGGGCCAACGCCCGGAATGCCGGGAATATTGTCGACACTGTCCCCGGTCAGCGCCAGATAGTCGGCCACCTGGTGCGGGTGGACACCGAGACGTTGATGAACGCCCTGGGCATCGAGACGATTGTTGCGCGCGAAATCCCACCAACTGTCCTGTTCACCGACCAACTGGGTCAGGTCCTTGTCGCCGGTGACCACGCAGTAGGGCTGATGATGTTCACGGCAGTGGCGCGCCAGACTGGCAATCAGGTCATCGGCCTCGAAGCGCGCGTGCGAATAAACGGGAAGTCCGGAATGCAAGGCCAGGTCGCGGCACCAGCCAAATTGCCGCTTCAGCTCTTCCGGCGCGGGGTCGCGGTTGGCCTTGTATTCGGGATAAATTTCGTTGCGATAGGATGTTGTCAGGGATTCGTCAAAGGCCACGGCGACCTTTCGGGCCGAGGTCTTTTCGAGCAGCTCACACAGAAACCGGGCAAAGCCATAAACAGCGTTGGTGGGCCGCCCGGCATGGTCGGCGAAGCGATCGGGCATGGAAAACCAGGCCCGAAAGATGTACATGCTGGCATCGACCAGGTAAACCGGACGGCTGGCGTCTGAGCGGATATCCGACATGCAGAGCAGGTGGCGGAATCAGGCCCGGTCGCGTGCCAGACGTTGGCGAAGCACGCTGTTGCGCGGGAAGTGGGCCAGCAGAAAGTCCATCTGGTCGGCCAGTATGCGACGCCCCTGCAGGTAGACATATTCGGCGTGGGTGGGCGCGAACGGAATGGCCAGCAATTGCATGCCGGCCTGTTCGGGTGTACGTGAACCCTTGTGGTTGTTGCACCGTTTGCAGGAGGTCACCACGTTTTCCCAGGTATCGATGCCACCCTGGGACAGCGGCTTGATGTGGTCGCGCGACAGATCACGAATCTGGAAGCGATCTCCGCAATACATGCAGATGTTCTCGTCACGTCGAAACAACGCGCGATTGGACAGCGGCGGCGTGTAGCAATCGTAGAACTTGTGGGCGTCCGGATGCGAACCCTCGGTGGCGACAATGGCGTTGACCGGAATCTCGGTTCGCTTGCCGGAGATCGCGTTAATCCCGCCATGCATGTGGTAAAGCACCCGGCCCAGGGCATAACTGACCTGGCCGAGCACGATCAGCTTGACGGCATCGCGATAACCGATCCACTCCAGCGGCATGCCGGTCACGTCGGTACGTAGAACTTGCTGTTCCAGTCGCTGCTCTTGACTCAACATCTTGTGTCCCGTTCAGCTCATGGGCCCAGTATGTTGGGTGGCCATTTCCAGACTTGTGACTATATGACCATTGTTTGATGACAATTGCAAGTCATTGCGGGCCACTTGGCAATTGTCGGGAACACCCCCACATGGATCAAGTCCAAGGCGGCATGCCCAAACAGGATGGATACGTGATGCCAATTCGAAGGATTTTTCGTCCATTCGCAGTCTCGCTGTTACTGATGTTGGCTGTTTCAGGCTGGGCAGCCCTGCCGGCCGAGGTCGATGGGCAGCCTTTGCCCTCACTGGCGCCGATCCTCGAAGAGGTCACGCCGGCGGTGGTCAATGTGCACACTCGGACTCGAGTCCAGGTGCGAAGCAGCCCGTTCTTCGATGATCCGTTCTTCCGGCGTTTTTTCGACTTTCCCAGCGTGCCGCGTGAGCGTGTTCAGCAATCGCTGGGTTCGGGCGTGGTCGTGGATGCCGAAGCCGGTTTCATTCTGACCAACAACCACGTCATCGACGGGGCCGATGACATTGCCGTCACCCTGCAGGACGGGCGGGAGTACGCGGCGGAATTTGTCGGCTCGGACCGTGATACCGATCTGGCCGTCATTCGGATCGAGGCCGATTCGCTGCATGAACTGCCCTTGTCCGACTCCGATCGGCTGCGCGTGGGCGACTTCGTGGTTGCCGTGGGCAATCCGTTCGGACTGGGGCAGACGGTGACTTCGGGCATTGTTTCAGCGCTCGGGCGTTCCGGTCTGCGTGGCCTGGAGTATCAGAATTTCATCCAGACCGATGCCTCGATCAATCCCGGCAATTCCGGTGGCGCACTGATCGACCTTCGCGGTCGTCTTGTCGGGATCAATACCGCGATCTTCACCCCCTCAGGAGGCAATGTCGGCATTGGTTTTGCCATTCCGGCAAGTACTGCAGATTACGTCATGGCTCAATTGGTCGAGTATGGCGAAGTGCGTCGCGGCTCTTTTGGTGTCGAGGTGCAGGATATTGATGGCAGCCTGCGTGAGGCCCTGGATCTGGATGACCGGAATGGTGCGGTCATCACCCGGGTCCGGGAGGGCTCGGCCCTGGACGAGGCCGGGCTGCGCCCCGGTGATGTCATCGTCGGAGTCGACCAGCGAGAGGTCAGCAACAGCCGGTCACTGCGCAATATCGAGGGCCTGCTGGCCGTCGGTTCCCAGGTGCGAGTGTTGTATCTGCGCGATGGCCTTGAACATGAGGTCGAGGTGCGCATTGATGAAGACCTTGACGCTCGCATTGCCGGTCACCGTCTCGATGAGCGCATGGAAGGCATGGTTCTGGTCCGTATTCCGGACCGCTCGCGCATGCAGGGCGTGTTGATCGAGGAGGTTCGCCGCAACACCACGGCCTGGGATTCCGGTTTGCGCGCCGGTGATGTCGTGGTCGCCGTCAACCGCCAGGTGGTCCGCAATCTCGGTGAGTTACGTGCTCAATTCCCGATCGCGAAAGATCGTGAACTGGCCCTGGAGATCCGCCGTCGAGGTGTCGCCTACCTGGTGCTGCTGGATTGATCAGCCCTCAATATCCGGTTTGCTCGAAAGTCGACAGGGGCGCCGGTCGATCAAAGTGATAGCCCTGGGCATAGTCAATGCCGTGTTGCTTGAGAATGGAAACCGACTCGGCGCTTTCGACACCTTCGGCCACGGTCAGGATGTTGCAGTCACGGCCGATATCGGCAATGGCGCGCACGATGGCCTCGTTCATGGGGCGTTCGCTGATGTGGCGAATGAAACGCGCGTCGATCTTGACGTAATCCACCGACAGTTCGTGCAGGTGGCCAAAGGAAGCCATGCCGCTGCCAAAGTCGTCCAGAGCGATACCGGCGCCAACCTCACGCAGCTGCTGGATCAGGCGCTGGGCGGCGGGGTAATTGGAAATGGCTGCGGTCTCGGTGATCTCGAAGACCAGCATCCGGGCATCGATCCGGAAATTCTCGATCAGGTCGAGCAGGTCAGCGACGAAGTGCCGGTCGGCGATCGAAACGGCCGACAGGTTGATGAAGCAGTGATCGGGAGGGTTGGGGCAGTTCGCCAGCCAGTCGAAGGTTCGCCTGATGACCAGGCGATCGATTTGTGGCATCAGGCCGGATCGTTCGGCCACGCCGATGAAGATATCCGGAAACACGATGCGTCCATCATCGTCGAGCAGTCGGCACAAGACCTCCAGGGCATGCCTGCCCGGTGCGGCCGGATTGAGCCGAATCATGGATTGTCCATGCAGTTCGATTCGCTGTTCATCCAGGGCCGCCTGGATCAAGGGGATTTTTCGCACTTCGCTCAATCGACGCTGAACCCGATCGGGGCCGCGACTGTAAAGCACTCGGTTACGGCCATGTTCCTTGGCAGTGATGCAGGCCGTATCGGCAGTGCTGAGCAGGCGTCCGAAATCTTCGGGCAGGCCGGCCAGATCGGTCACGCCGATGCTGGCGCGCAGGGAGAATGAGTGCCCTGAATGGGTGTAGCGGAATGCCTGGATCTCGTCGACAACGCGCTCGATATACTGGCGCCCACGACCGAACCAGGAACCCTGAATCAATAAACCAAATTCATCGCCGCCCAGGCGTGCGATGCAATCATCCGGGCCCAGTAAGCCGACCAGCCGATTCGAGAGTTGGACCAGTAATTCATCACCGGCAGCATGTCCCAGGGAGTCGTTGACGATCTGGAACTGATCCAGGTCCAGATAGGCCAGAAGTCGCTGGTCTTCTCGTTCTTCCTGGGCCAGCCACTGACGGGCCTTTTGTTCAAACGCGCGGCGGTTGAGCAGCCCGGTGAGCGGGTCATGTTCAGATTGAAAGCGGAGCCGCCTTTCGAGAAAATAACGTTCGCGCCGTCCGGCCTCGATCAGCAAGGTGGCGACGCTCATCACCAGTATGGCCGGCAACAGCACCAGCCACTGAATGAATAGGCCCAGGTCCTCGCCGACGCTCAGTTCCACCAGCCCGAACTTGATGGTGCTGACCGCGCCCAGTGGAAGAACGGCGAACACCAGCATCGAGGGCAGACGAAGCGCCGACCAGATCATCAGCACGAATAAGGCCAGCATGACCAACGGCAGCCACTGCAGTTCGGGCCCATGCGGCCCCATGATGAGGGCCTCCCGAACAGGCGGAAACCAGACCACGATGGCCAGAATCACGAACAGGCCGGTCACCATCGTGCTCTCCAATCGGCTGGAGTTCTGACCGACGGCGAGCATTCCGGAAAACCCGCACAGCAACACTCCGGCAGACATGAACAGCGGAGCAAATACCGCAAGGCCCAGGGAATCGCCCAACCACCAGGAGCCCGATAGCATGGCCAGTGGGTAGTCGGGCCACTGAGCAACCTGGAGCACGTAGACTGTACCGAATGTCGTGGTCACGATCGCGATCAGTGGGATGATGACCAGCAACAACGTGGCGGTTTCCTTGACCGTCTGGGGCAGGGGTGACTGTGAAACCAGCCATCGATAGGCGATTGCGCCAATCAGCGGGCCTACGGTATTGCCGACTGCGATGATCGGCATGAATGGCATCCCGTTGATCCGCATCGCGATCAGATCGGAGATCAGTATCACTGGAATCATCCACCAGCCGGCCAGCACGAAAGCTGCCAGCGCCAATGCGGCAGGGGGCCAAATGGAGGCCATTGGCCCGGCACCGAAGAGGTTCAGGCCAATCGTGGCCGAGGCAATGTAAAGCGCGAATGCAGCCAGGGAAAACAGCCACCAGGGGACTCGACCGACCGGCTCACCGGGCCGGACTCGCGGCAACCAATTTCTCTCCGTCTCCGTCATTCAAGAACCCGCCCTGGTCAGATTTCCGATGACATGCTCATTGATGATCAGCGGCAATTGTGGCCTGCCAGACAAAAGCGCGCCATTGTCCGCCATCCTTTCGAAATACCCCGGTATTGAAGAACTCGGATTGATCACCATCGGGATCGGTGGCAATCAGCCGGAAGGTGATCACGGCGATATTTCCCATGATTCGAATCTCCACGTCGTCAGCGCCGTAAACCGGGCCGGGCGGGTCGTCTGCAATTTCGCTCTGCTCCAGTCCCTCTAGAATGGTTGACTTGCCGAATCGCTGTCCGGCTGAACTGGTGTAGACCAGGTCATCAGCCCAGAATTGCTGGTGGGCGGCTGCGTCATTGACCGAGGCGCCGGAAAGAAAATCGTCCAGAAGCGCTCGCAATCGTTCCTGCTCGGCGGGTTCAGCAATTGCCAATACGGGGGACAGCAATAGCGCGAGACCAAGGATCATTCGCATCACATCAACTCCAGGAGCAATGCGCACACTATACGATATCTCCTACAGCTGATAACGCTGGGCCAGGGCCTTCTGGGCATCGCGCACGATGCCGAAGGCTGAGCGCAGGTAGCGTCGATGCAGGCCGGAGAGTTCTTCCGGGCTGACCAGGTGATCAGGCTGCCGACCCTCCTCGAAGCGTTGCACCTGGTGGCGCAGGCGCACGTTGCCGATAAAGCGCAGGGCGTGGATGAGGTCTTCGGCATCGCGTTCGTTCATCGGGCCATTGGTGGCGGCTGAGCGGATCCGTTCCTCGGTATGGACTTCGACAATGGCGCTTTCCAGGGCGCGCACCCGGGCCAGGTCGACGATCGGCAAGACGCCGCGCTTTTTCAGGTTGATGCCCTTGCCCTCACCGTCGCGGTCTTCCTGCAGGAACTGGCGGAACAGGCCCACCGGCGGCGTATGCCCGATGGACTCGGCCGCCAGAAATCTCAGGAAGATCCGGCTGGTCCTGGCCTGGGCCAGCACTTTCTCCTGCATCTCCCGGGCCAGGGCCATGTTGCCGGCGATTCCGCGCTGGTCGAAGAAGATCGAGCCGTTCATCACTGATTCGGGTTCGGGCTCGCGCATCCAGCGCTCGAAGGTCTTCAGCCAGTCCGAAAGCGACATGCGCCACTTCTTCATGGCCATGACATCGCCCTTGCAATAGACATAGCCACAGGCATCCAGGCCGTCGCAGACAAAGGTCGCAAGCTTGAGGAAATACTCGGTGTCATCCCCCTCGGGGCGTTCGGCCAGCAACAGGCCGTTGTCCTGGTCGCTGATCAATCCCTGTTCCATGCGCGCCTGCGAACCGAAGGCCATCCAGCACCAGTCGAAGGGCGCATCGCCGTATTCGCGCAAGGCCAGTCCCAGCAGTCGGCGAGTGCAGGCATCGGTGATCATGCTGGCCATGCGCCCGACCTCGAACACCTGGTGGCCCTGACCGACCAGACGGGCCAGCAGCCCCGGGCCCTGGCGGGCAAAGCCGGCGATCTGCTCAACCGAAGCGGCGCGCTGAATGTCGCGTACCAGGCGCAGCGGGTGGGGAGATTCCTGCCGGATCAGATCGCCGGCGCTGATCACACCGGCCAGGCGCTGGCCCTCATCAATGACCGGCAGGTGATGAATAGCCAGACGCATCATTTCGACCACGGCATCATCAAGACGCGTGTCACGACCCACGGTGACCGGCTCGGGCGTCATGATGTCGGCGATCGTTCGTTCCGGATCCAGTCCCTTGGCCAGGACCCTGGAGCGCAGATCGCGGTCGGTGACAATGCCGACCAGGGATTGATCATCGACCACCGGCAGGCAACTGACCCGCTCGCTCGCCATCAAGGCAGCGGCGGCGCGAATGGACAGCTCGGGTGCGGCAGTGACCGGCTC
>PWWM01000191.1 GCA_003561495.1 Gammaproteobacteria bacterium
CGGGCAGTCGATAGGGTAGAAACGGTTTCGATTGTGAAGTCGCACCAGGGAATGCCCGTCATGTTGCTCCGAAATGTAAAGCTGATTACGTCATGGATCTTTGTTGTGGGTGCATGCGTCACGCTTCCAGCGCCAATGTTTGCGCAGTCCTTCAATGTGGATCTTGGTGACGAGTTCGGTACTCCGGACGTTGACTATGCGGCTGCCAGTGGTCAGGCCGGGTACTGGAACGAGGTTGTGGTCGAGCAGAGAAGCCTCGAAGATCTGGGCGAAGAAGATTCCGGGGTCACCATCGAGATCTCTGCGACCGGTGATGGTCATGCCACGGCCAATGGGGACAGCAACGATGTGAGGCTGCTTGGTGATCAGATCTACGGCATGAGTGATGCGCCGTGGGAGGTTCATTTCCACGGGCTGCTTAACGGCTTCTATAACGTCTATGTATATGCTCCGCAGCATACGATGGGTACCGGCGAAATGAGCGTGCAAGGCCAGGCCTTCACCACTTTGCCGGGGAACCCGGGGGCGGAACTGATCGAGGGCAATAGCTGGGCAGTCAAGGAAATGGTGCTGGTTGACGATGGCGAATTGTCGATTAGTGGCATGCCGGGTTCCATCAGTTTCGCCGGTCTGGCCGGGGTGCAATTGGTTTATAGCAAGATATTCGAAGATCGCTTTGAAAGCGGAATGTCGGAATAGGGTAATACCGGTAGCGCGCTCACCTCGGGGACCGCCGTTCACCTGAGATCGGCACCGAGTTTCTTGGCATATCAATAGTGGGGATATATTGTTTCACCCTAGGAGGATCAACTTGACAGGTGCTGAAAAACACGGGGTGCTGGTGCTCGATGGCGGCATGGGGCAGGAGCTTCGCCGGCGAAGCAGCCAGCCGGCCTCGCCACTGTGGTCGGCCCAGGTGATGCTTGACGAGCCACACCTGGTCACCGAATCCCATCGCGATTTCATTGAAGACGGTGCCGCCGTGATCACGCTGAATACCTACAGCGCAACGCCCCACCGGCTGGAGCGAGACGGCGCGCCGGACCTGTTCGACCGGATCCACCGGGCGGCACTGGCTGCCGCCCGGCAGGCCCGCGAGGACAGCGGAAAACACGTGCGCATCGCCGGTTGTCTGCCTCCCCTTGTGGCCAGCTATCGCCCCGAAGTGGCCCTTGACGATGAAACCGCCCATCGCGATTACCGCCGCATCGTGGAAACACAGGCCAAGGAAGTCGACCTGTTCCTGTGCGAAACCATGGCTCTTGGCAGGGAAGCGCGAGTGGCAACCATCGAGGCCGCGCGCAGCAAGCTGCCGGTGTGGACCGCCTTTACCGTGGATGACGCCGACGGCACGAAGCTGCGTTCCGGTGAATCGCTGCTGGAAGCTGGCCGGGAAGTCATCTCCGTCGGTGCGCAGGGTGTTCTCGTCAACTGCTCCATTCCCGAAGCGGTTGCAACTGCCATGGACGTCCTTTCTGAGCTCGACGTCCCATTTGGCGGTTATGCCAATGCCTTTACCTCTGTAGACGCCTTGCAGCCCGGCGGCACTGTCGATGTTCTGGAGTCACGCAAGGACCTCGACCCCGCCACCTATGCCGAACATGCGCTTGGATGGGTACGAAAGGGCGCCAGCCTCGTCGGAGGCTGCTGCGAAGTCGGTCCGGACCACATCAAGGCGCTGGACGAGGCCTTGAGACATCGCGGCAAGATTACTGATCCCGACCATGGATTCAGCGGGGACTGACATCCCCCTCAGCATAGTTTCCCGGGTAGTAGCCCCTATCGGAAGAGGGCTCGTCGACTCGTACCACACGAACAGGTCCTGAATGGGTCGGAGAGTCCAGCCGATAGCCCCGGCGTGTGACGGCCACCACCGGCGGATGGCCGTGCTGTTCAAACCAGTCGTGGGCCGGTTTGAGGGTTTGCCAGAAATCGACCCAGCGACGATGCGCATTCAGTGCCATGTTGTCTTCGGTCATGCGGAACGGGAAGACATGGACCGGGAAGCTGCGCTGGCTGTGCCGCAGGGCGGCTTCGGCCAGCACGTAGATCTCTTCCATGGCTTCATCGGTCATGGCAAAGCAGCCGCGCGATTCGCAGCCGCCGTGGACCATGATGTTGCCGCCGGTGCGGCCAAGCGCGCGGTCATAACGGTTGGGATAGCCGATGTTGAATGACAGGTGATAATTGGAGTTCGGGTTCATCCAGCGGGCGCTGACTTCGTAAAAGCCTTCCGGCGCCTGCCAGTCCCCTTGCCGCACTTTCGGCCCAACGATACCCGAAACGTCACAGATCGGATAGTTGCGGAACAATTGATAACCTTTGTCGTTTTCGACCCACAATTCCAGCTCGCGCTCTTCCTTGAAGATGCGCAGGTAGATCGGGGCGCCCAGAAGCAGGGAACGCTCGGACAGCTCCTCGCTCAGTTGCGGAGCGACTCGTTCAGTGACAGCCAGCGAGCGTTCAGAAGTCGGGATGGTATCGGGCATGGAGGTCGCCAATGTCGAGCAGGCCAGCGAACCGGCCAGTAAAAGGACCGTGGTTCGGGAAAAGAAGTGTGCCTGGCATGCGCGCATTGGTCAGCTGGAGACGAATTTGTCGCTGATCATACCGGATGTCTGCCTGCGAGCCAATCGACCGCGGTAAACTCAGGTCTTGATTTCGAAACCGACCCAGATTGCGGGAACCCAGACGAACATGAACTCCAACCAGCCCATTGTCCTGGCCTTTTCCGGCGGACTGGACACCAGCTATTGCGTGCTGGCCCTGAAACAGCGGGGCTTTGAAGTGCACACTGCTTTTGTCGATACCGGTGGTATCGATTCTGAACAAAAGGCCTGGATTGCCGATCGTGCCCGGGCTCTGGGCGCGGTCGAGCATCATGAGCTGGATGCCTCGCAGCCTCTGTGGGATCAGTTCGTGGTGCCGTTGTTGTGGTCCGGGGCGCGCATGCTCGAGCAGTATCCGATGCTGTGTTCGGATCGCTACGTGATCGTCGAGCAGTGCCTGAAACTGGCTGATGAATTGGGCACGAAGCATTTTGCCCATGGCTGTACCGGCATGGGCAATGACCAGTTGCGCTTTGATCAGTCGGTGCGCTCGCTCGGTGACTATCGGATTCATGCCCCGATTCGCGAGCTGCAGCGCGAGACCCGTAATGTGCGTGCTCATGAACTGGAGCTGATGGCCGAGGCCGGTGTCGAGGTGCCGACCTCGGCCAGTCGTTATTCGATCAACGAGAATCTGCTCGGCGTCACTCTGTCGGGCCAGGAAATCGATGAGTTCGGGGGGCCGGGCGAGGATACCCATGTCTGGTGCCGGCCGCGCGCCGAATGGCCGGATCAGGCAATGGAATTGACCATCGGATTCGAGGCTGGTCGGGCCGTCAGCCTGAATGATCAGCCCATGGAGGGACCGAAGTTGCTGGCCGAACTCAACCGGCAACTGGGCGCTTACGGTGTTGGTCGGCACATTTATACCGGTGATGTTTCGATTGGGCTGAAGGGTCGTATCGTGTTTGAATGCCCGGGCATTGATGGGCTGATGATCGCTCAGCGCGCGCTCCGAGAAGCGGTCAATACCCGCCTGCAGAACCAGTTTCAGCAGACCATCGCCAATCGCTGGGCGGAACTGGTTTACACCGGCTTTTTCTTCGAACCGCACAAGGTCGATCTGGAAATTTACCTGGAATCGGCCAATCGCTTTGTGACCGGCGTGGTCCGCCTGGCCACTGCCGGCGGCAGCGTGCAGGCCGTGGCGGTCGGCTCGCGTTACCTGCTCAAGGATCCGGACTCGGTCTATGCCCAATCCGCCGGCTGGACCCCGGAAGAGGCCGAAGGCTTCGTCAAACTCATCGGTCAGAGCTCGACCTTGGCGGCACGGGTTCGAAAACCTTGAAAACCTTTGGAACGCAAAGACGCAAAGATTAAGGATCGGTTGAAAAAATGAATGCAGATGCGCCGGCTTGCGTTTTCCCGCAGGAGTTTGGACCCGGATGTCCGAGCCATGATTTCAAGCCATGCCTTTCTTGGCGTCTTCGCGTCTTTGCGTTTGCAAGGTTTTGAGTTTTAGGGTGTTGTTACATGACTGAACGGCTTCTGTATCACCTTGCTGCATTGCTGGCTTGTGACAGTCAGAATCCGCCGCGTGATATCGATGGCGATGCTTCGATGTTTCGGCATTGCCGAAAGACACTGGAGGCGGCCGGTTTCACCGTTGAAATCGACGACTACGGCGATGGCCATGTCAACCTGTTTGCCCGACGGGGTGAGCCTGATGTGTTGTTCAACTGCCATCTCGACACCGTTCCGGTGGGTGAGGGCTGGACCAGGCCGGCGTTGGAATTGACAGTCGAGGGCGGACGTGCCTGGGGACGGGGCGCCTGTGACATCAAGGGGGCGGCGGCGGCCTTGCTGACGGTGGCCGAGTCCACCGATGAACCGATGGCCATCCTGTTTTCCAGCGACGAGGAAGGGGCCGGTGGTTGCTGTGTGAAGAATTTTCTGGCCGCACCGCAAAACCGCGAATTTTCGCAGGTGGTGGTGTGCGAGCCGACCGGCTGTGAGGCCATCCTGGCCCATCGTGGTTTTCTTTCGGTCAAGGGCCGGTTTTTCGGGGTGATGGGGCATTCATCCGAATTTCGCGCATTGGCTGACAACGCCAATCACCGCGCCGCTCGCTGGTTGGGCGCCGCGCTGGATTACTGCCAGGCCGAAGCCGATGCGGGCCGGCATACCTGCTTCAATCTGGGGCTTTTCAACGGTGGCACCAAGTCCAATGTCATTGCCGGGGATGCCCGCGTGCATTACTCGGCCCGGCTGGGTCCGGGTCAATCCAATGAAAAACTGTTCGATGCGCTCAAAGGTCTCGCCGGGGCCGAGCGGTGGGTGGAGTGGGACATTCCCTTTGCCGGACCGCCGCTGCCGGCCGGCGGCCGGGACGATGAGGGTTCACGCGCCTTCTGCCGGCAACATGGATTGAACATCGGAGAACCGGTCGGCTTCTGGACCGAGGCTTCGCTGTTTTCCGATGCGGGTCTGCATGCGCTGGTGCTCGGCCCGGGCGATATCGCCCAGGCCCACGCAGTGGATGAGTGGGTCGCGCTCGAACAACTCAAACGCGCCTTCACTACCTACCTCGACATCGTCGGCTCCGCCAAATACTGAATCGCTTCGACCGTCTTACCCATCGGTTGTCTCGAACCGGTCGTCAAAGATGTCATCAAGCTCCGCCGGGACCGTGAAACTGGCCTGAACACTGCAGTCTTCCTGGATATTGACCGCTTCCCAGGTGCTGCCATCGACAAGCTCCGGGTTGCAGGTATCGCCGGTGACCTCATCGACCTCCCAGTCGGGGTCGGACGTGACCGTGAAGCTGGCAGCTTCTCCTTCGGCAACCACCTGCTCTTGCGGTGTGATGCTGCCATTGCCGCTGACCACCGAAGCAGTCACGGTATAGGAGAGAAAGAATTCATACGGTCCGAGATCGACGGTGCCGTCCACGATTCGGGCATTGCTATCCAGGTCCACCGGCAGCGGCTCCGAGGTATTGCCGTCGCCGTCCAGGTCGAATTCATCGGGCGGCAGCAGGTCGTTGTCGCCCTGACCGATGGTCGGCGAGTCTTCCTGCATGCGCAGATTGCCGTAGTTATCGTTGTTCAGATCAGGAAGTCGAATGACTTTGGGCTCGTTGGCTGACTCTGTGCCATCAAGATTGCCGTTGGTTCCACCGGCCAGATTCTCGACAAGGCTGTGGCTGGCGTGATCATTCATGTTGAAGTCGTTGATCGGACTGCCGGCCCCATGACCCCAGAAGATGCTGTTATTGATGGTGACTTCTGCCTGGAACTGATCTATCGCGCCCGGTCCATCATTGGACAAATTCCCCCAGGCGGTCACGTGGGTCAGCGAGACTTCGCCGCCCTCCACGTTTTGCAGCATGCCGCCACGAGCCCCCTTATTGCCGACGAACAGCCCGTTGACGAGATCGATCGTGCAGTTGTTGCAGGTGATGGCGCCACCCTGGTCGGACTCGTTGGCCAGAAAGCGCACATTCACGGCCCGGAATCCATTTCCGGTACTGTAGAGGGCCCCGCCATTGTTTGTGGAGCTGTTTTCCTGGAAGGTGACATCGATCAGTGTCGGCTGGCTGTTCGATCCATCGATGCGAATTCCGCCGCCACGCTCGGACCTGTTGAACATGAAGTTGACAGAGCGCAGTTCGGGCGAGGCGTTGGTGACGAATATTCCACCCCCGCGGGAGTCGGTGAAATTGCCTACGAGGTTGACGTTCGCGACGACCATTCCGTCCCCGTTGGCGATTCGCATGCCGCCGCCATCGCCGCCACCGTCAGCCGCGGTGATTGTGAAACCATCGATGCGAGTGCCCGGACCGGCAGTGTTGATATTCACGATTCGACTTGCATTGTCGCCCACAATGTCAGTAGGCGAATTGGCGATCAAGGCCTCGTCGTCACCATCGACATCGCCGCTGAGAATAGTCTGATTGGCGACCCACTCACGATCGTCCAGTTTGGACTCATCGCCCGCAAAGCCGCCATACAGCCGAACGCCAGCGAGAAGCCCAAATGAACTTGAGGCGTCGGCAGGGGTGTAGAGGCCGGCGGCGACCCAGATCTCATCACCGCTCTGGGCCTGGTCAATCGCATCGAACAGTTCGAGGAAGGCATCGTCCCAGGAAGTGCCGTCGTTGGTGCCATCCGTGGCTGACTGGTCCACATAAATGATGCCGTTACCGCGCACCTCGGCCGCCACGGGCGAAACCAGTATCAGGCTCAGCGCCAGGCCGGTCGCGGCCGCTGCGATTGCGCAGGTTTTGATAAATATCGTCATGGTGTTCCCTCTAAGATATGGATCGGTTCAATTTTGTTCGAAGCGATCGACAAATACTTCATCATTCGATATTGAAACTGGCTACCACCTTGCAGTCAGCCTGAATGATCTTGAGATTTTTCATTTTGATTCCTCCCTTTAAGGTTTCAACTATCGTGATTCAGGCGGACCGTGTCGAACAGGCACAAAACGGACATCGACATGTCCGAAACGGACGGGTGAATCACTGATCGCCATAGCGAACCCGGTAGACTCTTTGCAGGTAGTCGGGATTGTCGAAGCCGCAGCGCTTGCCGGCCTCGATCAGGCTTCGGCAACTTCCGTTGCTGATCATGCGATGGACCCGACGCAGTCGTTGCTCGCGCAGCCAGGTGGTGGGGGTCATGCCACTCACATGAAAGACAGTGCGGGTCAACTTTTGCGAACTCAGACCGGCTTTCTCAGACCAGGACGTAACGCTGAATGTACTGTCGTCCAGGAATTCATGGGCGACCGCCAGCACGGGATGGACGCTTTCGGCCGTGCAGGATTGCGGCGGCCCGCCCGGCCACAGGCGATCGATGCCTTCAAGAAGTGTGAACAGGCTGAATGGTTTGATCAGGCACAAGTCGGCGATATCGGTGGTTTCCACATCGCTGTCCAGGGCGGTCATCAGGATCACCGGCATGTCGGTGGTTGCCGGATCGGCCTTGATGCGACGGCACAGTTCGATGCCGTCCATGCCCGGTAGTCGGATCTCGCTGACGATCAGGCCAAAGCGCTGTCCATCCACATCGGCCAGCGCCTGC
The DNA here is from genome assembly GCA_003561495.1 of Gammaproteobacteria bacterium. Classification (GTDB taxonomy): domain Bacteria; phylum Pseudomonadota; class Gammaproteobacteria; order Xanthomonadales; family Wenzhouxiangellaceae; genus Wenzhouxiangella. Next base: position 7,640 of record PWWM01000191.1, read on the forward strand.
TCGGCGCTGCCGAACACCTCAACCGACAGGTTGTTGCCGATGCGCTGCGCCAGGTATTCCGACAGTTCCGGGTGTTCGACGACCAGCGCCAGTTTCAGGTCCGCTCCGGAGGGTGCGCCATTCGCCATGATTCTCAGCCTCAGGTTGCCAGGAATTGCCAGATGACATCATGAGGCTGACGACCTCAGGGGTGAAGACACACTTCGGACATAAGTATGTCAATTTCGGACATGTTGGTTTAATTGTCGCCAAAGCGTGCCCGGTAAAGCCGGTAGAGGTAGGCCGGGTTGTCGAAGCCGGACTGGAAGCCGGCTTCGGCAAGGGTCTGGCACTCGCCATTGCTGATCAACTTGCGGACCTTGAGCAGGCGCTGTTCGCGCAACCAGGCCAGGGGTGACTGGCCGGACAGCTCGCCGACTCTGCGGCGCAGTTGGCGTTGCGACAGGTGTACGGCGCGTGCCCAATCATCCACGCCGAAGTCGGGGTTGGACAGGTTTTCGACAGCCGGCGCCATCAGGTCATCATCAGGATGAGTGTTGTCGTTGCGAACCAGGCGCTTGCGGGCTGACGGCCAGTGGGTCTCCATGGCCTCGAACAGGTCATTGAGCTCGAACGGCTTGACCAGGAATTCGCGCGCTCCGGCTTCAAGGGCGGCCTGGCGGTCGATGGCGCCGGCCCGGGCCGAGATCAGGATGACGGGCACTTCCAGATCCTGGCCCTCGAGCCGGCGACACAGGTCCAGGCCGCTCATGCCCGGCAGCATGACATCGCTGATGATCAGTCCGAACGATTCTTGCTCGAGTTTTTCGAGTGCATCTTCGGCGCAGGAGGCGGTGCCGGTCGGCAGTTGTTCATTGAGCCGCTCGGCCAGGTAGGCGGCCAGTTCGGGATGGTCCTCGACCAGCAGCACGCGATCGTGGCCGTTATCGGTGTTGGTCGGAGTCAACGGCTCGGGGGATCCCGGAGCGCTTTCCAGGTCCAGGTCTTCCAGCGCGATGTGGCTGCTGCCCAGCGGCAGTTCCAGCCAGAACTCGGCGCCGCCTTGCTTGCGATTGCGCGCTCCGATCCGTCCGCCGTGGAGCTGGATGATTTCACGCGCCAGGGCCAGGCCGATGCCCAGGCCCTCGCGTCCGAATTTCGGTCCGTGTTCTTCCCGGTAGAAGCGTTCGAATAGCCGCTCGGTCAGGCCGGCATCGAAGCCGGGGCCCTGGTCGATCACGCCGATTTCAATGGTGGCTTCGTCCTTGCCGGTACGCTGGACGAGGTCGATGCGGCTGTTGTCCGGCGCATGCTTGATGGCGTTATCCACCAGGTTACCCAGTGCCGTGACCATCTGGTCGGGATCGGCGAATACGCGCAATTCCGTGTCGGGTATTTCGGTATGTAATTCGATGCCGCGCCCCTGGGCCATCAGGCGGTAGGACTCGGCCAGCTTCAGGATCAGCTTATTGATGCTGACGCGGCGGATTTTCAGTTCGAGCTGGCCGGACTCGGCCTGCACCAGGGTGACCAGTTGGCCGACCAGGTGCGCGAGGCGCTCAGTCTGGGTTCGGGCCAGTGCAATGTTTTTGGCCTGGGTTTCGTTCAGTGGTGCGGCTGCTGTCCCCGTCGATGGTTCCAGTTCGGCCAGAGGCAGATCGATCAGCATCAGCGGAGTGCGCAACTCGTGGCTGACATCGGCCAGCAGCCGTTTTCGGAAACTGTCCAGGGCTTGCAGCCGATCGGTCTGGGCGGCCAGCTTGCGATTGCGCTTGGCCAGTTCGCCGTGGGTCTTTTCCAGTGACTCGTGAGCATCGGCCAGTTGCGCCAGGGTCTGTTCGACCAGGGTCTTTTCGCTGGACAATTCGCGGGTGCGTTGGTCGACCTGGCGATTGAGCTCGGTAGCACGACGACGCAACAGTTGCATGCGATAAAAGACCATCCAGCCGATACCGGCAACAATCAATGTGATGAGAGCTGAGCGAAACAACCCGGTCTCGTACCAGAACGCCGGCACGGTGAACTCCAGAGCAGCGGCTTGGGTCCCCCATGCGCCATCGTTGTTGCCGGCAACGACTTCAAAGCGGTAAGTGCCGGGGGACAGAGCCGTAAACGAAGTGGCGTTCTGGCCGACAATTTCGCTCCAGCCGCTTTCTTCCCATCCGCGTCCGGTGGAGACAAGCCGATAGCGGAAGCGGTCCGGGCCGCCGCGCAAGTCGGCCGCGGCGAAGCGGAACATGACATGACGCTGACCGGCCGGAAGCTGCAGCGCGTGATCCAGGTCCTGTTCGATGCCGCCGGCGACCAGTGAGTCGATGACGGCGGTCGGGGCGCGGGTGCGAATACTCAGGTGTTCGGGATCGATGCCGATCAGCCCGGATTGCGACGGGAAGAAGATGCGACCGGCTGAATCCAGGGCCATGGCCGGCTGCACGCCACCGTTGCCTTCCAGGTCGCGTAGTCCGTCGGCCCGGGTCAGGACCAGTGGCGAGAGCAGGCCGATGCCGTTTTCAAGGTAGTCATCCAGATCAGGCCGGCTGATACGAAATACGCCCTGGTTGCTGTTGACCCAGAGGTTACCGGTATGATCCTCGGCGACGGCATGCAGGCTGTTCGACGGCAGGCCCTGGCGGCGACCGATTTGCAAGATTTCGGTAGGGTCTTCTTCATGATTCGCGCCGGACTGGAGTCGAATCAGGCCGTGTCCCTGAGTGCTGGCCCACAGGGCGCCATCTGCGCTTTGGTGAATATCTCGAATCTCGAAATCCCCGAGTCGATCGGCGGCATGGGCGCGGCAGGTTTCGTTGTCCTCGCGCCACAGTCCGCGGGTCGTGCCATACCAGCGAATGCCATTCGAGCCTTGGTGGATGGTCAGCACGACTACGTCATCGAGTTGATTGGTGCAGAAGCGCTGCCAGCCTTCGCCATCCTGACGCC
>PWWM01000216.1 GCA_003561495.1 Gammaproteobacteria bacterium
AGTGTTGCCCCTAGTAGGGTTTTCGGATGCTCGAAGAGCGGATAGATTGTGCCCGCTGCCGTCACCTCGAGCCCGGCCCCGGTCAGGCCGTGAGCGGTCGGATACCACCCGATGCTTCTCCACACCTGCAAAGCGCTACTGTTGATCCAGCCCGGACACACCCACTCCGATCAGGCGTACGGTAAACCCGCTGCGCCATTCGGCCCAGTTGACCAGCAATTCTCGTGCGGTGGTGAAAATCAGCTCTTCATCTTGGGTATGGCGGTCCAGCGAGGTCGAGCGGGTCAGGGTCGAGAAACCGCCGGAGCGGATTTTCAGGGTGACCGTGCGGGCCTTGAGGCCCTTGTCCTTGAGTCGCTTGGCCACCTTGACGGCTTGTTCGCGAATAATCGGCAACAGAGTCTCGATGCTGTTGTGGTCACGGTCGAAGGTGGTTTCCTGGCTGATTGATCGACGCGCCCGGCTGGCCTTGACCGGATGATCATCCACGCCGGCGGCCCGCTTGAGTAGATCGGAGGCCTGGTTTCCGAACATTTCGGTCAACAATTGCAGCGGCGTTCTGCGCAATTGGCCAATGGTGTGAATGCCGGCATCGTGCAGCCTCTCGGCGCTGCGCGGCCCGATTCCCCACAAGCGCCGGATCGGCAGGGGGTCCAGAAAGCGCTGCACCTGGTCGATCGGAACATGCACCAGACCATCGGGCTTGTCATAGTCCGAAGCCAGCTTGGCCAGCAATTTGTTGTGCGCCATCCCGACCGAGGCCGTCAGCCCCATGGTCTGACCGATTTCTCGCTTCAGCCGGCGCCCGATCTCGTCCAACTCTCGTCCTGCACGCACGGGTCCGGTGACATCCAGAAAGGCCTCGTCGAGGCTCAACCCTTCGACCTGATCGGTCAATTCCCGAAAGATGGCAAAGATCTCGGCCGAGACTTCGCGATATCGCTCAAAACGCGCCGACACGAATACACCCTGCGGGCAAAGGCGCCGTGCCACGACACCCGGCATGGCCGAACGCACCCCGTACTGGCGCGCCTCGTAGCTGGCTGCCGCCACTACGCCGCGCGGACCCCCGCCCCCAACCATCACCGGCCGACCGCGCAGCGCCGGCTGGTCACGCTGTTCGATGCTGGCGTAGAAGGCGTCCATGTCGACATGAATGATCGACCTCATGAGCAGTCAGACCCGTGCCGAGGGATGAATATCGTTAACATGGTCTCATGAATCTCGCTGAACAATTTCCCGTGATTGATCGTCATGTGTGGCTCAACCATGCGGCGATTTCACCCTGGCCAGCAGCTGTCAGTCGTGCCGTGGCCGATTATGTGGAAGACAATGCTCGCCGCGGGCCGCTCGGGTATGGACAATGGCTGGACATCGAGGCGCGCCTGAGAGAGCGGGCATGCCGACTGCTCAATGCCGACTCGAGCCAGGACATCGCCCTGGTGGCCAATACCTCGACCGGTCTCAATCGAATCGCCGGCGGCCTGGACTGGAGCAGCGGCGACAGCGTGGTGTTCCCGGCCAATGACTTCCCCTCCAATCGCCTGCCCTGGTTGGCACTGGCTGATCGGGGCGTCAAGGCACATGCCGTCACACTCAATGACAATGACCCGGAACGCTCCCTGATCGCCGCCATCGGACCGAGCACCCGTGTCTTGAGCGTCTCCTCGGTTCTCTATGATACCGGGCTGAGACTGGACCTCAAACGCCTCGGGGATGCTTGCAAACGGCACGGTGTGCTGTTTTGCATTGATGCCATTCAGCACCTAGGCGCCCTGCCTCTGGATGTCGAGCTCACAGGCGCGGATTTCGTGGTTGCCGGGTCGCACAAGTGGATGATGGCGCCGGAAGGTCTGGCCATATTCTGGTCGCGTCCGGAGGCGCGCGAACAGTTGCAGACGCTGGATTCGGGATGGCGCATGTTTTCCGATCCATTCAATTTCGAACGCGAATACCCCTGCTCGCCCGACACCGCTTCGTGCTTTGAGCCCGGCACACTCAACACGGCCGGCATTATCGGATTGAACACCGCTGTAGACCTGTTGCTGGAGCATGATCCCGGTGCCACCGCCGGCAGGTTGCTGGATTTGACCGATCGGCTGACCGAAGGCCTGATGAAAATTCCCGGCGTCGGCCTGGCCAGCCCGCTTGAACGCGACCGCCGGGCGGGGATCGTCAGTTTCTGGATTTCGGAAAGCAGCGCTGAAGAGGTCACCGCCTCTCTGAACCTACGCGATATCCATGCCGCCACTCGCGGAAAACGGGTCAGGCTGTCGCCGCACTTCTACACCCCGATGGCACAGATCGAGCAGACCCTGAAGTGTGTTGCCGACCTGGCGGCCCGGCGCAAGGGGTAACCTAGATCGTGCGGGTCGGGCGATCGCTGTCGATCATGCCGGCCAGCAATGAGCTGATGGTGCTCTTGGCCTGGGAACCCTCGGGACTGTCATTGAAGTGCACCCCCACGCCGGCGTTGATGCTGTGCTGGGACCCCGCTGGAGTAATCCAGGCCACCTGACCCGGAATGGCAATTCGCTCCTCACCCATCAGGCTGAGCAGAATCAGCACTTCATCACCCAGCTTGAAGTTCTTCCTGGTCGGAACGAATAGCCCACCATTGCTGAGAAACGGCATGTAGGCCGCGTACAGCTCCTGCTTGGTCTCGATGTTGTAGGACAGAATGCCTTTCTGAGCCATCTAGGTCGAGTTCCCTCTATGAATCATGGCTTCCCATTCTAGCAGCCATTTGGTCACGAAAAGATCCTGGCGCACGGTGCTGGAGGCCATTGCCCGTCCCGACAATGCCTGTTGCCAGAGTTCGGCCAACGCCCGCTGATCCAGGCCGGAGGGCAGCTTTTGCGCGATCGGCTGCTGTTCGTCGCTATCGAACCCGTGAGCATGGCGCATCATCACGCGGGACCAGACGGCCAGCCAGCGCCAGGTCTGCTCCGGAGATTGCCACCAGCGATCATTGGCCACACTGGTCACCGGGTGACCACGGGCGACCGCCTGCAAAGCCTCCAGGATTTCCAGGCCGAATTCCAGCCCGTCATCCTCCAGCAATTCTCGCGCAGCCAGCGGCGCCTCGGCCGACAGTGATAAAGCCTGCAACCTTTTCGATGCATCGAACCCGGGGCAGGCGTCGGCCAACCATTGCAAGGCGAGTTCCCTCGCCGGGGGATGCACCGTGATGGGCTGGCATCGACTGCGGATCGTGGCCGGCAGTCGACCGGGCTGGTGGCTGACCAGCACCAACCAGGCGTTGTCGGCCGGTTCCTCCAGGGTCTTGAGCAGCGCATTGGCGGCATTGATGTTCATGGCCTCGGCCACCTCGATCAAACCGACCCGATGAGTGCCGATACTGGGGGTCAGCACCAGATTCTGGGACAGGGAGCGAATGGCATCGACAGGAATTTCCTTCTTGTCTTCGGGAATGGCGACCGGAAAGAAGTCGGGATGGCTGGCGCTGGCCAGCAACTGGCAACTGCGGCACTGGCCACACGCCTGGCCGGAGCCGGGTTCAAGGCAAAGAATGCGGGCGACCAGCCACTCGGCGAGCTGTTGCTTGCCGACACCTTGCGGACCGGTGATCAAGGGGGCATGGCCCAGACGCTGTTCATGGAGTGCAGCATCGAGGCGTGTTTGAAGGTCACTGAGCCAGGGCAGACTCATCGCAGTTTTTCCTCGAGTGCTTGTTCGATGCAATTCCGGACCTCGGCCAGTGGCTGGCCGGCGTCGATGACCACGAAACGTTCCGGCTCGCGTCGTGCCTGATCGAGATAGCTGGCCCGCACCCGATCGAGGAATCCCTCGCGCGCCCGCTCGAAACGATCCGGCTGTTGACCACGCTGACGGGTCCGGACCATCCCGACCGCCACATCAATATCCAGTAGCAGCGTCAGATCCGGACTCAAGTCCGGGTGCACCAGCGAGGCCAGGGTTTCGACAGGAGCGCGCCCCAATCCGCGGCCTCCACCCTGGTAGGCCAGACTGGCATCGGTGAAGCGGTCACAGATCACATCCTGTCCAGATTGAAGCGCGGGACGAATGACACGCGCCAGATTCTCGCAACGGGCAGCGAACATCAGCAACAGTTCGGTGGTGGGTGTCAGCTCGCCGGTTTCAGGGTCAAGCAGAATGGCACGAATCTTCTCGGCCGCGGCCGTGCCACCAGGCTCACGGGTCACAGTGACCCGGCGCCCACGCGCTTCCAGCCATTGTTTGATGGTTTCGACCGCGGTCGACTTGCCGGCGCCCTCACCACCTTCCAGGGTAATCAGCCGACCCTTCACCGCCGCCCCCGGATGTAACGATTGACCGCGGCATTGTGTTCTTCCAGAGTATCGGAGAATTGGTGGGTGCCGTCACCGCGTGAGACGAAATACAGCGCCGTGCCCGGGGCCGGTCGAGCCGCGGCTTCGATGGCAAGACGTCCGGGAAGCGCAATTGGTGTTGGCGGCAGACCGTGACGAGTATAGGTATTCCAGGGGTGGTCGGTGCGCAGGTGCACTCGCCGCAGGCGTCCATCGAAGTCATCGTCAAGCCCGTAAATGACCGTCGGGTCGGTCTGCAATCGCATCCCCAGTTGCAAACGTCGTGCAAACACCCCGGCAACTTGCGCCCGCTCGCCGGCCTGGCCGGTCTCTCGCTCGATAATCGACGCCAGAACCAGCAATTCCTCGGGAGTGTTCAGAGGCACTTCAGGATCGCGTCCAGTCCAGGCTTCCTCCAGCACCCGCTCCATGGCCACATGGGCACGGCGAAGAATGGTCATATCATCCATGCCGCGGGTAAAGAAATAGGTCTCGGGCAAAAAACGACCCTCGGCAAAACAGCCCTTGCAGCCCAGTCTTTCCATCAAGTCCGCATCATCAAGGTCGCGAGCGCGCTGGCGCAAGCGCGGATCACGCGCCAGCTCCTTGCGCAAACGGGCCAGGGTCCAGCCTTCCACGATAGTCAGGCGGTGCTCGCGCACATCGCCGGCCTCAAGTCGGGTCAAAACCTGGACGAGATTCGAGCCAACCGGGATCCAGTATTCACCGGCCTGGATGGCCGGAGCGTTCAGGCGACCGAAAACCCGCCAGTGCCAGGTGGCTTGCGCCAGCCCCATGGTCTCCAGCTGTCTGATCAAGCTCGTAAAACTACTGCCGGGCGCAATCCACAGATTGATTTCTCCGTGCGGGTTGAGCGGGTCGTCAACGAAACGCTGCCAGTCGCGCCAGGCCCATACGGCCGCCGCGGCAAGCGCCATCATGACAATCAACAGGAGCAGTGAAAGCTTGCGCATGTTCAACTGAGGTGATGACTCCAAAGTCTTTGCCAGGCACGGCATCGGTCAGTGACATCCAGGCGCCGGCCATCGAGCTGGCGGACGGGGCGGATGCCGGCTACCGAGTTTATCACCATGATTCCCGAAGCCGAGTCCAGATCCGCGCGTGTGACCCGGGCGCGTTCCAGTTCAATGTCCGATCGAGCTTCAAGCCAGGCCAGGCCGACACCGGCTACACCACTGTCCGAGAGGGGGATCACTGCCCGGGTTCCGAACTCCACGATCAGGTTGGCGGCAATGGCCTCGACCAACGCGCCCTGGTTGTCAAAGACCATTGCCTCGTCGGCATCTGCCGCGGCGCACTCCTGTGCAGCCAAAACCTGCTCCAGTCGGTTGGCATGCTTGAGCCCGGCCAGCATGCTGCCTGTGGCCAGGGTGGTCGAAGCGGTGATGACCACCAAACCTTCACGTCGCTGTCGATCGAGATCGACCGGCCAGTCCCGCACCTGAACAATTCTTCGCGCTGGCCTGGCCGGATCCGGAAAATAGGCTCGTCCACCGCTTCCGCGAGTCAGGCTCACCCGGACAATCACGGCGCACCCGGGTGGGGCCAGCCGGCGACAGTCCGCCAGCAGCATCGATTGTTCGGGCACTTCGATGCCGAGCAGGTCGCTGCCTCGTTTCAGCCGCTGCCAGTGCAAGGGCCACAGGGGTGCTCGGGAATCGTGAAAAGCAATGGTCTCAAAAAGTGCATCGCCATACAGCAAACCGCGATCATCGGCAGGGACCGACTCGGCCGGCCTGCCATCGACCAGGCAACGGGTCATGGTTTGAGGGCACGCAACATGCCACGCGCCTTGGCTTCGGTCTCTGCCAGTTCAGCGTCGGGATCCGAGTCGGCGACAATCCCCGCACCCGTTCGAAACTTCAGTTCCCGACCGTGGACCAGCATGCTGCGAATCAGGATATTAAGATCCATACCGCCATCATGACCCAGGTAACCCATTGCCCCGGTGTAGAAACTCCGACCACATTGTTCGAGCTCGGCAATGATCTGCATGCACCGGACCTTGGGGCAACCCGTGATCGTGCCGCCGGGGAATGTCGCCGCAATCACATCGGCCGCATGAACATCCTCGCGAAGGATCCCGCGGATATTGGAGGCAATATGATGAACGTGTGCGTAACTCTCGACCACCATCAGCTCGTCCACCTCCACTGAGCCACTCTTGCAGACACGACCCAGGTCGTTGCGTTCGAGATCGATCAGCATGATGTGCTCGGCACGCTCCTTGGGGTGGGCCATGAGCTCGGCCGACAGTGATGCATCCTGATCAGCCGACAGTCCACGCGGACGGGTTCCGGCAATTGGGCGGGTCTGGACCGTTCGGCCGCGCACTTCGACCAGCCGTTCCGGGGAGGAGCTCAGGATGGTGCCGCCCGGCAGGCGTGCCAGACCGGCGAATGGGGCCGGATTACTGCGAGTCAGTGCCTCGTACAAAGTGGCTGGATCCAGATCCTGACTCGATCGGCCCCGCCAGGCACGCGAAAGGTTGACCTGGAACACGTCTCCATCGAGGATCCACTCGCGGATTCTGCGCACCCCGGCAGTGAACTGATCGCCGGGGTCAGCCTTGAGCTCCAGCTTGCCGGGATCGAAGGATTCCGCCCTGACTTCAATGGAAGACAGCAAGGCCATGTCCGCCTCAGCCTGCTCCAGCGCAGAGCGATTCTCGGCCACGATCCAGGTGGTGTTCTCATGATGATCGTGCAAAAGGGCCGCCGGGCAGCGCGCGGCAAAAGCCACCGGTAATTCATCATCGGCGATCGGCAAGTTGAGCGTTGGCTCGACCTGACCGATCAATTCATAGCCAAGATAAATGAACCATCCACCACAAAACGGCAGTTGGGTCGATTCAGGATGAGCTTGCGGCGCCCCGCTCCAATTTCTGAGTCTGTCAAGAAAGTCTCCACCCGACCCCGGGCCGTCAACCCCACCCAGCCCGTCAAGCAACAGTTGTTCACCATTTTGATAGAGAAGCATGGACCAGCGTCCATGTGCGCCGGCGCTGGCCGAACTGGCCAGAAGAAACGGCCAGCGGTCCGGTTGGCGGCGATGGATGTCAAGGAGAGACCACGAGGTGGCCAACTGCCGCCGGCATGGGCTGAACTGGAAACCCGGCATCCCGACTAATGGATCACTGGGGGATGAATCAGTTGAAACGCCGCATCAGCAGCGACCCGTTGGTACCCCCGAATCCGAACGAGTTGGACAGGGCATACTCGATACTGACCTCACGCGCCTGATGAGGAACCAGGTCAAGGTCACGACACTCCGGGTCGGGATTGTCCAGATTGATGGTCGGTGGTATCACCCCGTCATGAAGCGCGAGCGTGGTGAAGATCGCCTCGATTCCGCCGGCGGCTCCAAGCAAGTGCCCGGTCATGGACTTGGTCGAGCTGATCATCAACTTTTCGGCATGCGACGCGAACAACGCACGCGCTGCATCACACTCGGCACGGTCGCCCAGCATCGTCGAAGTACCGTGAGCGTTGATGTAGCCCACCTGATCCGGGTTGACGCCGGCGTCAGCCAGGGCATGGGCCATGCAACGCCTGGCGCCATCTCCACCCTCGGGTGGAGAGGTGATGTGGTGGGCGTCCCCGCTCATGCCGTAACCGACCACTTCAGCATAGACCCTTGCCCCGCGCTTGCGGGCAAACTCGAGTTCCTCGAGCACGATCACGCCGGCGCCGTTGCTGAGCACGAAGCCATCGCGATCGGCATCCCAGGGACGACTGGCCTTTTCGGGTTCGTCATTGCGAGTCGACAGGGCTCGCGCCGCGGTGAACCCGCCGTATGCGGTCGGTGTGGTGCCATACTCGGCGCCCCCGGCCACCATGACATCGGCATCCCCATAGGCAATCATGCGTGCGGCATCACCAATGTTGTGAGTCGCCGTGGTGCAGGCGGTAACAATCGAGATGTTCGGACCCTTGAAGCCATAACGAATCGAAATGTTCCCGGCAATCATGTTGATGATGCAGCCGGGAACGAAAAACGGCGAGATCCGCCGTGGCCCACTGTCGATGTAGGTCTGGTAGGTCCGCTCGATGGTGTCGATCCCACCGATTCCCGCACCAATGGCCAGGCCGAACCGCTCGGCCTGATCCGGGTGGGCCGTCAGACCGGCATCATCAATGGCCTGGATGGCCGCAGCCATGCCGTAATGAATGAATGGATCGGATTTGCGGGCTTCTTTCGGGGAGAGATACTGGTCCAGATCAAAGTCCCGAATTTCTCCGGCGATCTTGGCACTGAACTTCTCCGGATCGAAAGCGGTCAGGGGCCCGATGCCACTGCGACCATTGCAGACGGCATCCCAGGCTGAAGGCACATCGTTGCCGACCGGCGAGACGCAGCCCAGACCGGTCACCACGATTCGGCGGTCACCTCGCATCAAACACTCCCGAAAGTCTTAGCCCTGGCGGACAGACACCTGACAAACCCGCTAAGTGCATGACCTAGCCGTTGTCAACGTTACTCTTGATGTAATCGATCGCCTGTTGAACGCTGGTAATCTTTTCGGCTTCCTCATCGGGAATTTCGCACTCGAACTCTTCTTCAAGCGCCATCACCAGTTCCACCGTATCCAGAGAGTCGGCTCCCAGGTCATCGACAAAGGATGCACTTGGCGTGACTTCTTCTTCCTTGACACCCAGCTGCTCGATAACGATCTTCTTGACGCGATCTTCAATACTGCTCATTGTTGGTTTTCCTCTGCTATAAGGGTTACCCGAAGCTTTAGCATTGTAGTGAACTCATGCTCGCTTCGCCAGTTGGATTCGCCGTCATGACATTCAGTGTCTCGACAGCTTGAAGTAATTAATTTGTAATTATTTCAGGTGTTTGTGATTATAACTTAATCCATCATGTCATGTACATGCCACCGTTGACATGCAGGGTCTGACCGGTAATGTAGGCTCCGGCCGGTCCGGCCAGAAAGCCGACACAGGCGGCAATGTCCTCCACCTCACCCAGACGTCCCAGCGGGATTGTACCTTGCAGACGCTCGCGTTGCTCCGCATCCAGGGCCCGGGTCATGTCAGTGTCGATGAATCCGGGCGCGATCACATTGGCCGTGATGCCTCGTGATCCGACTTCATGAGCCACGGCCCGCGAAAAACCGGCCAGTCCGGCCTTGGCGGCACAGTAATTGGCCTGGCCCGGATTGCCGGCATAACCCACCACCGACGAAATCGAGATGATTCGACCCGAGCGAGCCTTGAGCATGCCGCGCAGACAAGCACGTGTGATGCGCATGGCGCCGCGCAGGTTCGTGTCCAGCACCTGGTCCCATTCCTCATCCTTGAGACGCATCAGCAACTGATCGCGGGTAATCGCAGCATTGTTGACCAGCACGGTCACCGCACCGGCCTCAGAGCTGATTTGCTTGACGACCTGACCGATCGCGTCAGCATCGGTCACATCCAGCACCAACCCACGCCCGGCACCAAGACACTCACTGATCCGGTCGGCTCCGTCCTGGCTCGTCGCGGTTCCGAAAACGTTCGCTCCCAGCGCCTTCAACCAGTTGGCAGTTGCTTCTCCGATTCCGCGACTGGCGCCGGTCACCAGGGCAATCTGCCCGTCGATACGATGACTGTTTTCAGGACTCACTCAACTCTCCAGTTCACCCATCAGGGATTCCATCTGACTGACCTGGTGCAGAGACACACAGGACAGACTTCGATCAATACGTCGGGTCAGGCCCCTGAGCACCCGGCCCGGACCGCACTCGGCCAGACGCTTGACGCCGGCGCCCGCCATGGCCTGGACGGTCTCGGTCCAGCGCACCGGCGCGGACATCTGGCCAACCAGCGCGGCCCGTATTTCGTCAGGCCCGGTTCGCGCCTGACAATCGATATTGTGCAACACCGGTAGCTCGGGTGCGCGCATCTCGATACCGGCCAGCACCTCGGCCAACCCGTCTGCAGCAGGCTTCATCAGCGCACTGTGGGACGGCACACTGACTGGCAGGATCATGGCACGCTTGGCGCCGGCATCACGACATTTGTGCATCGCCCGCTCGACCGCAGCGCTGTGACCGGCAATCACCAGTTGCCCCGGCGAATTGTAATTGGCCGGCGCCACGACCTGGTCTTCGCAGGCCTCGCGACAGATCGCCTCAACCACTTCATCCTCCAGCCCGAGGACCGCGGCCATGGCTCCGTGGCCGGCAGGCACCGCCGACTGCCTCAA
>PWWM01000015.1 GCA_003561495.1 Gammaproteobacteria bacterium
GGCAGTGACCGGCTCGCGCAAATCCAGATCACGCAGGGTGCCGGTGCGTTGTACCGTCTCTGCCTGCAGGCGCTCTCCGGGTCGGCCACTCAGAAAACGTCCGAGCAGCTCGTGCGATTCGCTGGCCGCTGCCAGTGCTTTCGGTGGCAACCACAGCAACCGAGATTTTTCCAACGCACTGACCCGATAGCCAATGACGCCGTCTTCAAAACCAATGGCATGCCCGAACAACTCGGATGGCCCACGCTGCTCCAGCGCTTGTCCGTCCGGATCAAACATCTCCACCGCACCATCGACAATCACGAACAGCCCATCCCGACCGGGCGGGTCAAAAACCCCGATCTCATCACCGGCACTGGCCTCACGCACCTCGAACTGCCCGGCCAGCGCCGCGCGCTGTTCAGAAGACAGCTCCGAGAACGGGGCGACATTGGCGAGGATTTCAGTAATCTGGATCATTGGTCAAATTCCTTGATTCACCACAAAGTCTTCAGTCCCGTTTCCGGGCCCGCTGTCGCGAAAGGAACAAGAAAAGAAGACCACAGAGACACAGAGGTCACAGAGAAATAATTAAGAGCAAGTTACTTCTTTTCTCTGTGGCCTCTGTGCCTCCGTGGTGAATTCTGTGGTTTGCTTTTCTTGTTCCCGACCTGACAGTCATCATCAATACTTCACCCGCGCATACCAGGTCTTGCGTGAGGCTTTCAGGGCCTCGCCGAGCGTGTGGATGCCACGGTCTTCGAGTAACGGGATCAGTTTCTGAAAGATCTCGGCGGTCACCAGTGCATCGCCGATGGCGGTATGGCGGCCAATGATGGTCAGACCGAAACGTTCGGCAATGTCGTCGAGATTATGGGTGTTCTGGTTTTCGTGAACCACCGCGCTCAACAGCAAGGTGTCGAGCACAGGGTGATCGAAAACCACACCGCAGGCGTCCTGCTTGAGTTCCAGGCAGCGCATGTCGAAGGCGGCATTGTGAGCGACCAGCACACTGTCGGTGCAGAAGGCATGAAAGGCCGGCAATACTTCTTCGATGGCGGGTTGGCCGCGCACCATCTCATCGGTGATGCCGTGTATGGGGATGCCGGCTTCGGGAATCTTGCGTTGCGGGTTGACGAGCTGGTCAAAGCTTTCGCGCTTGAGAATCTTGCCGTTGACGATGCGCACCGCACCGATCTGGATGATCTGGTCACCGCCGGCCGGGTTCAGGCCGGTGGTTTCGGTGTCGAATACGGTAAAGCCCAGATCACGCAGCCTGCTGTCTTCCTGGGCGCGCGTGCGCTCGGTGGGGCGGAACAGGTCGAAGTCATAGAATTCGGGCCGATCCTCGTGGTGCTGGAAAGTCGAGGCCGGCTGTTCTTCCTGTGGCGTGGCCAGCGGCAGCAGCAGGCGAAAGCATCGCCGGGTCTTTTCGCCCTGGCATTCTTCCTCGATCCAGCATTCGCCGCTGTGCCGGTCGAGCACATCGCGCAGGCTCATGGCCATGGCTTCGCCGCCACTGATGATGGGCTCGTTTTCCCAGCTCAAATCGGGCTTTTCGCCGGATTCTTCGGAAATGGGCCAGACCAGGTCAAGCCGGGCGCGTCCCTCGTGGGTCGACAATCGCAGGGTCAGATTCCTAATTCCGCAAACCGGGTCCAGTTTTCCAGCCAGATGGGTCAGCGCCTGCAAAAGTGAATAGCTTTCCAGCCTGAGCCAGATCGGCTCGTCGTCACCCTCACGGGCAACCTCAATGCCGGATTCGGCTTCGATGCGCCCGACCGCGGCCTCGATCAGGTCGCTGCCAAGCATGTCTTCCAGCGGCCAGCGCGAACGCCAGGCGTCTGACGAGGACTGGCGCAATTCATCCAGACGCTGACTCAAGCCCTGGATCTCCTCGCGAATGACACCCAGCAGGCGCTCGCGCATGGCCTCATTGATATCGGGATCTTCGAGAATCTCGACCGCGGCCCGGGTATTGGCGAGGGCCGAGCGGCTGCCTTCGGTCAAGTCTTTGAGCAGTCGATCCTTTTCGGCATCGGCCTGCATTTCGTGAGTAATGTTCTCGATCAACAGCACGAACCCGTTCAGGTTCGTGGTGCTGGATCCGGATTCCGGATCCACGCTGCGCACCGGGCTCATCTGGATGCGTAACAGCTTTCCGGACGCGGTGGCCGTGACGAACTGGGCCGATGGACTGGCCGCACCCCGCGCCAGGCGGCGCTGGACATTTTCGACCGCATGCGCGACCAGTTGGCGGTCCAGTACGGTATAGATCGAGCGGCCCAGCCCGATCAGCTCGCTGCCGCCGGTCACCTGGGCGGCCTGCGACAAACGCTTGAACTGCAAGCGGGCGCGCTGGTTGTAGAGCAGGATGCGGCCGTCGAGATTGCATACCACCACGCTGCGGTCCAGCTCCGACATCAGCGCGGCCAGGCGATTCTTTTCCAGTTCGGTCTGGCGACTGGCCTGGCGAATACGCTCATCCATTTCCGAGCGCAACTGCTCGTGGCGCTTGAGCAATTCATTGATCGGCTCGGCCAGTTGCTCCATCTCGCGGCTGCCCTGAATATTCAGCGGTTGGCTGACCTCGCCATCGGTGCGCAGACGAATGTCTTCGGCCAGCCGGGCCGGAGCGCGAACATACAGATCGATCAGGTAACGCAGTGCGGCACTGATCGGCAGCAGCGAAAACGCCCACAGCATGATCAGAAGCCCGGCACGGTTGCCCAGCGCCTCGGTCAGGGCCGACCAGTTCTGCTCGGGCAGCACGGCCCATAGCATGAGCGCTGCGATGAACAACCAGGCCAGGCAGGCCAGCCCGACCACGGCCACACCGATCAGCAATCGCCACTCCAGTCGCCGCATGTTCAGTCCAGCATCTGCCTGACCTGCTCGGCCAGCTTGCGGGTGGAAAACGGCTTGACCACGTAGGCATCGGCGCCCAGCGCCTGGCCCTTGGCGATATCGGTATCGCGGCCCTTGGCGGTCAGCATGATGATCTTGAGGTCCGGGTGCTCGGCGCGCACCGCCTGCAACACCTCGAAGCCGGATTTCTTCGGCATCATGGCATCGAGTAGCACCAGGTCGAGCTCGTGCTCGCTAATCATCTCCAACGCTTCTTCGCCGTCGCGCGCCACCAATACCTCATGGCCCTCGCGCTGCATCAGGTATTCCAGCGAGATCACGATGTTCGGTTCGTCGTCGGCGATCAGTATCTTCTTCATCGGCCTTGCCTCACTGCCTTTCTCGAAATCCGTAGGTCGGGGTTACATCCCCGACGGACGACCTATCCGGCTTCGACACAAGTTCGATGTATGTCAGTGCCTGGGTTCGGCGTAGGACACACGAACGATCCGGTGCCGATGAATTCGACGTTGTCCGTCGGGGATGTAACCCCGACCTACGGTCATGAAGTGTTTTCATTTTCTTTCTCCGCGACTTTGCGCGTTTGCGCGAGCATCTTCCCCGCCACGCGGCAGGAAAAACCCGAACGTCGCCCCCTGGCCGGGTTCGGATTCAACCCACATCCGCCCGCCGAAATGCTCGATGATCTGCCGGCTGATCGGCAAGCCCAGGCCGGTGCCCTGGTGTTGCTGGTCGCCGACCTGGCGGAACTTGTCGAAGACCTGGGCCTGTTCGGCCGGCGCGATGCCGACGCCGTTGTCGCTGACCGTCACGGTCACGCCATCGGGCTGGTCGCTGATGGTCACTACCACCCGGCCATTGTCCTCGGGCAGGTATTTCAGGGCATTGGACAACAAATTCAGTATGACCTGCACCAGCCGGTCGGCATCGGCGCGCAGACTCCTGACCTGGTGGGGTCCCTTGATCTCCAGGCGCGCGGACTTTTCCTCGAAGCGGGCCCTGATGCTGTCTGCGGCCTGGCGAACAATGACGGCCAGGTCGACATCGGAGTTGTGCCACTCGGCGTGGCCGGCCTCGATCCGGGCCAGGTCCAGTACCTGTCCGACCAGGCGGCTCAGGCGCTCGCTCTCTGAAACCATGATGTCGAGAAACTCCCGCCGCTGGTCGGCCGGCATATCCTCGTCGTCGCGCATCATTTCTGTCAGCGCCCGGATCGAGGTCAGCGGGGTACGCAGCTCGTGGGTGACCGACGACATGAAATCGTCTTTCAGGCGATCCAGGCTCTTCAATTGTTCGTTGGCGGTCTTGAGTTCCTGGGTGGCCTGTTCCAGCGAGCGGGATTTCTCTTCCAGCGCCTGTGAGTAGGCGCGCAGTTGCGAAGCTTCCTCGAGAATGCGCACCACGTCATCCAGCTCGAGTGGCTCTTCTTCCACCGCCGAGGCCACCATCACTCGAGCAGAGGCCGAACCAATCGCGCCGGCCAGTTGCGTTTCCACCCGCTGGACCAGGCGGGCATCGGCCGGCATGTTGGCCACCGATTCGGCGCCGATGGCCTGCGCATGCTCCTCGAACAGACGATCGGCGGACTGTGCGCCAAGAAAGCGCTCGGTCAGATCCTTGAGATCCTCTACCCGCGCCCGGCCTTGCCAGAACACCGGCTCCTGATCGCCGCGGCGTTCGAACACATCAACGAATAACTGCGCCTGGCTGGCCTCACGCGCCGTGGGCCGGGTCAACAGCGAAATGCCGACAAAGGCGGCGATATTGCCGAACAGGCTCCAGAACAGTGAATGGGTGAGCGGGTCCAGGCCGCTCAGGCCAAGGAAGGCTTCGGGCTTGAGCCAGGCCAGCCCGGCCGGGCCGTATTCGAGAAAATCGGTGGCCATCCAGCCCGACTTGGCAATCGAGGGCAGCATCAGTGTGTAGACCCAGAAGCCGAAGCCGACCAGCAGTCCAGCCAGCACGCCGGCGCGGGTGGCGCCCTTCCAGTACATCCCGCCCAGGGCGGCCGGGGCGAACTGAGCCACGGCGGCAAAGCTGATCAGGCCGATCGAGACCAACGCGTAAGCCTCGCCGGCCAGGTAGAAATACAGGTAACCGAGCAACAACAGTCCGATGATGGCCAGGCGGCGAATGGTTTTCAGCAGGCGGGTCAGGTCACCGCCGGAGCGGCCGCCGAAACGCCGGGTCTTGAGCAGGGCCGGCATGACCAGGTCATTGCAGATCATGGTTGAAACGGCAATGGATTCGACGATGACCATGCCGGTGGCCGCACTCAAGCCGCCGATGAATACGAACAGCGCCAGGATCATGGCGCCCTCGGCCAGCGGTAGCGAGAGCACGAACAGGTCCGGATTGGCTTGTCCCGCACCGAAGTAGATCAGCCCGCCAATGGCGATCGGCAGCACGAAAAGGTTGATCAGGAACAGATACAGCGGAAACACCCAGGCGGCGCGCTTCAAATGCCGCTCGTCCACGTTTTCGACCACCATGACCTGGAACTGGCGCGGCAGAAAGAGTACCGACAGCATGGCCAGCAGCACCAGGGCGAACCATTGCGAGTAGATGAACGGGCTGGCGCCATGATCGAAGCGCAGCAGTTGCGCCAACCCCTCGTCGGCCATGGCCCGGCCGAACAGATCGCCCAGGCCGTCGAACAGCCAGTAGGTCACGAACAATCCAACGGCCAGAAAGGCAACCAACTTGACAATGGATTCGAAGGCAATGGCTGCGACCATGCCCTCGTGACGTTCGGTCATGTCCAGGTGGCGGGTGCCGAACAGGATGATGAAGCCGGCCAGGGCCAGGGCCAGGTACAGGGTGGAATCCTGCCACCAGGGTTGGGTGACACTCGGCAACTCGGTCCCGGCCGGCGTGGTCAGCAAGGCATAACCGGACGAGATGGCTTTCAGTTGCAGGGCGATATAGGGCACGATGCCGACCACGGTGATCAAGGTCACCAGGCCGGCGATCAGCGGGCTCTTGCCATAGCGGCTGGCGATGAAGTCGGCCACCGAGGTGATGCGGTAGGTTTTGGCGATGCGCACCATCTTGCGGATCACCACCCAGGCCAGGATCATCGCCAGCATGGGGCCTAAGTAAATGGGCAGAAACCATACCCCCTCCACCGAGGCCCGGCCGACGCTGCCGAAATAGGTCCAGGCGGTGCAATACACTGCGATCGACAGCGCATACACCCACGGACTGGCGATGATGGAGCGACCTTCGGCCGCGCGCTTGTCGCCCCACCAGGCAATTGCGAACAACAGCGCCAGGTAGGCGAAGGAAATGGCGATGACCAGACCGACCGACATCATGTCAGTATTCCCTTCGCTCCATCAGCCAGGCGAGCAGGACGATCAGCAGCGCCCAGCATGCGAACAACCCGGCCGGAAACAGCGGCAGACCGAATACGACCAGGTCACGATCCCACAACGACAGCAAAGGAAAGCTGAACAGCAGCCAGCCCAGGCAGAACAGCGCGATCAGTTGTGCCTGACGCCGACGCTTCATTGAAAGGCCTCGGCGCGAAACTGCCGGATCAATGCCTGCTGGTGACTGGTGATCTGCTGAAATGAATGCCGGAGCGCGCGTTCATCGTCCTCGTTCAGCTCTCCACGGATGATCTTGTAATCCGGCTCTCGACCGGCACGAACCTGGCGCGCCTGATGGGCGATGCGCAGTTGGCTCGCGGTCTCAAAGGCCTTTTCCAGGTCCTCGAAGCGTTCGCTGTCGGCCGGGTGATGCGTTTTCAGCGCCTTGAGACGCGCCAGTGTGTCGACCTCGTCCAGGCCCGCAGCCAGGCTCCAGGTCCGGGCCAGGTCAACCACGGGGGTGATAGCGTGTTTTTTCAAATTGATACGGGCTTCCCCCTGTTCATTGCGCTTGAAGCTCAGGCGACCCAACCAGGTCAGGGCCGGCCGGAAATGCAGGGCTGCCGCGGCCAGATGGGCCTGGAACAGTGGGCTTGCGCGGGTTCGGGCCAGAATGTCCCGGCGCAACGCATCGACCAGGCCGGCATCGCCATGAATGGCGCGCAGGTCAAAAAATATGCACAGGCGCACCAGGGCAGCGGGTTCGGGTTGTTCGATCCAGCGCTGGAAATCGTTCTGCCAGGCGGTCAGGCTCATCCGCCAGCGCGGATTGCTCGCCATGATGTCGCCCGGGCAAAAGCGATAACCACACTCGTCAAGCTGACGACAGACCTGATCCGACAGCCCGGAGAAATACTCGCCGTGGCGGTCTTCGCGATAGTCATCGGACAGCACCAGCGCATTGTCCTGGTCCGAACCCAGGATCTGCTCGCCGCGGGCTAGCGAACCGGCCACGGCAAAGGCGTAGGGAACGGGCGGCTCGCCCAGGTCTAACTCGGCCAGTTGCAGCAGTCGCACCGCAATGCGCTCTCCCAAGGTGCTGATGGCGGTGACAATGTCCTGCGCGCTCTGTCCGGCATCGTCCAGTTCGGCCAGCAGTGCCGGCAGGGTTCGGGCGCAGGCAGAGACCGCTTCGGCCTGTTCGGCTTGGTCAATCGAGTGCAGCAGGGCCTGGGCTTCCCGGATTGCCATCATCTTGCCCCGGCCTGACTCGCCATCGCCACATCCTCACAACTTGCAGTCGAACTCCATCATGCAAGCTACCAAGTCTGTGGGCAAGATGCACTTCGACTTTGGTCGTGCCTTTGATCGATTTCTATAACGCAGTAGGGGATGGAAAAAGAAGAGCAGACCACAGAGACACAGAGGTCACGGAGAAAGATAAAAAAGTAACTCTTTTCTCTGTGTCCTCTGTGCCTCTCATCAAACAGACTTCCAAGTGATTGTTTTTATTAGATCTCATTGACTGGTCGCTCATGCTGCCTGGACGAGCTCAAAACCCATTTTTCGGGCCTTTCTGTGCAGTGCTTGCAGTTGCCGGGCTCGGCGTTGTTCCTCATGGGCTTCAATGCCCTTTTCGACATAGGACTGCCCTTGGGTGAGCATGGCGTAGATCAGTCGTGCAAGTTGGTGAGCCGTGGCTTTGATGGCTTGACGTTTGTCCATCCTGGCCAAGCGGGCACGATGGCAGGCGCCAATGAAGCTTTGGCTATTGCGTGCATTGGCAGCAGCCTGTTTGAGGGCCTGGCCGGCGCGATTGACAACCTTATGCGTCGGCTTCCCCACAGGCTTACCGCCGGAGATGCGGGTCGGAGGAGCCAGTGTGAGCCACGAGCAAAAGTGTTGACTGGTGGGGAAGCGTGACAGGTCTGGGCCGATCTCTCCGGCCAACACCAAAGCGGTATCGACCGAGACACAGGGAATCGCAGTCAGGTCCACACCCAGTACTTCACACAAGGCGCCATGCAGCCGTTTCTGCCCCGCACTACTGCGATGCGTGCTCTTGAGGCGTTTGGTTGGGGCAGGCGGATCGGCCATGAGGATCGGAAGTTTGGCCATGGCCTGCTCGATCTGGGTGTTGCACTCGGCAATCTGTCGATCCAGAAAATCGTAGTGATCCAAGGCTTGGGACAAAGCAAATAGATGCTCAGTGCGCCAGTTGCCATACAGGCTGCGTGCAATCGTCTGTTCACTGGCACGTACACGACCATCCCGCAGTTTGGCCAACCGTGCCGGATCACGCTCACCGGCCACAATGGCCCGCACAATGGCCATACCGGTTTTCCCGGCTAGATCGCTCACCACCTGATCCAGCTGCACATTCATCTGAACCAACGCCTTTTGCATGTGAGCCACACAGCGCGATTGATCAGCCACCTTCGTGGCACTCTGGCGAACTACAGCGCGCAGCGTACAGATCTTGTCAGTCGGCCGGAAAGCCCCCCGCAACAAGCCATGACTCATCAATTCCCAGATCCACTGACAATCCAGTACATCCGACTTTCGACCAGAAACCTGCCGGGTCGCCCGAGCATTGACCAGAAAAACCTCAAAACCCCGTTGATCCAGGATTTCGTACAAGGGAATCCAATACACTCCAGTCGATTCCATCGCCACCTGAACCACACCCAGCGACTCCAGCCAGTCCGCCAGCGCCTCCAAATCGTCGCTGAAACTGGAAAAACATCGCACCGAATCCTCCGTCACCGTTGGGTCAACCGCCACCCAATGCTCACGTGATCCCACGTCAATTCCCGCGCAATTCGGAAAAACTACCTTCAACCGCCGCTTCAAACGCTTGCGTCCCATAGCCTCTACCTCCGATAATCAACATAGTGCGCGAGAAACACGGTGGCAAAGGATTCAATCTCTCATACGAGGTCATGGCCTCAGCCATGCCGTCAGCGACTCCACGCCGATACCGTGACGGCCACTCTCTGTGACGGGTGCAAACACACCATTGACACATTCGGCCTCTTTCTCGCGCACTCTTATTTTGCACCCTGTTTGCACCGCGACAGCGGGCCCGGTAACGGGACTGAAAACTCTGTGGTCTTCTCTTCTTTTCTCTTTCGCGACCCCTAAGGGCCTCTACCCACCCACTCCGAAAACGGCCAGTCACTGCCAGCCCGCATGGCCTGCAATGCGCTGTGTTCGCGCTGTTCGATGGTATCGAGGAAATGATCGGCGCCGTGCATGTGGGCGAAGGCATCAAGCCCGCGACGCAGGAACCCCTGCAAGGCCCCGAATCCGGCCATGACCGCCGGTCCGTGCATCATGCGAATCAGACGATGCACCATGGGACGACGCACGGTTTCATCGAGCAGGTCACCCAGTTTCCGAATCAGGACAAGCTGGTGCTCCCGACCTTCCCAATCGCCCTGGGCGCGGTAGGCATGGGCGTAAGCCGGCTGATCCAATTCGCCGCTCTCGTCCAGGCAATCGGCCACAGCCAGGTCGAATTCCAGGCTGACCGCCTGCAATTGCACGGCATCCCCGACAGCCCGCAGCAGGTGCGTGGGCAGCATACGGCTCATGACCGGCACAACCCGCTTGAGCTGGCGGTCACGTTCGAGCACATCACGACCACCATACAGCTCATCCAGAAAAAACTCGCAGGCCGGCCGGTAGCGGGGATCACCGCGCAGATCGGCATAGGTGGCATCGAGACGGTCGCGCTGCCATTGCTGCAGCGCATCGAGCCTTTGCCGCCGCTTGAACTCCAGCACTGCGATGGTATCGGCAATGACCTGGTTGCGCCCGATCTGCGCACGCAGGTGTTCGACCGCCGCGGCGTGGTTCATCCCAACTCCCGAATGACTTCGATCAGCTCCTCTCGACTGCGCCGAAACAGGGCAACCGCCTCGACATGACGGTATCGCACGACCTGCTGCTCGTCGACCAGGAAGACGCCGCGCTTCATGCCCACCAGCGCCTTGCAGCCATAGCGTGCCGCCACTTCGAGGTTCGGGTCACTCAGGAGCACGAACGGCAGATTGTGACGTTCGCGGAAATCGCGATGGGATTGTGCATCGTCCGGACTGATGCCAACCACCTCCACACCCAGATCGGAGAACGCCTCCAGCCCGTCGCGATAATCACAGAGCTGACGAGTGCACACCGGGGTGTTGTCGCCCGGATAGAACACCAGCAACACGCGCCGCCCGGCGTGTTCGGACAGCTTGAATTTCTCTCCATCGGAAGACTCAAGCTCAAAGTCTGCTGCAATTTCACCAAGTTGAACGCTCATTCCAGAA
>PWWM01000241.1 GCA_003561495.1 Gammaproteobacteria bacterium
CCCGCCATGAGGACAAGGCCGAGGCCGATGCGGCTGAAAGCCATTAGTTGACATTCGGAGACACGCGCGCAAGATCTGCGGTCAAGCAGGTACGACGGCGCTCCGATCTACGCTGCCCCGACGGACAGTTGTGGCAAGCCCAACCTGTCCGAGAGAATTGTAGGTCGGGGCTACGCCCCCGACGGACGGCGCCTGAATCCTTCTCCGTCGCTTGAAAACCTGCTTGATGAGAGAATGAGTCAGATGTTCTCCTGAAACTCGGGCCGGGCAGCCAAAAGCGTTATAATGCGCGGCGCGTCGGGCTTGGCAAGCGTAGGCTCGTAGAAACATGGGCTCTTAGATGCGTGGGCACGCAAACGATGCGGTGGAGATTATTTCAGAGGTTGTCCGTCGGGGACGTAGCCCCGACCTACAACTTTCCGAAGCATCCAACGCTTACAGATCCGGAGAGGTGGCAGAGTGGTCGAATGCGGCGGTCTCGAAAACCGTTAACGGGTGAACGCCCGTTCGAGGGTTCGAATCCCTCCCTCTCCGCCATCCATTATTGCCACCTTAAACACCAACCTAAGCAAATACTCCAACCATCGCACAAGGGAGGGGTTCGAACCCGACAAGAGGGTTCGAACCGAGCGCAGCGAGCTCGCTGGTGCGTCAGCACCAGTCCGAAAGACAAGCCCGCGTAAGCGGGCGCAGCCATCCCTCCCTCTCCGCCACCATTCACCCCTGCCGACCGGCCCGCTTGCGCTCATGCTCCTTGAGCAGGCGCTTGCGCAGTCGGATGGAATCGGGCGTGACTTCCAGCAATTCATCGTCGGCAAGAAACTCCAGGGCCTGTTCCAGGCTCATGCGCACCGGCGGGGTCAGCAGCAGGGCATCGTCCTTGCCGGCGGCGCGGATATTGGTCAGTTGCTTTTTCTTCAAGGGGTTGACCACCAGGTCATTTTCCCGCGAATGCAACCCGACGATCATGCCCTCGTAGACTTCCTCGCCCGGGCCGACGAACAGCTTGCCGCGATCCTGGAGGCTGAACAGGGCATAGGCCACCGTGGTTCCGGTGTCCATGCTGATCAGGGTGCCGTTGACCCGGCCGGCGACCTTTTCGGTGGCCGGGCCCCAGTGGTCGAACACGCGGAAGAACAGGCCGGTGCCGGCGGTCATGGTGCGGTAGCTGGACTGGAAGCCGATCAATCCTCGCGCCGGGGCCAGGTAATCCAGCCGGACCCGTCCCTTGCCGTCGGGCTGCATGGCCTTGAGCTGGCCCTTGCGTTCGCCCATGGCCTGCATGACCGCACCCTGGTACTGCTCTTCCAGATCGAGCACCACGGATTCCCACGGCTCAAGTGTTTCGCCATCGACCTCGCGCTTTCTCACTCGCGGCCGGGATACCGCCAGTTCATAGCCCTCGCGACGCATGGTTTCGATCAACACCGACAGGTGCAACTCGCCGCGCCCGGCCACGTCGAACTGATCCGGATCGCCGGTATCGTTGACCTGCAAAGCCACGTTGTGGGTGGCTTCCTGGAAAAGGCGATTGCGCAACTGGCGGCTGGTCAGGTACTTGCCCTCGCGACCGGCAAACGGCGAATCATTGACCTGGAAGGTCATGTGAATGGTCGGCTCGTCCACCGATAGCGGCGGCAAGGCCTCGACCCGGGACGGGTCGCAGAGGGTATCGGATATGCCGATCTTCTCGATGCCCGAAATGCCGACAATGTCGCCGGCCATCGCCTCCGGAATCTCCTCACGCTTGAGCCCGCGAAATCCGAGCACCTGCAAGACACGACCGGATCGCTCCTTGCCGTCACGATCAATCACCTTGAGCGCCTGATTGGTTCGAACCTGCCCACGCCGGATGCGTCCGATGCCGATCAAGCCCACGTAGGTTGAAAATGACAGGCTGGAGACCTGCATCTGGAAGGGACCGTCCGGGTCCACCGGCGGCGGTGGGACGTGCTCGACCAGGGCCTCGAACAAGGGCGTCAGATCACCTTCGCGGGCATTTTCATCAAGGCTTGCATAGCCATTGAGACCCGAGGCGTAGATCACCGGGAAGTCCAGCTGCTCATCGCTGGCGCCAAGCTTGTCAAACAGGTCGAAGGTCTGATTGAGCACCCAGTCCGGACGCGCGCCGGGCCGGTCGATCTTGTTGATGACCACGATCGGCCGAAAACCCATCGCAAAGGCTTTCTGTGTCACGAAACGGGTCTGCGGCATGGGCCCGTCCACGGCATCGACCAGTAAAAGGACCGAATCGACCATCGACAGGACGCGCTCGACCTCGCCGCCGAAATCCGCGTGTCCAGGGGTGTCGACAATGTTGATCCGCCAGTCGCGCCAGGTAATCGCGGTATTCTTGGCCAGAATGGTGATTCCGCGCTCGCGCTCCTGATCCTCGGAGTCCATGACTCGTTCGGTCAGACGCTCATGCGCGGCAAATTCGCCGGACTGGCGAAGTAACTGGTCAACCAGGGTCGTCTTGCCATGATCGACGTGCGCGATGATGGCGATGTTGCGTAGGTTCATCTTGATCAGGGCCGGAGGGGATGGCGGGGCAGCCGGCCATTATACTTGTTTCGGTTTACGGTTTACGGTTTACGGATCAAGAGTTCAGGGTTCAGGGTTCAGGGTTCAGGGTTCAGGGTTCAGGGTTCAGGGAAAGGCTCAAGGCTCAAGGTTCAAGGTACA
>PWWM01000219.1 GCA_003561495.1 Gammaproteobacteria bacterium
AAGATCAATACTTCAACCGGACTGAGCGAATGCCTTTCAATCCGGCGATGGCGGCGAGCAGGTCGGTCGAAGGGGCCACGAACCAATCCTCACTCAATCTAAGCACCGCCTGAGCCTTGTTGTTGGCGTAACGCACGATGATGGGGGTTTCTCCCTGGCGATAAGGGTGCAGGGCGGCGGCCAGGTCCTGGTCGAAGTCGTTCGGCACGCTGTCCAGGTCGATCTCCAGGCGCTGGGCAAACTTCGAGCGTGCCTCATCCACATCGAGCACTTCGTCGGCAAGCATTCGGAACCCGCCGCGAAAATCGTCAACCTCGACCCGGCCCCGGACCACCAGGATCTCGTCATTGACCACCCGATTGGCGACTTGCTGAAAGAGTTTCTCGTAGATCGAGACTTCCAGCCTTGCGGTGCCATCATCAATGGCCACGAACGCGCCCTTGCCGGAACGTCGGCGGATGGCCATGACCAGTCCCGACAGGGTCATTTCAACGCCGCGATTACGGCCCCGGCCATTGCCATTGCCGTCGGGGTTGACGCTGACTCGACTGCCCAGGTTGTCCAGGGTGGTGGTGATCAGGCCGGCCAGTTCCTCGCGCAGTTCGTCCATGGGGTGGCCGGAAAAATACAGCCCGAGCGCCTCACGTTCAGCCCTCAGGCGCTGGCGGGTCGTCCATTGCCGAACATTCATGCGCGATAGATCGGGGCCTTCACTGGCCTGGGCAGTGCTGGTTTCGCCACCGCCGAACAGGCTGGTCTGGCCGGCGGCACGATCGGCCTGGTGACGCTCGGCTTCGGAGAGAATGTCGGGCAGGGCGCTCATCAGCAGGGCACGATTGTCATTGAAGGCATCACAGGCCCCGGCCCGGATCAGGGTTTCCAGGGCGCGCCGATTCAAACGATTCAGATCCACCTCGCGACACAACGTCGTCAGATTATCGAATCCACCGAGGCGTTCACGAGCCTGGACGATGGTCTCGACCGCGCCAGCGCCCACGCCCTTGACCGCGCCCAGGCCATAGCGAATCCTTCCGTCCTCGACCCGGAAACGATAGACCGAGCGATTGATGTCCGGAGCCAGAATTTCCAGGCCCATGGCCTTGCAGTCCTCGATCAGGTTGGCGATCTTGTCGGTCTTGTCCAGGTCGGCCGAAAGCACAGCGGCCATGAATTCGGCCGGGTAATGCGCCTTGAGCCAGGCGGTCTGGTAGGCGACCAGGGCATAGGCCACCGAATGAGACTTATTGAATCCGTAGCGGGCGAAGGTTTCCATCAGGTCAAAGATTGGCCGAGCCTGGTTGGCACTGATGCCATTGGCTTCGGCACCCTTCATGAACACCTCGCGCTGGCGCTCCATCTCCTCGACTTTTTTCTTGCCCATGGCCCGACGCAGCAGATCGGCCCCGCCCAGTGAGTAACCGGCCAGATCCTGGGCAATCTGCATGACCTGCTCCTGGTAGAGAATCACGCCGTAGGTGTCACCCAGAATGGGCTCGGTCAACGGGTGCGGGTACTTGACCGGCACCTTCTCGTGTTTACGGTTGATGTACTCATCGACCATGCCGGCATCCAGCGGTCCGGGTCGGTACAGGGCCACTGCGGCGACGATGTCATTGAAGCTGTCGGGTTTGAGTTTGCGCAGCAATTCCTTCATGCCGGGTGATTCGAGCTGAAACACCGCCGTGGTGTGCGCGGCCTGCAGCAACTGGAAGGTTTTTTCATCGTCCAACGGCAGATCATCGAGCTCGAGCACGGCCTCGCCGCTTTCTTTCCGGCGCTCGTTGACCGCTTTCAGCGCCCAGTCAATGATGGTCAGGTTGCGAAGACCCAGAAAGTCGAACTTGACCAGGCCGACCGATTCGACATCGTTCTTGTCGTACTGGGTCAGCACCGAATGGCCATCCGGCTCGGTATACAGCGGAGTGAATTCGGTCAGCGGCCCGGGTGCGATCACCAGCCCCCCGGCATGTTTGCCGGCATTGCGCACCAGGCCCTCCAGGGAACGGGCCAGCTCCAGGATGGAGCGGGTGTCTTCTTCCTCGTCAAAGCGCCTTTGCAGCTCGGGTTCTTCCTTGAGCGCCTTGTCCAGCGTCATCTCGAGCTTGTTCGGGATCAGCTTGGCGATGGAATCGACGAACCCGTAGCCATATCCCAGCACGCGACCGCAATCGCGCACCACGGCCTTGGCCGCCATGGTGCCGTAGGTGATGATCTGGGAAACCTGGTCGCGACCGTACTGCTGAGCGACATACTCGATGACCCGGTCACGCCCCTCGACGCAGAAATCAATATCGAAGTCGGGCATGGAGACCCGTTCCGGATTGAGAAATCGCTCGAAAAGAAGCTCATAAAGCATTGGATCCAGGTCGGTTATTCCCAGAGTCCACCCGACCACCGAACCAGCGCCTGAGCCGCGCCCCGGCCCGACCGGCACGCCGTTGTTGCGCGCCCAGGCAATGAAGTCGGCGACGATCAGGAAGTAGCCGGAAAAGCCCATGGAGGTAATGACTTCCAGCTCACGCTCCAGGCGCTGGTCATAATCGGTGCGGCTGACCTCCGGCGCCAGCCCATGCCGCTCCAGGCGCTTATTCAAGCCTTCGGCCGCCTTTTCGCGCAGGAAGTCGTCTTCGGTCTGGCGCTCGGGGACCGGAAAGGCGGGCAGGGCGTACTCACCAAGCGTCAGTTCCAGATTGCAGCGCTGGGCCAGGTGCCAGGTGTTTTCCAGCGCCACCGGCAGGTCGGCAAAAGTCTCGGCCATTTCCTCACTGCTCTTGAGGTATTGCTGGTCGATAAACTCGCGCGGCCGGCGCTCGTCGTCCAGGGTGCGCGACTGGTGGATGCACACCCTGGCTTCGTGGGCAAAGTAGTCATCGCGGTGGACGAAACGGACATCGTTGCTGGCGATCACCGGCGTTTCGGACTGAATGGCCAGATCCAGCAATCCGCTTTCAACCACCTTCTCGCCATCCTTGCCCAGCCGTTCCAGGGTCAGGTAGAGCCGGTCGGGAAACAATCGCTGCCATTGCTCGAAACGGCCACGGGCCAGGTTGCGGCGCCCATTGAGCAAGGCTTGCCCGATATCGGAACCGCGCCCCAGCAAAACGATCAGGCCTTCGGTCTGATCCTTGAGCCAGGTCGGATGGACGCGCGGCTGGCCGCGAAAACGCCCCTCGAGAAAACTGCGCGACAGGATCCGACACAGGTTCAGGTAACCGGTACGGTTCTGAATCAGGACGGTAATGACCGAACAATTGTCGGGCTGGTCAACATCCTGCACCCTGAGATCGGCCCCGGCGATCGGCTTGATGCCGCGGGCCATGGCGGCCTTGTAGAACTTGACCAGAGCAAAGAGGTTGTGCCAGTCAGTGATGGCCACCGCGGGCATGCCGAGTTCATCAACCCGCTCGACCAACTCACCGACACGCACCATGCCGTCTTCCAGCGAGTATTCGGTGTGCAGCCTCAGATGGATGAAGGGTTGCCGGTTACGGGAGTGGTCGGGCATTGCCCTGCGTCAGCCTCCGAACATGCGCTCGATGGTTTCACGACTGCGCGCAAACCGCCGGGCGAGTTCCTTGTGCTGTTCGGGCGGCTGGGGCAGGCTGGCGTACCAGCGGCGCGACAGCTCGGTCAGTTCGGTTTCCAGGTCCGGACCGCCCTGTCGCTCACTCATGCGCTGGGCCAGGCGCTGAACCTGATAATCCATGCGTAACTGTCGATCCGACTCCGGAGTTTCTTCGCCGGACAGGAATTCCATTTCGACCACCACCTGTCGAGCCGTTTCCCCATTGCGTCGGGCCAGCTCGCCCAGTTCCTCGTCGGCAATTTCGGGATCGACCAGGCGGGTGGCCAGTTCGTGCAGGCTGATGGTCAGCTCATCATCCTGATCGCGATCGATCGCCGGTACTTCGGTATCCAGGTTTTCGGTATCGCCCTGGCTGCGGCGGGTCCAGATCGACTGCACGGCATCGGCCATGTTCTCGATCTTGCCGCGCGCCTCGGCCCGGGCTTTCTCGTGCAGCCTTTCAAGACGTTTGCGAAACTTTGCCTCGGCCTTCTCGAAGCGTGTATTGAGTCTGCCCGGCCGACCGGTGCTGGAATTCCACTCACCGGCCAGGCCCGCCATGCGACCTTCGGCCGTGGCCAGTTCGGAATCATTTAGCCCGGCCAGTTCCTCGGCCTGTCGGCACAGTGCTTCAAGCTCGGCGATTCGCTCCTTGTCAGCTTCCTTCTGCTCCTGGCGCTCGCCCTTGAGCTGGTCGAACAATGGATCAATGGGCGCGCGAAACTCTTCCCATAGTTTCTGCTCGAGCTTGCGCCGGCCGCTGCCGGCCTTTTGCCACTGTGACTGCAAGGCCTTGGCCTTGTCGATGGCCGTTTTCAGATCCTTTTCGTGGGACAGGGCCTTGGCTTCGGTAATCAGTCGGCGCTTGGTCAGCTCGATCTGTTCGAACACCTCGTCAAGGCGCGCCGAGATGGCATCCATCAACTCGCGTAGACGCGCCGCCGAACGACCCCGGGACTTGGGCGGCAAGTCATCCATACGCCGGATAGCCTGGCGCGACTTGCGCATGTATTGCTGCAAGAGCTTGCTGTCCGGGCGCTCCTCGCCGGCCAGCGCCATGCCCTGCTCAATGAAACGATCCAGTTGCTCCAGCGTTTCCTGCTGGATTTCGTTGCGCTTTTCGAAATAAGGCTTGGCCGATTCGAAGGCATTCTTGCAGGCGTTCTGAAAACGCCGCCACTGTCCGGGCGGGGCGGCAAAACGCTTACGATCGCCGGGCAGAATTTCCAGCTTCTCCAGTCGTTGCCACTCATTGCGGGCTTCTTTCAGGGCCGCGGAAATGGCATCGGGATGCTGACCGGTATCGGGCAGCTTTTCGATCTGCTCGATCAAATCGTCACGATGCTTGTTGTGCGACCAGTGCTGGTAGTCACGCATTTCCTTCAGGCGGCCTTCCATGCGTTGCAGACGACCGGTGACCTTGCCCGGACGCGCCTTCTGCGGCAGCTTGCCCAGTGCCGAGCGCAGTTCGCGAATCAGCCCATGAGAGGCCGAAATATCGCCCGACTCCAGCGTCTCGGCAATGCGGTCGAGCAGGGCGTCGAAATCAATCGCCGGACCGGAGCTGTCGGCTTTTTCCCCAGTCCCGGAGGGCTTGCTGGTTCGCTGCTGTTCGATCTGCGCCTGCAACTCGCGCAAAAGCGGCAACATTTCCTCCTTCAGCGCCTGATCGGCCGTTGAAATCTCTTCGATCTGGTTCCAGGCCCGGTCCCATCCGGCCAGCAGTTCGACCGGTTTGATGTTCTTGCGCGCCTGGCGGATGGTCGTGCGGATATGCTCGGCAGCTTCCTGCAGGGGCTCGTGAGGCGCTTGCGTGGGCTCATCCTCACTCTGACCCCCTTCATTTTCCGCGGCTGGCCGGGGAGGGGGGCGGTTCAATGAGGCGCGGACAATGTTGGCAGCGCCCTCGAACCGGCGCTTGAACGTGTCGGGCGGTGAATCCAGGCCACTCCACTGTTGTTCAAGCTCGGCCAGAGCCTCGGATCGGCTGCCCTGGTCATTCTCGCCTCGCGACAAGGCCTCGATTCTGCGGACCAGGGTTTCAGCCGCGGTCTGGTCGGCATCCGCTTCGCCGTCAGACACCTGCAAGGCGCGCAACCGCCCGGCCGCCGCCTGGGCGCGCTTCTTGCGCGTCTTGCGCAGTTGCTGGGAAAGTCTTTCCAGGGTCGATTTCTGATCGATTCTTGCCAGAATTTCTCCAGCCAGCTCCTCATCGGCTTCCTGGCCGTAACAATCACCCAGAAAACCCGGCGCGGAAATCCGCTCCAGGGCAGCCCGGCGCAACGCCACATCAGCCGCGCTGGTGGCCATCTTGCGAATCAGATCGGGTGAATCGATACTGGAAAACCATTCCAGGCGTTCGCTGCGCATCCCGGCGTCGTCGGCACGCGGCACCTCCCGGGCCAGGAATTCGTCGGCGGCCTTGAGAATGTCGGGCTCGGATTCGCGCAGCCGCGCATCCAGCCAGAAGGCCTCGGTATTGATTTTCTTCAGCGCCGCCAGGCGAACGGTGGGCGATTCATCGCGCTGGGCCAGCTCGGCCAGTTCGGCCTTGAGTTCGGGATCTTCGCTCTCGCGCACAGCACGGGCCCGGACCTCCGGGTCCTTGTGCTGCCACGGTTTCTTGAACAGTCGTGACTTCAGGTTCATGGTGTACTGCCGTTACAGACCAGAATTTCATCATACATAGGTTACAGGGCAGACACTGATTCGACCAGACCACGATGGCATTTTTCACGGCTTTTTCGCGTCCCGGTCAGTCGTGTACCATAAGCAGCCCCAACATCAAAAAACCAACCAACGGGGTCATTCATTCCATGTCCAAGCCCTTCAAGGAGCCAACCTACCTGCAATCCCTGGCCCCGCTGGTGGCGCTGATCATCATGCTGGCCAGTTCGGTCTGGCTGTTCGGAGACGACTCTTCCTACGGGCCCAACCAGATTGCCCTGTTGATTGCCGCGGCCATCGCGACCTTGATCTCGTTTGGCAACGGCCTGAGCTGGGAGAATGTCCAGGACGGCATCACCCGCGGCATCTCGGTCGCCCTCGGGGCGATCCTGATCATCCTGATGGTCGGGGCGCTGATCGGCACCTGGCTGCTCGGCGGCATCGTGCCGACCCTGATCTACTATGGCCTGGAATTGCTCAGCCCCAACTGGTTCTACGCGGCAAGTTGTCTGATCTGCGCCATCGTGGCATTGTCCATCGGCAGTTCCTGGACCACCGCGGCCACCATCGGGGTGGCGCTGATCGGCGTGGCTGCCGGTCTGGACATGTCGCTGGCCATCACCGCCGGCGCGGTGCTCTCGGGCGCTTATTTCGGCGACAAGATGTCGCCGCTTTCCGATACCACCAACCTGGCCCCGGCAGTCAGCGGCACCGAATTGTTCGCCCATATCCGCTACATGACCTGGGTGGGCGTGCCGGCACTGGCCATCGCCCTGATTCTTTATGTCTTTCTGGGGTTCGCCGGCACCAATGACGGTGATGCCGAAAGCCTGGTCATGATGCAGGACCAGCTCCAGGAGCTGTTCAACATCAATGTCCTGATGCTGATTCCCCTGGTCGTTCTTTTCGGGTTGGCGGTCGCCAAGCAGCCTGCATTACCGAGCATATTCATCGGCGCCATTCTGGGTGCGATCTGGGCCATTCTGTTCCAGCCCGAGCGGGTTGCCGAGCTCAGCGCCGGAGAACGCTGGGCGGATTCGCTCAGCGTGGTCTGGCTGACCCTGGCCGATGGCACCAGTGTGGCCAGTGGCGATGACGACCTCGACAGCCTGTTGAGCGGCGGTGGTATGTCGAGCATGCTCAACACGGTCTGGCTGGTCATCTGTGCCATGACCTTCGGGGCGGTCATGGAAGTATCGGGCATGCTCCGCAAGCTCCTGAACGGCATTGTCGGCATGGTCAAGGGCACGGCCTCGCTGGTGACCACCACCATCCTGACCGCCTTCGGCACCAACGTTCTGACGGCTGATCAGTACATCGCCATCGTGCTGCCGGGTCGGCTTTATCGGGCGGAATTTCGCAGCCGCGGACTCGATCCCAGAGTGCTCTCGCGCAGCCTCGAAGGCGGCGGAACCATCACCTCGCCACTGATCCCCTGGAACACCTGCGGGGTGTTCATGTTCGGCGTGCTCGGGGTCAGTCCGCTGGCCTATGCGCCGTTCGCCTTCTTCCTGCTACTGGTGCCGCTGATCGGCATACTCTACGCGGTGCTCGATTTCAAGATCCTCAAGCTCGATGAAAAAGATCGCCCCAAGGATGAAGTCAGCCCAGCCGGGGCGACCTGATCACTCCGGCTTGCGGAATTTCAGCGTCATGCGGTGACTTTCGCCGATCTCTTCCATTTCGCGGCCTAGCTCCGGGTCATCGCCACTGGTCGCCAGGGTCGGCGGCAGCCGCCAGACAAAGTCGTCGTCGCCGGGCTGATCAGCGGGGTTTTCATTGATATCGCTTTCGTCGACGAATTCAAACCCGGCCTCGATAAAGCGTTCCTTGACAAATTCTTTCTTGAGATAGCCGCGCGCGCCACCAGCGAATTCATCGCTCATGTCCTCGCGGGCCTCGTGCTGGACCACGCCCACGGTGCCACCGGGCTTCAATACCTTGTAAAGATCGGCAAGCGCCTCGGTCATGTAGCCACCTTCATCCTCGAAGCGCGCCAGATTGTGCAGGCCACGGATCAGCAAGGCGGCATCGGCCGTGCCTGAGGCTTCCTCGGGCATGGCGCCGAATTCAAAGGCGGAGACCTCGGCCAGGTCTTCGGGCAGGAACGGCCAGTCCTCGGCTGCGCGGACAATCTGTCCCGGCCAGTCTTCAGGCCAGGTGCGCATGGTCTCGATGATCTCCTCATCGAACATGCCGAACTTCGGCCACATGTCGTGGTTGTAGGTCACTCCGACCAGATGACCGTCCGAGCCCAGGTAGGGCAGGAGAATGCCGGTATACCAGCCACCGCCGGGCAGGACTTCAACCACCGTCATGCCCGGTTCGATGCCGAAGAATTCCAGCGTTGGCTGTGGGTTGCGAGCCGGGTAGCGGGCCCGGATCTCCGCCGGCTGCGCCTCGAGCACCGCCGACAAGTGCATGGATGGATCCTCCACCGGCCGTTCATCCTCGGCTTCGATTTCCTCGATGTCGACCTGTTCCTCGACGGGTGCTTCCAATGGCTCTTCGGGCTGACACGCAGCCAGCATAAAAACCAGTGCGACGGATGGGATGACAACTCCAATGCGGTTCATTGATGCTCTCCTTGGGAAAGGTTTTCTAAAGATTACACCCAAACACGATGGGTTTGAGGATTCGCGGTGACTTCTGGCAGGTGTGCCGGGCGGCCGGGTGTGATTCAATGAACCAGTTCAATTCACAACGAATAAGGAGACTGATCATGCGCAGGAACCTGTCCATCGGTATGGCATTCGTGCTTGGCTTGATTGCATCGTTTCCCGGGCCGACTCTGGCCCAGGGCATTCAGATCGAGTCCGGCGCCGTCAAGGGCGGCGCATTGCAGACCCGCAATGAACCCATTCGGATTGGTGATGAGGTCAGCATTGATGGCGCGATCGGCAGTCGCAATGGCAGCATTACCATCGGCAGCCGGGTCAGCGCCGGGAACATCAGCAACCGAAACGGGTCCATTTCGATCGGTGACGGGGGTCAGTTCGGAGACATCTCGACCCGCAATGGCTCAGTTGCACTCGGCGCCGACAACCGGGTCGGCGATATTGAAAGCCGCAATGGCCAGATCCGGCTCGGCGATGAAAATACCTGTGGCACACTGACCAGTCGCAATGGATCCATCACCGTTGGGCTCGCCAGCCTGGTTGACGGAAATGTCGGCACCCGCAACGGGGCCATCAACTTGCAGGATCAGGTCGCCGTCACGGGCCGGGTCTCGACCCGAAATGGCGCCATCAACCTATCACCCGGCGCTGAGGTTGCCGGAACCGCCAGCACGCGCAACGGCAGGATCGAGCTCAACAATGCCACCGTCATCGGTGGCCTGAACACTCGATTCGGTGACTTGATCCTGAGTAATTCCAGCCAGGTCGATGGTGATCTGGTCATCGACATCAGTGATCTGCCTGAAAGCGGGCGAGGCTTTCTTTGGTTCAGCCGCAGCGTCAATTACCCGGACGCCGGACGAATCCGAATTCTTGACGGCAGCGAAGTCACCGGTAACGTGATCGTCAAACTGGATGAGAACTATGATGGCAAGCCCCCTGTGGTCGAAATTGCCGCCGGTTCCACGGTCCACGGCAGCATTGAAATTGATAACCGCGTCGAGCTGGTAGCCGATGGCGTTGTCGGAGGCCGAATCCAGCGAAACCCCTGAAACCGGCATGACCATCGGCGACAATGAATCCGTTCGCCAACGGCTCAAGGAAAGGACATGCCAAGGTTTCCAGATATCTCGCCATCGGCCCATGCAGTCAGGGGATCGGTTTATTCCGGCCTGAAGCGCCGCCCGACATCCGGACAACCTCCGGTTCCGCTACACATTGGTGACACCTGGATGGAGCCACCCGACGGGTGCCGCATGGAAGATCTGCATGTGGCCGACCATCCCGGCATGCATCGTTACACGCCGGTATCCGGTCTGGGGCAACTGCACGAAATTGTTGCTTCCGTACATGGCCAACGCACCGGCATCGCCACCGAAACCGGCCAGATCGTGGTCACCGGCGGGGCCACCGCCGGACTGGCTGCGACCGTCGGCGCATTGATTTCACCGGGTGAGGATGTCCTGCTGGCAGCCCCCTACTGGCCACTGATCGCCGG
>PWWM01000138.1 GCA_003561495.1 Gammaproteobacteria bacterium
GCGTGAATGCGACCGTTGCGAAAGACCAGGTCGGCGCCTTCGAGAATGCCTTCGTCGGTCCCGGTCCAGATGGTGGCATCACGGATGAGGACGGCTGAAGGTTGCTCCGGTTGCGGGCTGTTCCAGGCCTCGATATCGGGCGTCCAGTCCGCATGGGCCGAAAGCCCGGCCAATGAAAGACCGATGAGTGTGATCAGGGTACGCATCAGATCGCCTCCTCTTCGTCAGGGCCGGCGGTGCGCCGGGCGCGAACGGTGAATTCTCCGAACGGCCCGCTGCCGCTGCCGCGGCCACGATCACCGTCGATGTTCATGCGGATGGTGATGGTGCCGGCTGCACCCAGACGTCCGGCGTCGATGCTGGCGACAACCTGCTCGCCGCTGACGCGAACATCGCTCAATGGCGCCTCGGTACCCATCACGACAAAATTGCCCTCCATGCGTGTCGGCGGACCACGCAGCACCAGGGAGGCATCGATCTCGCCCATGCTGCCCGCGCCCAGGGTCAGCGCCCAGGTGCCGGCCGGATCAACGGCCGGGGGAACCAGGGCTGCCAGTACGGGGCGCTGTCCGTCAACCCAGACTTCGGTAATTGAAGGTGCTTCGGTAAACAGCTCCCCTTCGACCAGCACAAGGTTGGCCATCATGCCGGGTGCAACCCGCCCCAGGCGGTCCGACAGGCCAAGCCAGTCAGCCGGTTCGGTGGTCAATGCGGCCAGGGCAAGGTCGGCATCCAGCCCGCGCTCGATGGCTTTACCCAGTTGCTCGAACAGGCCATTGGGCTGGGATTGACCCTTTGTCGTCCACATCAGCGGCACACCGGCCTCGGTCAGACGACGCGCATTGTCCGGGGCGTACTGCCAGTGGCGCAATTCTTCGAGCGATACATTGCGGTCGTTCTCGTCGCTGACATCGGGGGTCTCGGGAAAGTCCAGCGGCAGAATATGACGAACCGGCCGTTGCTCGAGAGCATGCAGGCGGCGGTATTCCTCACCGTGACCGACCACGACCAGGTCGACATCGCCGGGCTCGATGAATTCCAGAATGCGCAGGGTGTCGAGCAAATCCTGGGACTCAAAGATCAGTGGAACTGATCCGTCCAGCATGGGGGCCAGATCATCCAGTCCCTCCAGCCATTCCGGACGTGGCTGGGAGGGATTGTTCTCCCAGGCCTGTCGGGCCGCCATTTGCCAGCGGGCGTCATCGAAGGTCTGGCGCATCAGCGCAACGGCGCCCATCAGTGAATTCGGGAAGTTGCGCTGTTGGCTACGGCCATCGAACGAGGCGAACTGGCCGAATGAGCTGCGCAGCAGATTGCGACTCATGCCCCCTTCGCCGGTGTTGGCGACCAGGCCGTGACCGCGCAAGAGCCCGTCGGAGGCAGCCATTACCACGGTGGTGAATCCCGCCCCGCGCAACGCCTGAATGTCATCCTCGGGCCAATCGCGAGCCCTGAGACGACGATCCGGGTGAATCAGCGTATGACGTCCCGGTGGGGCGCCGGCGTTTTCATTCTCACCGTCACCTTCGAGGTCGACCAGAAAATAGGGCTCGATCAGACCGGCATAGACGGTGATCGGGTCTTCATCTTCGTCGCGCTCGAAGCTGTGCACGCGGGCATCGTCGGGGATGCTGATGCCTGCACCCACCGCTTCGATGATGCCGTCACGGATCACGATGGCGCCGGATTCAATCACTTCCCCGGGGGCTGTGACAATGCGCACCTCGGTCAGTGCGTGGACATTTGGGGTGGGCTGACGCAGTTGGTCAGCAGCCACGGTGCCCGCCAAAAGCACCAGCAGGCAGAATAGGACTGTGTGTGGCAAGGAAGATTCTCCGGTGTGGCACGATCAATCGCACTACCATAATGCCTAATCGGGGTGAATGCATAGTCCAGAAGTCATGGTTGCCGAAGGAATGCGTTCTCCAAGTCAAACCCGAGTTGCATGAGGGACGTGAGCGTGCTGACCTGGATCGGAATCGTTGTTTGTCTGTCTCAATCAGCCCTGCTTTCGGGGCTGAATCTTGGGCTTTTCTCCCTGAGCAAGCTGGAACTGGAGGTTGAGGCACGCCAGGGCAATGCCCGGGCACAGCGCGTGCTGGATGTTCGTCAGGACGCCAACTTTGCCCTGGTCACCATTTTGTGGGCCAATGTCGGCGTCAACGTATTGTTGGCCTTGCTGTCCGGATCGGTGATGGGTGCGGTGGCTGCATTCCTGTTTTCCACGGTTGTCATCACCATATTTGCCGAGATCATCCCACAGTCCTATTTCACTCGAAATGCCTTGCGAATGGCATCGCTGCTGGCCCCCATGCTGCGCCTTTATCAGCTCGTGTTGTATCCCGTGGCCAGGCCAACGGCCTGGGTATTGAATGCATGGCTCGGCCAGGAGATGATCAGCTACTACCGTGAGCATGACATGCGGCGGCTGATTCAGCTTCACATGGAATCCAGTGAGAGTGATATTGCCCGTATGGAAGGTCAGGGCGCTTTGAACTTTCTTGATATCGACGATGTACCACTGGAGCAGGAAGGAGAATTGCTGGATCCCGACAGCGTGATAGAAATGGAGTTCGACAATGGCCGACCGCGCTTTCCGGCTTTTTCGGGCTCGCCGGAGGATCCGTTTTTGCAGGCGGTCAACAGGTCCGGGAAAAGCTGGGTGGTACTGGTGGATGGTGCGGGAGAGCCCCGTCTGCTGCTGGATGCCAATGAATTTCTGCGTGACGCACTGTTTTCGAAGGAGAAAACACGTCCGTTACGACACTGCCATCGACCGGTGCTGGTTCGCGACGGTAAGCGCAAGCTCGGCGAATTGATTCAGCGGTTCAAGGTGCACAGCGGGCCCGAGGGCGACGAGATTGTCGATGAGGATGTCTTCCTGCTGTGGGGAGAACAGCCTCGTGTCGTGACCGGTAACGACATCCTGGGCCGGCTGCTGCGTGGCATTGTGCCTGTGACCTCGGAACCGGCACATGAACTCATGATGCCGGGTCAGCCCTCGCCGCAGTAGTAAATGGTATAGCGGCGCCGACCATCGCGTACCGGGCCATCCGGGACAATGGCGTCGCCGTTGACATCCAGGGCGCTGTTACGTGCCAGGGTGGTCAGTTCTTCCTCGACCTTGCCGGGTGAGCGTTGGACGGCGCCGACGCGGTCTCGTACCGAAACCGTGGTATTGGCCAGGTGTTCACAATTTGTGACCTGGTGAGGCTCAAGCAGGCGAACCTGTGTGGCGCCGGACTCGGGTTGAACCCAGGTACAGGCGCCGACGAGCGCGACGCTCAAGCCCAGCAATACGCACTTGGATGGCAGATTCATGGGCAAATACTCTACAGCAAACCCCGGATTTATATCGATATAACATCCCGGCCTGTTCAATTTCACGCCTGCCGCCTAAAATCCGCACTTCATTCGCATCCTGACCAGGTCATGAGAAATCCCCAGAGCTTCCTTGACGCCGTGGGCGAAACGCCACTGATACGTCTGAAACTGGCGTCCGAATTGACCGGTTGCGAGATTTACGGAAAGTGCGAATTCATGAATCCGGGGGGATCGGTCAAGGACCGGGCGGCCAAGTATATGCTGCTCGATGCCGTGGAGTCCGGCAAAATCGAGGCCGGCGGTACGGTGGTCGAGGGTACGGCCGGCAATACCGGGATCGGCCTGACCCTGGCGGCCAACGCGCTTGGGATGAAGACCATCATTGTCATGCCCGAGACCCAGTCGGAAGAGAAGAAGTCGGCATTGAGGGGCATGGGAGCGGATCTGCGCACTTTTCCGGCCGTGCCCTATCGGAATCCGGAAAACTATGTTCACCAGGCGCGCAGACTGGCCGAGTCCCTGACCAGCGAGCATGGTGTTTTCTATGCCAACCAGTGGGACAATACCTCCAATCGCGAAGGGCACATGCGTTCAACCGCTCCGGAGATCTGGCGACAACTCGATGGTAGGATCGACGCCTTCGTCTGTGCCGTCGGTACGGGAGGTACGCTGGCGGGCTTGTCGATGTGGCTCAAGGAGCGCAAATCCGATGTCGTGATTGCCGCCGCGGACCCGGATGGGGCAGGGATCTACAACTGGGTCAAGCATGGCGAGATCAAGTCCTCGGGCAGTTCCATCACCGAGGGGATCGGCCAGAACCGGGTCACCGGCAACCTGGAGGGCGCGCTGATCGACGAGGCTTTCAATATTCCGGATACCGAGCTGTTGCCGGTGTTGTGGGACCTGATCGGCAAGGAAGGTTTGTATCTCGGCGCCTCCAGCGGCATCAATGTCGCCGGCGCCATTCGCCTGGGTCAACAAATGGGGCCGGGTCATACCATCGTGACCGTGCTGTGCGACTCGGCCAGTCGCTACGAGTCCCGCTTGTTCAACCCGGAATTCCTGTCCGAACGCAACCTGCCGCCACCGCCCTGGTTGCCATCAGATTGATTCCACAGCGAAGAAATTTTCCTCTGTGACCTCTGCGCTTCTCAATTGGCAGACTTCGGAATTCACCACGGGGGCACCGAGGAGGGTTGATGTAATCTTCGGGGTTTGTCCGGCTCAGTCTGGAGTCTATGGGGGCGGGGCGACGAGTCGCCTTGCCCGGTGCCGCGCTCGAGGTGAACGGCCTGGTCGATGTTAAGGAGCCTCTGAATAACTCTGCGCGGGCGCGACGGCGCCTTTGCGGGAGGCTCCGGCTCGGCTTGGGCGAGCGCGGTTTGGTCATTCCAAATAAGCGAGCCCAAACGAGGCGGAGACCCCGCAAAGGCCCGTCCCGTAAGGGTTTTGCCGGAGAGGCCGCATTTCGATCGTTGCGCCGCTCGGCCGTAGCTACGGCTACTGTCACTCGCGTCGCCCCAACCGATCTGCGGCCTCTCCGACAAAACGCGCTCCGCGCAGAGTTGTTCAGAGGCTCCTTAAGTTCAGAGGCGTTCTGGTGCCACCCGATGCCTCTCCTCACTTTCCTATCCTGCCAATCGGCTTGTAAAGTCAGCCTTCCTCGTCCATTCCGGGTTGAGCAAAAAAATAGCCCTGAAAGAACTCCACCCCGGCCTCACTGAGCCAGCGAAATTCCTCGGCCTTTTCGACGCCGCTGGCAATGACCGCGGCACTCAGGCTCTTGCAAGTAGCAATCGCGCCACGGACGATGGCCTGGGCGGTAGGGTTGTCATGAATGTTCTCGACCAGGTGATGGGCCAGTTTCAGGCAGGTCGGCTGGAAGGCCGCAACCGGTTGCAAATCGGCATCTCGTGAACCGAAGTTGTCGGCCAGGGTCATGAATCCGGCTTCATGGATCTTGTCTCGCACCTCGCGCAATTGCTTGCCGCGGCCGATGGCCTCGAGGTTGTATAGCTCCAGTACGATATTTGCGAGTTCGATGCCATGGCGGTTGGCGATATGTCGGGTCACGGCCAGAACCAGATCGACATTGTCTGCCTTGACATCGGTGCAGTTCAAATGGAGCTTGCCGTCTATGCCAAATTTCGCCGCTGCCTCGATGGCCCTGACCCGGCATGCCTGGTCAAACGAAAAGCGCTGGTCGTGCGGAACACGACTCATGACCAGCGCAGCAGGTTCCTTTCGAATCCCTCGAACCAGGGCTTCGAATCCAACGACATCCTGCTCCCTGGCATCGACAATGGTCTGGAACGCAAAGTTGATGTCGGACCCGACCAGGGCGTGATAGTTGCGAATGTGCTCCCGCAGATCAAAGTCTGCCAGAGACGGATCAGTGCTGCTCATGTTGCTTCCCCTTGTACTGAAACCCCCGGCGCTGCCGGGCCAGCCGTCATGATACCGCTGAATCCGGACAGTTGCAGATATTAGGGAGCCTCTTGGAGGCTCCTCAGGGATTCAGTTGTCCGTGGCGCGCCTGCGAAACCAGACCGCCGCCGCCATGAACGCCAGACCGATGATGACTCCGACCCACATGTCCCAGCGCGTCAGGTAGCCAAGCAGATTGGAGTAGCTCATGAACAGGTCCGGATTGAATTGCATATCGTGGTATTGGCCATCGAACTGGATATTCGCACTCATGGGCAAAATACTGGCTCCCAATCGCCTGAGCATGATCATGCCGAGATTGAAATCCGGCAGGCTGAACGTGGAGACCAGGCTCCAGACATGCTGGGTGATGGCGATGGCCGCCGGAATGGCGATGGCGATGAGTATGGGCAGTCGCGGCGCCCAGGATGAACAGAACATCAGCCAGCCGTAAATGGGTAGCAGCCAAAGCGCCTGAATGATCAGGCCGGCGGCCATGACGGTCCACAGGCGGGGCAGGCTGGCCGGGAGCCAGAATTCGGTAATCGGATTGATTCCGGCCAGCAGGCCATAGCCACTGGCAATCACGAGCAACACCAGGTGAGTCAGGATGATCGCGGCCAGGAACATGGCCGGTATCAGCAAGGCAGCAGTTGCCAGCTTCGAGGTCACGGTCATCCAGTCCGAAACTGGCAGCGATTTCCAGAACAGGATGGATCGGTCCTTGCGGTCATCGTAGAGGCTGCCGGCCAGGTAGAAGAGAATGATCAGCAGCATCAGCTGGAAGAAAATGGTGGCAAACGAAAAAAGCATGCCCGATACCACCAGGTTCTTCTGTTCGAAGGGTTCGTTGGCGAACATGCGCAACGCGTCGGTGGTAAAGGCCATTTGGCCATCGAAGCGGGCGCCGATGACCAGCGTTACGACGGTGAACAGGATGATCAGTGCAGCGATTCCCAGTGGCGTCCACTTGAAGGCCACTGGGCTTTCCCACAATTCGCGCCTTAGCAGGGTCCAGAGCGTGATGAAAGTTTGCTGGTTCATGCCGGCTGCTCCTCCGTGGCGTATTCCTGATCCTCGTCTCCCATCAGTGCAACGAACAAA
This sequence comes from Gammaproteobacteria bacterium, assembly GCA_003561495.1. GTDB lineage: Bacteria > Pseudomonadota > Gammaproteobacteria > Xanthomonadales > Wenzhouxiangellaceae > Wenzhouxiangella. The sequence goes on from PWWM01000138.1 coordinate 6,856, forward strand.
TCGGCAATGTTGGGCCGGTGAATTTCGCCGATCTGGGCCAGCTCTCCGGTGTCGACACTGTCGTAAAGGAAGATATGACGGCCAAACAGGATTCGTTCATTGATCGGGTTGAAGTGCTTGGCCTGATCGACCATGTCCGGCTTGACCATGACCTCGGTATAGCGCTCATGGATTTCGTCCATGCCGCTATTGAGAATCAGTTTGCCGTCTCGAATGAAAATGAGATCGGTGAGGATGTGTTCGACCTCTTCCACCTGGTGGGTGGTGATGACGATGGTTCGTTCCTCGTCGAAATATTCATTGAGCAGGTTCGAGTAGAAACGCTTGCGAAACAGGATATCCAGGCCCAGCGTGGGCTCATCAAGGACCAGCAATCGGGCATCAATGGCCATGACCAGCGCCAGATGCAATTGCACCACCATGCCCTTGGACAGGGTCTTGATTTTGGCATTCTGCTGAATCTTGGTGCGCGCCAGGTAATGCATGCACTTCTCACGCGAAAAGCCGGGATGCAGTTTCTCGGTCAATTCGATGATCTCTCGGACCCGCGCCCAGCGGGGCAAGACAGCGACATCGGCAATGAAGCAGACATCTTTCATCAAACGGTCTCTCTGTCGAGCCGGTTCGAGTCCCAGCACTTCCAGGTGACCCTGGTAGTGACCAAGGCCGAGAATGGCCTTGAGAGCAGTCGTCTTGCCGGCGCCATTGGGGCCGATCAGTCCAACGATGCGTCCGGCCGGAATGTCCAGATCGATTCCGTCCAGGGCGCGGGTCTTTCCGTAATGCCGGTGGAGATTGCGGGCCTTGATGATCTCGCTCATTTCGGGTGAGTCCTTTAATTCTTGTCGAGTTCGGAAAGGTCGTCCAGGGTGAGTCCAAGTTTTTCAAGTCGAGCGGCCAGCCTGGGCCACTCTTCCTTGATGAACTTTTCGCGTTCGCTGGCCAGCAGTCGTTGACGCGCGCCTTCACACACGAACATGCCCACACCGCGTCGCTTTTCGACCAGTTCATCGTCGACCAGCGACTGGTAGGCCTTTGAGACCGTCAGCGGGTTGATCTGAAAGTCGACGGCAACCTGGCGAACCGAAGGCAGAGGCTGATTTTCCGGCAGGGTGCCGTCCAGAATGGCGGCAACCGTCTTCTCGCGCAACTGCCAGTAAATCGGCTGGTTGTCGTCCCAGTTCGCACTCATCAACCACCGTTCCAGTGAAGTGGAAACCAGGGCAGCAAGCCGGCCGGGGGAACCTGTTCGGGTTGCCGGGCCCGGGGGCGTTGATTGCGATCGGATGTGGCCGAGAGGTCATTGCCGGCTGACTCGGAGGCGCCGGCGGCCCACTCCGTGCCTTGTTGGGTATCCAGTTCGGCACGCAGGGACTGTTCGCGGCTCTGGAAATCCGAGGCGAACGCCAGTGCGAGACAGATGCCGGCGGCAATTGCGGCCAGGCCGTGGGGAATCTGCAATGTCTTTCGTCTGACAACTGGCAACATGACCGTCGCTCCTTTTCTGATCGTGTTGGTGTGCTAGTCTAGTATAACACCACAACAGAGTCAAGCCTTTTTTGAACATTCAACGGTCAGCCATCCGCGCGGGCTGTCGGCAAAGTCATTAAAATCATCGTCTTGAAGTCAACTCTGCTCGAGGAGTTCCAATGGCCGCTCTGGGTCTGCCGGCACGCGATCGAAATCTGTACCGATTTCTTTACAAGCGCCTTTACCTGCCACGCGGCATGGTGCATGGTCTCATGAGCGGCCTGCGAGGCCGCCGCCTGGGTGATGAACTCACGCGGCGCCGTGAGTTGGCGGCTGCACTGGGTCCGGGTGATCTGGAGCTGGATTCAGACAGTGGATGGCGCATGGTCGCGGCGGGTGAAAGCCCGGACCTGACCCGTCTGGCCGGTTTGTGCCGGGATCACTTCGAACATTTTGTGGCGACCGGCAAGGACGAGGAGGTCCGTGCTCGCAATCCCCAGAAACAGTTTCTGCTGGGCGTCTTGTCCGGCAACGAGTTTCTTGATCACCCGGAAATGGTCAGGCTGATGGTGGCTCGGCCGATCGTCGAGGCCGCGGCCCGATATCTGGGCGCGATTCCGCGCCTGGAGGGCGCGGTTCTATGGTGGACGCCTCCCAACGAGTCGCAGACCTCCTCCCAGCAGTGGCATATCGATGAGTTGGCCGGGCGCCAGGTCAAGATTCTGCTCAACTGCAGTGAGGTCAGCGCCGATTGCGGCCCGCTGCATTTTCTTCCCGCCGACCGATCCGATCAATTGCGCGGGCAAATGGGTCACCGTCGCGGGCGTGTCGATGAGCAGCGACTGATGGAGCAAGTCGATGAGGCCGAAATTCTCCAGGCCACCGGAAGTCCGGGTAGTGCCGTGATGCTCGATAGCTCCCGGTGTCTGCATTTTGGCAGCCGGGGCAATCGGCGTGACCGGCTGGTGCTGGCTTTCCACTTTTTCGCGCCGCCATCGCCAGTGGATTCACGCTATCACATCGAACTGGGCGATTCTGGCGAGGCGTATCGGGACCTGGACCCCGTTCAGAAACTGGCCCTCGGCCACAATCTGCGATAAACCCGATTTCACCCGACGGACCGATCTGCTAGACTGATCGGCTTGAACCACCGCTGGGGGTGGTGGTCACAGAGTGCACAAAACCAACCTGTTGATGGAGTAGACAATCCCAATGTTCACGACCCGTATTCTTGCCGCCACCACGGTGGCCGCCGTATTTTCCGTTTCGGCCAGTGCCGAGACGCTGGAGACCCATGAAGAAAGAATCAGCTACACGATTGGCATGGATATCGGTCAATCGCTGGCTGAACAACGCATGGATCTTGACCTCGACTTGCTGATCGAAGCCTTGCGTGCCTCTTACCTGGGTGAAGAGACCCGCCTGACCCAGGAAGAAGCGTTGCAGGAACGTGACTTGTTCATGCAGCGTCGTCAGCAGGAGATGGAGCGCGATCGTGCTGCCGAAGCCGATCGCAATCGCGAGGCTGGGCAGGCTTTCCTGGCCGAGAATCGCCAGCGAGAAGAGGTCGTCGAAACCCAATCGGGCCTGCAGTACCGGGTCATCGAATCCGGAGACGGCGCCAGCCCGGAAGCCACCGACCGGGTCACGGTTCATTACCGTGGCACGCTGATCGACGGCACAGAGTTCGACAGCTCCCATGCTCGCGGCGAGCCGGCCAGTTTTGCCCTCAACCAGGTCATTCCGGGCTGGACCGAAGGTGTGCAGCTCATGCAGGAAGGCGCGGTCTACGAATTCTTCATTCCGAGCGATCTGGCCTATGGCGCCGAGGGACGTCCGGGCCCGATCGGTCCCAATTCGACCCTGATCTTTGAAGTCGAGCTGATCGAAGTTCACTAAACGCAAGTCACAGGGGCGACCACTCGATCATGGGCTCTTTGCAGGATGCCCTGCTCAAGGCAGGGCTGGCCGATGAAAAGCAGGTGCGACAGAAGTCCCGGAAA
>PWWM01000254.1 GCA_003561495.1 Gammaproteobacteria bacterium
CGATACGCCGCGGCCGTGACGGCGGAGGGAAGGATGCTCGTCTTCGGCCTGTCGGAACTCCCGGAACTGCCAAAGGGAAAAGGGAACAAGATCATCCACATCGCCGCGAAGGATTTCAAAGCCGGAACGGACCGGCTAAAACACCTGGTTGTCTTCCCGGAGGGCGCCGCCTTGACCATCTATGCCGGCCGCCGCCACTTCCGGATGGTGTTCGGCAACCTCGCCAATTTCATGGGAAACCGGGGACAGCGGGGAAAAAAACTGCCCCGGGGGTTTCAGGGCGTGGATGCGGTGGAAGTGGAAACGAAACACCCCAAGGCGGGAGAAACAAGCCCCGGGGAATAGGGAGCCGGAAGCGGCGGCCAGTACCGCTCCCGGCTCCTTGATGCATTCTTACTGTCTTTCCGGGTGTTTACCATCAGATTTGTAAAAAAGTCCAAGATCAAGGCTGGCGCGATTTCGAAGAACACAGCGTACTTGGCGTACATGAAATTCTGAGAAATCGCACGTAACGAAGATATTGGACTTTTACGAAGTCGTCACCCTTCGCTCACGATCGGTTCCAGCTCGATTTCAACGCGTCGGTTCTGCTGCCTGCCCTGCGCCGTTTCATTGCTTGCAATAGGGGCGTGAATCCCCATTCCACGGGGCATGAGGCGCATGGGCTCTATCCCCTGAGCCTGCAAGTACCGCGCAACGCTTTCCGCACGCCGCTCGGAGAGCTGCTGGTTATAGTCTACCGGACCCGTATTGTCGGTATGTCCGGTGACGGCAACCAGGGTCTGGTCGTATTCCACAAGCACCAAGCTGACGGCATTCAGTACATCGTAAAAATCGGCATCGATATCGGCGCTGTCGATGGCGAACGTGATGTGCCCGGGCATGTTCAGAACAATCCGGTCTTCGTTTCGCGTGACGCTGACCCCGCTACCCTGGAGCCGCTCCCGCAGGGCGGCTTCCTGCCGGTCCATGTAGGCGCCCACGGCACCTACCGAGACACCGCCGATGCCTGCGCCAATCAGGGCGCGCTTGCGCCGGTCCCTGCTGTCGTCTCCCGTGAGCGCACCCACTGCAGCCCCTCCTGCGGCACCGATAAGCGCGCCCCATGTCGTCTTGCTGGTTTTCTGCTCTCCTGTATACGGATCGGTCGTCGCGCATGACTGGAACGTGAACAGGCCAACCAGCAATATCACGAAAAAAAATACTGTTTTTTTCATCTTTTCAATCCTTTGGCAACTTTGCACAAAATCGGCGTTGACGGCAAAGGCTTTTGCCGGCATTACGCCGCGCATACCCGGTTGCGCCCCTGTTTCTTTGCCTGATACAGGCCGACATCGGCCTTCTCGAGCAGCGCATCCGGACAATCCTCCGGTCGGCAGACAGCTCCCGCCACTCCGAAACTCATTGTAACATAGGCGCACACCGGCGACCTCGGATGATGCAAGGCAAGCCCGGCAACCTTCTCCCGCGCGGCTTCCGCCACACGCATACCCCCTTCCGGGGGGGTTTCCGGAAGCAGAAACACGAATTCTTCGCCCCCGTAACGGGCAACCAGATCCGCAGGTCTTCCGCAGGAAGCCTCCAGTGCGCGGGCCACCTTCCGGAGGCAGTCATCCCCCGACTGGTGCCCCAGGGTGTCGTTGTAGCCTTTAAAATGGTCGATATCACACAGTACAACAGAAAGGTTACGCTTTTCCCGGCTAAGCCTGTTCCACTCCTCCCGGAGGGCGTTATCGAACGTCCTGCGGTTTGAAACACCTGTCAGACCGTCGATTCCGGCAAGGCGCTCCAACTCGGCATTGGCCTGCTCCATTATCTGCTTGGCCTGCTTCTGGGGGGTAATATCCTTGTATTGCGCCACAAAACCCGATAAGCCGTCGATTGTCATCAGGGACGCCGTGGAAACCAGAAAGTACCGGCTCCCCCCGGATGCAAAGGGCCTGTTAACCTCGTAGGTGTGAAGCATTCCGGCCCGCTTGCAGGATTTCACCGGACAGGCGCCGTCCGGGCTGCAATGCTCACCCAGCACATCGACGCAGGAGTTTCCGACGACCTCCTCCCGGGACCGGCCCAGTAAATCGGCCATGGCCTTGTTGATGCGCACAACCGCACCATCCTCACGAACGACCCACATGGGGTCGGTACAGCAGTTGAACACCTGCTCGAGTTCCATGCTTAAAAGGTCGGCGTGCATGCGCTTCCGGCTGCAGTCGGCAAGGGCCTCTTCCAAGGCGGCATTTACCTCACGAACGGAACGCAGGGTCTTTGCCAGCCTCGATTTCTGTGCGCGCAGCCGTGCATCGGATGTTTCCGGCTCTTTCATTTTTTCGTCAGCGCAATCTTTTTCCATTTCAACCTGAACTGCCCGGATCCATGACCGAAAAAACCAGCGACTTTAAAATACATACCCCCTATACAGCGACCATGTCAACGCATAACGAATAATAGTGAAATCAGAATTTTTTCGCGGCCTCCGACAGTTTTTGCCTTACCGGTTCAGTGAACCAGCAGTCGAGGAAGCGCTCGTTTTTCTCCCGCACCGTTTCGAGATGCCTGTTTCGCACCTCGTCCACCCGCCCGTTTTTGATCACTGAAAAGGCTTTCTGCTCAAAGCTCGCCAGTAGCGCAGCTTTTTCGACAGCCCTTTTTTCGACGGAATCC
>PWWM01000174.1 GCA_003561495.1 Gammaproteobacteria bacterium
CGGTGCAATCCAACAAGACCCGCGCCATCGCCGAACATTTCGACTGGGTCCAGAGCATTGATCGACCCAAGATCATCCGGCGACTTTCCGAGCAACGCCCCGCGGCCCGGTCCCCGCTCAATGTCCTCATTCAGGTCAACCTGGATGACGAGGCCCAGAAGGCCGGTTGCAGCCCTGATGAGATCGCCGATCTGGCCGATCAGATCAACTCCTGTTCCAAACTGGTCCTGCGGGGCCTGATGGCCATCCCGGCGCCGCGCCATGATCACGCGGACCAATTGGCGGTATTTTCCAGATTGCGGGTCCTGTTCGACGAACTGGCCCGGCAGCATTCCACGGTCGATACCCTGTCGGCCGGCATGACCGATGACCTGGAAGCGGCTATCGAAGCAGGCAGCACCATGGTGCGGGTCGGAACAGCCCTGTTTGGAGCGCGCGGTACAATGCACCCATGACTAGACAACCCTCCCCCACCATCACCTTTATCGGTGGCGGCAACATGGCCCGTGCTCTGATCGGCGGCCTGATCAAGGCCGGCGTGGATGCCGACCACATCACGGTTTCCGATCCCAGCGCCGCCCAGCGCAACGCCGCCCAATCGGATTTCGGCATTCGCTCCAGCCAGAACAATGCCGAGGCAGTGGACGGACGTGACGTGATCGTTCTTGCGGTCAAACCGCAGATCATGGACGAGGTGCTGGCCTCGATCAAAAGTCACCTGGATGAAAATGTGCTCATCATCAGCGTGGCGGCCGGCATTCCCCTCCGGCGTCTTGGCGCCGGCCTGGGCGAGCAACGGGCGCTGGTCCGCGCCATGCCCAATACTCCGGCACTTTACGGTGCCGGCATTACCGGCATGGTCGCCAATGAGCATGTCAGTCAGCAGCAACGAAACCAGGCCTCGGAAGTGCTGGGCAGCGCAGGTGAGACGGTGTGGGTCGACGCCGAAGACCTGATGGATGCAGTGACGGCCGTGTCCGGTTCAGGTCCAGCCTACTTCTTCGCCCTGGCCGAACATCTTGCCCGCGCCGGAGTAGACGCCGGTCTGCCGTCCGAGACCGCCGCCCGGCTGGCCCGCCAGACCGCCTATGGCGCCGGCGTGATGCTGGCGCGCTCGGAAACTGAAACCTCGGAGCTGCGCCGCCGGGTCACTTCACCCGGCGGCACCACCGAGGCCGCGCTGAACAGTCTGAAGTCCGGTGATTTCGAACGACTGGTCCAGCAGGCAGTGGAGGCCGCGATTCGTCGCGGTCGTGAACTGGGAGCTGACTGATGGGCTCTCCAACCGCCGCGTTTTCATTCCTGATCGAAACCATCATCCACCTTTACCTGGTGGTGCTGATGCTGCGCCTGCTGCTCGAGGCGGTGCAGGCCGACTACTATAATCCGGTGGTGCAGCTTCTGGTCAAACTGACCGATCCACTGGTCAAGCCACTGATGAGAATCCTGCCGCCCATCGGCCGGGTCAACCTGGCCGGTATCGTGGTGCTGTATGTCATTCAGCTGATCGGGTTGGTGATCATCAGCGCAATCAGCGGCTATCCGCCCGACCCGCTGGTGTTGTCGCTGCTGGCGGCCATGAAACTGGTCAGGCTAGTGCTGGTTCTGTACCTGATTCTGATCATCATCGGCGTCATTCTTTCGTGGGTCGGGCAGAACTTTCGCCACCCCATCGTGCCCTTGGTCTTCCAGCTCACCGACCCGGTGCTGGCGCCGATTCGGCGCGTCCTGCCACCGCTGGGCGGCTTTGACCTGTCTCCGCTGGTGGCCATTATCGGCATCCAGTTTCTGATCATTTTGCTTGGGGTCTGAGGTCGGTTCAATGTGGAAAGAAATGCAGACCACGGAGACACAGAGGACACAGAGAAAGAACAGTAAAATCAATTTCTTTTCTCTGTGTTCTCAGTGCCTCCGTGGTGATTTTTGATACCAGGGAGCAACGACCAGCTTGCCTGGATCATCCAGGATCGATAGCATTGAACAATGTCCCGCCCTGCATGGAGAAGACCGATGTCCACTCGTGTCATGACTCTGGTTGTGATCCTGATGATCGCAGCGCTGGCGCTGATGGACGCCCGGGCGCAACAGGCAGAACAATTTGGCGACTTCTCGATTCATTACAACACCCTCAATACCAACCTGCTCGACCCACAGACCGCAAGTGCCTATGACATCCAGCGCTCCGGCACCCGGGCCCTGCTCAACATCGCGGTACTGCGCAGCGATGATGAAGGCGATATCCCGGTGACCGCCCGAATCAACGTCACGGCCGTCAATCTGGCCAGTCAGCGACGCGACATCGAGATGCGCGAGGTTCGCGACCAGGACGCCATCTACTACATCGGCACCTTTCGCTTTCGCCAGGAAGAGACGCTCAACTTCCGCATCAGCGTCAGCCCCGAAGGCCATGCCCGAGCGCCCCACGAGTTCACATTCCGGCAGCAGTTCTACGCGGACTAGAAAAACCTGGAACACGCGAAGATGCACCTGATTAGCGTCGTGTCTCAGCGGACATTGGCAATATCGCTTGACGTCGATGCTACGAGCCATCCTCGGGTGGGGAATTTCGCTGAGGGCCTCGCCACCGCGTCGAACTGAAGCGGAATTCGCCACCCGAGGACGGCTTTAACCGGAACGAAGCCCGGGCACTGAGACACGAC
>PWWM01000122.1 GCA_003561495.1 Gammaproteobacteria bacterium
CCAGTCGATGTAGCTGACCAGGTCATCCAGTGGCCAGTTTTCAATAACATGCAGGCCCGGTCGAGCAGGTGCTTCCGGGGTGTGGGTTTCCCAGTCGGGTTTAAAGGCATTGGCGCGAGCCTTGTCGAGACTGATCAGGGGCTTGCGGGATTTCTTGCTTGCTGCACGGTCCCGGTAATCGGCATAGTCATCGCGAATTTTGCGAGTATAGTTGTCCCGGTGAGTCTTGCTGGAGAGTTTGCGCGCAACATCCACAGAGCGTGATGCATCCTTGACCCAGACCACGCCGTTGGGGTAGGCCGGGTCGATCTTGAGCGCGGTATGGGCACGCGAGGTTGTGGCGCCACCGATCATCAATGGCAAGTCAAACTGCTCGCTGTTCATGGCCTCGGCGACAGTGACCATCTCGTCCAGTGACGGGGTGATCAGGCCGGACAGGCCGATGACATCGACGTTTTCCTTGCGCGCTTCCTCGAGAATCTTCTCGACCGGCACCATCACGCCCAGGTCATGAATATCGAAACCGTTGCACGCCAGCACAACGCCAACGATGTTCTTGCCGATGTCGTGCACATCGCCCTTGACGGTGGCCAGCAGGACCTTGCCCTTTTTTTCGCCGGCTTTCTGCTCCTTTTCCAGGTACGGGACCAGGTGAGCGACTGCCTTTTTCATGACCCGGGCCGACTTGACCACCTGGGGCAGAAACATCTTGCCGTCACCGAACAGGTCACCGACATAATTCATGCCGTCCATCAGTGGACCCTCGATGACCTCCAGTGAACTGGGAAGCTGCTGACGGGCTTCCTCTGTGTCCTCGATGACATACTTGTCAATCCCCTTGACCAGCGAGTACTTGAGCCGCTCGGCGACCGGCTTGTCTCGCCAGGCCTCGTCCTTTTCCTGTTTCTTGCCTTCGCCCTTGTATTGGTCGGCAGCTTCCAGAAGGCGTTCGGTGGCGTCTTCGCGGCGATTGAGAACGACATCCTCGACCAGTTCACGAAGCTCAGGATCAATATCGTCGTAGACCTCGAGCTGACCGGCATTGACAATGCCCATGTCCATGCCGGCCTTGGTGGCATGGTAAAGAAACACCGAATGCATGGCTTCGCGCACGACATTGTTGCCGCGAAACGAAAACGACATGTTGGACACGCCGCCCGAGACATGACAATGCGGAAATCGTTTTTTCAATTCCCGGGTGGCATTGATGAACTCCATTGAATAGTTGTTGTGCTCATCCATGCCGGTGGCGACCGGAAAGATGTTCGGGTCGAAGATGATGTCCTCGGGTGGAAAGCCCGCTTGTTCGGTCAGGAGCTTGTGCGCCCGCGATAGACACTCGACCATGCGCTCGGCCTGGTCGGCCTGGCCGGTCTCGTCAAAGGCCATGACCACGACGGCCGCACCATAGCGACGGATACACCGGGCCTGCTCGAGGAACTCCTCTTCCCCTTCCTTGAGGCTGATCGAGTTGACAATCCCCTTGCCCTGAAGGCAGCGCAGTCCGGCCTCGATGACATGAAACTTGCTGGAATCAACCATGACCGGAACCCGCGCGATATCGGGTTCGGCCGCAATCAGGTTGAGAAAGCGCACCATGGCCTCCTCGGCATCGAGCAGGCCCTCATCCATGTTGACATCGATGATCTGGGCGCCGTTTTCAACCTGCTGCAAGGCGACCTCGACCGCCTCGTCATATTTCTCGTCGAGAATCAGGCGCTTGAATCGCGCCGATCCGGTGACATTGGTGCGTTCACCAACGTTGACGAAATTGAGTTCCGGGGTAATGATCAGTGGTTCAAGCCCACTCAAGCGCGTGTAACGTGGGCTGGTTTCGTTTTGGTCAGCGGAGTCGTTCATGCGGCAATCTTGTGTTGAATGTTTCGTGGCTTGCATTCGGAGACGGCCTTGACGATGGCCTGCAAATGATCCGGGGTGGTCCCGCAACAGCCTCCGATGATGTTGACCAGCCCTTCTCGGGCGTAGGTGCCAATGACGCCGGCCATTTCTTCCGGGGATTCATCGTACTCTCCGAACTCGTTGGGCAATCCGGCGTTGGGGTGCGCTGTGACCAGGCATTCGGCCACGCGGCTCAATGATTTCACATGGGTCTTGAGCTGATCTGCCCCCAGTGCACAGTTGAAGCCCACGCCCAGGGGGTTGGCGTGAGCGATCGAATAGTAAAATGCCTCGGGAGTCTGTCCGGACAGGGTTCGACCACTGGCATCGGTGATGGTCCCTGAAATCAGCAGCGGCCATTGTTCACCCCGGCCCTGGAATTCTTCCTGCACGGCATAGATGGCCGCCTTGGCGTTGAGGGTGTCGAATACCGTCTCGATCATGATCAGATCGACGCCGCCATCAAGCAGACCGCGAGTGGCTTCCTGGTACGCTTTGACCAGGGTGGCGAAGTCTATGTTGCGATAACCGGGGTTGGAAACATCCGGTGAAATCGAAGCGGTTCGGTTGGTCGGGCCGATCACGCCGACGACAAAGCGTGGTTGGTCGGGGTTTTCCGATTCGACCGCATCGCAAGCCTTGCGGGCGACGACAGCGGCTTCCCGGTTGATTTCCTCAGACAGCTCTTCCAGTGCATAGTCGGCCTGGCTGATCCGATTGGCGTTGAAGGTATTGGTCTCGACCATGTCGCAGCCCACTGCCAGAAATTGCCGGTGAATGTCCTCAATAAGGTCTGGACGAGTCAGGCTGAGCAGGTCATTGTTGCCCTTGAGGTCATCGGAGTGGCTGTCGAAACGACTGCCGCGATAATCCTTTTCGGTCAAGCCGGCTTGCTGGATCATGGTACCCATGGCGCCATCCAGCACCAGGATGCGTTCCTTGAGTGCAGTTGAAAGTAATTGGACCCGTTCGGGGTCGTGCCACTTGAGTTGATTCATTTTTTTCTTGCCAGAAGAGTGATGATCTTGAAGTTGGGTGTCTTGCGCTCGATCGAGGTGACCCGGCAGCTTTGCACGGACAGGCCCGAAGCTTCAGCCATCTGCTTGAGCTCGGTTTCCTTGAAGCCGTTGTTGAGATGTCCGTAGGTCTTGACCTCGTTGCTGTAGCGGTGCTTCTTGAGGGTCGCGGCAACCAGGCGTCCCCCGGTCGTCAACACCCGGGAAGCCTCGGCGATTGCAGCACCGGGATTTTTGCTGTAAGTCAGGGCATGCATCATCAGAATGGTTTCGAAACTACCGTCCTTGAAGGGCAACTCGTGCATGTCGGCCTGATGGAAGTTCACGTTCGGGAAGGGTTCGACTCTTGCTCGACCGGCACTGACGACCTTGGGAGAGAGGTCCACGCAGTCGATGGATTCGGCCACATTGGCCAGCAATTCGCCCATGACCCCGTCGCCGGAGGCGATGTCGAGAACGCGCCCTGGTTCCATCAACTGAACCATGGCCCGGGCAGTGGCCTCCCAGGTTCTTCCCGGAGAATAATGGCGTTCCATGTCGCCGGCTACGGCATCCGGCCAGTTGCGGGCGATTGCCCGGTTGGCCAGTACTTCGTCCAGATGCTCGCCATCGTCCTTGATCAGGGCATCATCGAGATTCCTGCGCAGCACCGTCCACAGACCGATCACCCCGGCATTGTCATCGGTGGTGTTGAGGCGATAGTAGACCGAGACACCCTCGCGGCGATCGGAAACCAGCCCGGCTTCGCGCAGTCTGGCCAGATGTGTTGACACACGCGGCTGGGCCAGCCGAGTGACCTGCGCCAACTCGGCGACGGTCAGTTCCTCGCGGTCGAGCAGGGCCAGCAGACGCAGCCGCGTGACATCGCCGAGCAGTCCGCAGTGACGGCTGATCAGTTCGAGATTGATAAGGGTATCCTTTTATCGCGATCAAGAGATATTTTAACAGCATAGCGATTGTATGGATGGCATTCAAGGCGGTGGGCGGTTCTGGACCGGCTCAGGGATGTCGCTGCTCGAGCAACGGCATGGTAGGCTTGGGCGCATGGGATGCTGATGCTGCAATCCAATCGATCATCGGGGACGAGAGAATTGCCAGGACAAGGGCTCATCGAGACAGCCACCAGCCAGGACGATGAATGGTACCCGGCTTTTGCGCGGGCGGTCATTGACTGCCTGCCGGGCATTTATTTCCTGATTGACGATCAGGGAGTATTCCGTCACTGGAACGCCAATCTCGAGAAGGTCACCGGTTATTCCTCGGCGGAGCTGGCACAGCTTTCTGCTCTGGATCTGTTTGATCCGCAACTCGGCGACAAGGTGCGTGGCATGATGCAGACGGCGCTGGAGACCGGTCGTGCCGCATTCGAGGCCCCGCTGATGACGCGCTTTGGCACCACCCAGTCCTTTCGCTATTATGGCCGATTGCTGGAGCTGGGTGACCGACGTTACATCGCCGGTCTCGGGCTGGATTCCAGTCACCTGGCCAAGGCCCGGCAGGCCCAGGCCGAGCAGGCTCAGCAATTGAGTCATCTGGCTTCACATGTGCCCGGCGTCATCTACCAGTTGCGTCTTGATCATGATCGTGGCCTGTTCAGCATGCCGTTTGCCAGCAACAAGCTTTTCGAGGTTTTCGGAGTTCACCACGATGAGGTCAGAGAAAACGCCCGGGTTTTGTTTGAGCGGATTTTCGAAGACGATGTCAACCGCGTCATGCGTGCGGTCGAGATCAGCGCCCGTGATCTGACCCTGTTCCGACAGCAATTCCGTTTGAGTCCCCCGGGCGGTGGCGAAGAGCATGCCGAGTGGGTGGAGGTCGAGTCCACTCCCGAACGACTTGACGATGGCCATGTGGTCTGGCATGGCTTTGCTCGCCTGGTGACTGAGCGTCGTCGGATGGAGGACGAGCTGACCCGTCTGGCCTACACCGACTCGCTGACCGGAATGCCCAATCGCACCCAGTTGCAGATCATGCTGGATGAGCAGATTGCCGATGCCTCCGTCATTGGCAATGGCTTGGCGATCCTGCATCTGGATCTGGACCATTTCAAGGACATCAATGATGTCTGGGGACATTCCACGGGCGACCGTTTGCTGGCACGGCTGGCCTCGCGATTGAACGATAGTGTTGGCGAGAAGGCGGTCATTGGACGCCTGGGCGGGGATGAGTTTCTGGTGTTGCTGGAAGGTCCGGACGTGGACAGACGAGCCGGTGAACTGGCCAAGCGACTGTGCGGGGTCCTCGAGTCGCCGCTGGAACTGGAGCGTCGTGTGGTCACCGTGACCGGCTCGGTAGGTATCAGCCTGTTTCCCCAGGATGGTGAAACCGCCGAGGACTTGTTGCGCCACGCGGACGCCGCCGTCTACAAGGCCAAGGCCGCTGGACCGGGAACCTGGGCTCGCTATACACCCGAGCTTACCGCTGCCGCCATGGCCCGTCGTTATCTGGAAACCGAACTACGGTCAGTCATTGAACACAACAAGCTCCAGGTGGCTTTGCAGCCCATTGTCGAAGTCGCTACTGGAAGGACTCGTGGCTATGAGGCGCTGGCTCGCTGGCATCATCCCGAGGATGGCTGGATTGATCCTGAACAATTCATCGCACTGGCCGAAACGCGAGGCCTGATCACGGCGCTGGGCGAGCAGGTCTACCGCAAGGCCATGGCCGAGGTGGCCGGTCAGGATGACAAGGTGCTGTCGATCAACGTGGCGCCGGGGCAATTGTGCGATCCCGGGTTTGCCGAAATGTTGGTGGCGATGGCCAGAAGCTGCGGCATGGCGCCCACGCGGCTTGAAGTCGAGATTACCGAGCGGGTCTTCATGGAGGAAAACGTCGCTGCGCTGGAGCAGTTCAAGCGCCTGCGAGAATATGGCATCAGCCTGGCCATTGACGATTTCGGCACCGGGTATTCATCGCTGGCCTATTTGCGCAAGCTGCCGATTCAGCGGCTCAAGATCGATCAGAGTTTCGTGCGTGATGTGGATTCGATTCGCGAAAATGCGGCCATCGTCAAGGCCATTGTCGCCATGGCCAGAGAGCTGGGTCTTGCGGTTACCGCCGAGGGCGTGCAGACCGCTGCCGAGCTGGAGTTTCTGCGCGGCATTGGTTGTGACCTGGCCCAGGGATGGCTCTTCAAACGCGGTGAGTTGATCGGTGGAAACCCGGGCAGACCCTACAGGAAGTAGGCTACCAATCCTCCCAGTCATCGTCGTCGAGCCAGGCATCATAGTCGGGTAGCTCGGCATCCTCTCCGAAAATCAGGTGATTGCGCCGCTGCATCCAGCCATCGCGCATCATGATGTATTCATCATAGGCGGCAGCCAGTTCAGCATCCAGCGGCAGCAAGCCGGCTCGCATTTGCACGACATTCAGGCCAACCAGGAAAAACGAGCCTTCCTGGTAGGCCAGTCGCCAGGCGACATCCGGCACGGTGTCAACCCCGCGCCCGACGCTGTCGCGAATGGTGGAAGGTCCCAGTAGCGGCAACACCAGGTAGCGGCTGTCCTCCCAGCCCCATACCGCCAGGGTCTGACCGAAATCACCTTCGGGCTTGTCGATGTTGCCGGCGCTGGCCACATCGAACACGCCAGCCACCCCGTAGAGCGTATTGGTCACGAAGCGCTGAAACTCACTCTCGAGTTCACCTCCGCGTCCCTGCAGGAGCAGATTGACCATGATCACTGGTGAGCGCAGATTGCGGAAAAAATTGCGGACACCCCGCTGTACCGGGTCGGGGGTCACGCGATCATATCCTCGCGCCAGCGGGCGCAGCACGGCACGATCGGCCGTTCGATTGAACTGGTGGACGCTGCGATTGAACGGTTCCCAGGGGTCGTCGGGATGACGCTGTTCCGGTGGTGCGGCAGTGCTTGCGCAACCGGCGAGAACGGCGGCAACCAGTGCAATGGCCAATGACCTCACAATGGCGGGTCTCATCGGTTGTCCTCGGAAGTGTCGTTGTCCCAGCCAAGCAACTGACTGGCCTGGCTTAGACGAGCCAGTACCGTCAAACTCCGAGGCGGGTTGGTGAATTCGATCCGGCAATCCCGGGCGTGAGCCCGGGCTTGCCATTCAATCAGCAGTGCCAGGGCGCTGGAGTCACTTTTCTCGATGCCGGAAAGATCAATCTGGCTGGGGATGGGCCCGGAAAGAAACAGATTCCGGTTGGCACGGTGAACCTCCGGCACCTCGACCAGGGTCAGGCGCCTCGGCAACTCGACGGTCATTTCAGCCGGCATTGCTGTTGTCGACCTCGATGTCAACATCGACTTCGATTTCTCCCCGCTGGAGTCGCTCCAGCATGCGGTCAAAGCCATCGCGACGGATCTCCTCACCGATCTGATTGCGGAAGGTGGTCACATAGGAAATTCCCTCGATGATGACATCGAAGACCAGCCATTCACCATCACGCTTGCGCAGTACGTAATCGATCGGAATGCGCTGTCTGTTGTCGAGAACGATGCGGGTGCGAACCCGGGTCATGCGTTCGGTATTGTCTCCGCTCAGGGGCAGGACCTCGACCTGTTCGCGACTGCGAAACTCCAGCAGCCCAGTGGCATAGCGGCGCATGAGCATGTCCGAGAGCGCCTCGGCGAAAGCTTCCACCTGCTCGCGTTCCAATCCACGGCCATGCCGGCCGAGCACCAGGCGCGCCGAGTGGATCAGGTCCGAACGCGGCTTGAGAATATCGGCCAGTTCGTCGCGCAGTAGCCCCGGGTTTTCCTTGTACTGTTCGCGATTGTCCTCGACCAGCTCGAACAGTTCGGTGGTGGTCTGGCGCACCAGTTCGACCGGATCATCATTGGCCAGCGCCGGCAAGGCCAGCAGCATGGAAACGGGGATCAGGAGCCAGCGTAGGTCCATTCAATCATCTCCTTCGCTATCAAACATGTAGCGAGTAATCAGTTGTTCGAGTTGCAACGCGGAGTTGGTCAGCAGGATTCGATCACCATCACGCAAAGGCTCAGGTGATCCACCGGGTTCGAGACCGATGAATTGGTCGCCCAGAATGCCTGCGGTAAAGATGGAAGCCGAGGTGTCTTCCGGCAGATCATCGAATTCATCGGCGATCCGCATGACGACCCGGGCCTCGAAGGTGTCAGGGTCGAGGTTGATGCTTTCGACCATGCCGATGGTCACTCCACCCATGCTGACCCGTGCCCTGGGCTTGAGTCCGCCGACATTGGAAAAAGAGGCCGTTACCTGGTAACCGCCTGCGGCCACGACGCCTCGGTCGGTCGCCTGAACAGCCAGGAAGATGAGTGCGCCAATCGCCAGCAACAGAAAAACGCCGGCGGTCAGTTCGATCTGGTGTGATGATTTCATGGTCGGTTGTTTTCCTGCGCGTTACAGCATGAAGGCAGACAGTACAAAATCGAGAATCAGTACCGAGATCGCCGTGGCAATCACGGTCTGGGTCGTGGCCAGGGCCACTCCTTCGCTGGTCGGGCGGGCAGTCCAGCCAAAGTAAACGGCCAGCCAGGAGGCCAGGAATCCGAAGGCCACGGCCTTGAGCATGCCATGGCCGAAATCGCGCCACAACTCGACGGTGGCCTGCATGTTGGCCCAGAAGGTGATCGGGTCTGATCCCATCATGAACACGGCAAACACCACGCCACCCAGTATTGCGCAGACATTGAAGATCAATACCAGGGCCGGCACCGCCACGATGCCGGCCAACAGGCGCGGCTGGACAATGCGCTCCATTGGGTCGATGGCCATCAGGTCCAGGGCGTCGAGTTGTTCAGTGGCCCGCATCAGGCCGATTTCCGCGGTGATCGAAGTGCCGGCGCGGCCGGCAAACAGGAGCGTGGTCAGTACCGGGCCCAGCTCGCGAAAAAGCGACAGTGCGAGCACGGTGCTGACGGCATCGGCGGCCCCGAAGCGTGACAAGGTGTCGTAGGTCTGCAGGGTCAGCACCAGGCCGACGAAGAAGCCGCCGGTGACGATGATGACCAGCGAGCGCACCCCTGCAAAGTAGATCTGGCGCAGGGTTTCTCCGGCCTGAAGTCGCGTCAGCCGCATGCGCGAGATCGCGGTCAGCAAAAACAGCCCGGCGCGACCGAGGTGTCGGATTGGATCAAGCCAGCGTGTGGGCGTGGAAGCCGAATTCATCGACCGGATTCCTCGGTCAGCATCTCCTCGGTCAGGTCGGCGGCCGGGTAGTGAAAGGCGACTGGCCCGTCAGGCGATCCGTTGACAAACTGCTGAACCAGCTCATGACTGCTGTCGGCGAGCGTTTCCGGACCACCCTCGGCCACGACTCGGCCCTCGGAAATAATGCAGCAATAATCGGCAAACCGTGCCACTTCGCCCACATCATGGGTAATGACCACGCTGGTGGTGCGCACGGCCTGATTGATGTCGCGGATCAGGCGCAGTGACACCCCCAGTGAAATCGGGTCCAGTCCGGCAAAGGGTTCATCGTAAAGAATGATGGCCGGATCCAGGGCCATGGCCCGTGCCATGGCGATCCGGCGATTCATGCCCCCGGACAGTTCGCGCGGATACATTTCGGCCGCCCCGCGCAGGCCCACCGTTTGCAGCTTGAGCAGCACCAGCCTGCGAATCAGGCTTTCGGGCAGAGCGGTGTGTTCTCGAAGGGGCAGGGCGACATTGTCGAAACAGTTCAGGTCGGTAAACAGCGCGCCATTTTGCAGCAACACCCCAATGTTGCGCCGTAGCCGGTTAAGCTGCCGGCTGGTCATTTGGTCGACTCGTTCCGAATCGACCAGCACTTCGCCCTCATCCGGAGTCAACTGGCCGGTGATCAGTCGCATCACAGTGGTCTTTCCGGCCCCGCTGGGGCCCATCACGGCGGTGACCTTGCCGGCCGGAATCTCGAGGCTGAAATCTTCGAGAATCGGTCGTCCCCCAAGCTCGATGCTGACGCGTTTGAGCGTGATGGATGGACTGTTGGCGAAGGCTTCTTTCATTGCTTGTTGTGATTTGAGCCGGTGGCGGTGAGTTGAGACTGCCGGATGCGCGGGAAGTTTATCCCATTTGCATCAACGCCCTTACAGTATGAACCGACTCAGGTCTTCATCGGTGGAAAGTTCCTTGAGGTGGCGGTCGACGTACTCGGCATCCACCGTCACCTTTTCGCCCGAGCGGTCGGGTGCGGCGAAGGAGATTTCCTCCAGCAGGTGTTCCAGCACGGTATGCAGGCGGCGTGCACCGATGTTTTCGGTGGACTCGTTGACGGCAAAGGAAATCTCGGCCAGGCGTGTGATGGCCTCGTCGTTGAATTCCAGGTTGATGCCCTCGGTGGCCAGCAAGGCCCGGTATTGCTCGGTCAGGGAGGCATCGGGCTCGGTCAGGATTCGCTTGAAGTCCTCGACTGACAGCGCGCGCAGTTCGACCCGGATCGGCAATCGGCCCTGCAGTTCCGGCA
>PWWM01000179.1 GCA_003561495.1 Gammaproteobacteria bacterium
GCGCCCAGTTCAAGGGCCTGCACCTTGTCCTGCCAGTCCGAGCGCGCTGTCAGGATCAATACCGGATACTTGAGGTTCTTCTTGCGAAGCTCACGGACAATTTCCATGCCGCTCTGCCCGGGAAGTCCGAGATCGATAATCGCCATGTCGATGGGATAATCGGTCGCGTAGTAGAGGCCCTCGACCCCGTCGGCGCAAAGATCGACGGCGAAACCCTCCTTTTTCAGGGCCCGTCCAAGCAGTTCACGCAGTTCGGTTTCATCCTCGATCACCAGAACCCGCATGGATTTATCTCCGATCCGCCGGCACACGAACCGTGCGCACCACGCCGTCCCGTGTCAAAATCCGGATGACGTGAATGCGCCGACCGTCCCGCTCGATGGTATGCGCCGAGACCACCTTCGCATCGTACTGGCGCGCCACCCGATCGGCCGCCTCCTGCAGGGTCAATGCCCAGGCTGACACCACCAGCACGAGGCTGGCCACGATCGCGATCAGGAGATTGCGCAACACGGAAAACATGCGAGTAATGGCTCCGTTGAACTTCATGCTGTCAAATTGTACGGCAACGGCCTTAATGCATTCTGAACTACCGTCTCCCCTCTCCCGTCTTTCCCTCTTTTGTCAGAAAATCTCTGCCACGCAGCAGCGCAGGCTGCCGCCGGCTTTTTCGATCTCATCCAGCTCGATTCCATGAATCTCGAAATTCCAGCTCTTGAGCATTTCGATCTTTTCCGGCGCCAGGGCATCAACCGCCGTCTGGCTCATGAACAGATCCTTGAAATTCAAAGCGATGCAATTACCCGCAAAAGCTTCCTTTTCAGCCCGGGTTATTTCCAGAACATGACCGGGATAGGCATGCGCAATGGCCGCCGGCACTTCAGGATCGACAAAGGCTTCCGGGCAAATCACCAGGGCGCGTGAAGCCAGCACTGCCATGACCACATTGGTGTGATACTCACTGGGTTTGAGATCGAACTGAAAGGTCAGGGCCAGATCGAAAGCCTCGTGCATGGCCTGGCAACCGGCCTCGTCAACGCGTTGACTCATGCCGCAGAAGCCGATCCGGTGTGAACGGTCAACCACCAGTGCTCCGGTCAGCTCGGCGACCAGATTGCGGTCGGACAGGTCGATTTCCTCGTAATTGAGCAGATCGCGAAAGAACTGGCGAATATCGGCACGCCCGGCCTCCAGCCGACGTTCCGGATGAAGCATGGCCCCGATGATACAGCGGCCCGGGATGGTGGCAAAAACATTGTTGGGAAACAAGTCATCCGGTGTGGTCGAATGACCCGGGAAGCGCACCAGCGGAACGCCGCAGCCGGTAATTCGCTCGCTCAAACGTCTGTGCTGATCGAGAGCACGCGCCGGGTCCACCCGGACACTCAGATCCATGTAAACGTTATCCCGGGCCGACTGCTCGGACAGGCGAAAGTCGGTCGGTTCCACCAGAAAGACCGCGCGCGGGACTGGCGGACTGTCATTATTCAGCCAGCCGGCATCGATCTGACGGCGAAATTCCTCTGCAGTGCGAACGATCAATGCCGGATTTTTCCGTTCCATGAACATAAGGGGTCAGTATGTTAGTCCGAAAGCGAATGGGGTCAACAGATTTTTTCGGCGATGCGGTTTCACTCGTCCCGGATCAAGGCGGTCTCACTTGAGCTATCATGGCGACCGTCCACGAAATCACCCCGAGTCGAATTGAAATCATGGCCAAGCAGCCATCGTCCACCATCGCCGTCAACAAACGCGCTCGCTTCGAGTATCACCTGGACGAGCGCCTTGAAGCCGGTATTGCACTGGAAGGCTGGGAGGTCAAGGCGCTCAGGGCCGGCAAGGTACAGTTCGGCGAGAGCTATGTATTACTCAAAGACGGTGAGGCATTCCTGTTCGGCTGCCTGATCAGCCCCCTGGTATCAGCTTCAACTCACGTCAAGGCCGACCCCACCCGCACGCGCAAGTTGCTGCTGCACCGGCGCGAGATCGATCGCCTGGTCGGGCTGGTCGAGCGCAAGGGTCAGACCGTGGTGCCAACCGCCATGTATTGGTCGAAAGGCAAGGTCAAGGTCGAGATCGCCGTGGCACGCGGCAAGCAGACCCACGACAAGCGCCGCGCCCAGAAGGACCGCGACTGGGCACGCCAAAAAAACCGCCTGATGAAACACGGTTAGGTTTACCCGGCTATTGCATAAATCTCCGGCGCCGGACCGCTCTGCTGCCCGGTATAGCAGTGTTTCCGGGGCGCGTGCTCAATTTTTCAATCCTCACATAGTGTGAACTATGCTCCGGTTGAAAAATCTCCGCGCCACGCCCCGGAAACACTGCTCTCCAGGCTCCTGCATCCGGACATTTATGCAATAGCCGGGTTTATTCTCGCGAAGACGCAAAGACGCAGAGAAAACCCATTCAAGCTCCTGTTTTCTCTGCTTCTTAGCGTCTTTGCGAGAACATCAGGATTTTTAAAACTTGCGGAACTAGCCAGGCGACTGGTAGTCTGAATTCGTAGTACCTACGGGGGCGTTCTGGCTTCGACGTGGATCGGACGTACCCTGGGGCATGCCGAGGAGACAGCAATCCTCGTAAAACCTGCTGTACCAAAGTTAGTTGCCAACGACGACAACTACGC
>PWWM01000196.1 GCA_003561495.1 Gammaproteobacteria bacterium
AAACCAACTAAACCAACTAAACCAACTAAACCAACTAACCGATCTTGATGTCGTGTTTGCGCATGATGCCGCGCAATTGGTTGTAGGTCAGACCGAGCTTGCGAGCTGCGCCGGCCTGGTTGCCATTACTGGCATCGATTGCCTTGAGTACGGTCTCTTTTTCCATCTGGTCTAGATAGGCGCGCAGGTCGTCGGGCAAGGTCGTGGATGAATCGCTTGTGCTGGTTTGTGCCGCACGATCACCCGGACGCCATGGTGACTCGAAGGGATCGAATTGAATCCCGCCCACTGGCTGGTCATCATCGTCCGGATGGCGATAGACCGCCCGCTCGACCACGTTTTTCAGTTCGCGGATATTGCCCGGCCAGGCATGGTCGAGCAACAACTGGCGCGCCGGCGAGGAAAACCCGGGAAAAATCTCGCGACCGAGCTCCCGGGTCATGCGAATGGCGAAGTGCTCGGCCAGCGGAATGATGTCGGCACGGCGTTCGCGCAACGGCGGCAAGGTGATGACGTCAAAAGCCAGGCGATCGAGCAAGTCGGCGCGAAAGCGACCTTGGCTGGCCAGTGTAGGCAGGTCCTCGTTGGTAGCCCCTACCACGCGCACATCCACACGGATGGTGCGGGAAGAGCCCAGACGCTCGAACTGGCCATACTCGATGACTCTCAGGATCTTTTCCTGGATGTTCATGGATGTGGTCGCCAGTTCATCCAGAAACAGTGTGCCGCCATCGGCCAGCTCGAAACGCCCCTGGCGCCGTCTGGATGCATCGGTGAATGCGCCGGCTTCGTGACCGAACAATTCCGACTCCAGCAGTGTTTCACTGATGGCCGCACAATTCATCTTGACCAGCGGCTGGTCCCAGCGGGGGGAAAGAAAGTGCAGGCGTTCGGCAATCAGTTCCTTGCCGGTCCCGCGCTCGCCCACGATCAATACCGGCCGATTGAGCACGGCCGCCCGCGAAACCTCCTCGAGAATTTCGAGAAAGGCCGGGGATTCACCGATGATGGGTTGCTCGTCGCGCGACATGGGTGGTCAGTGGTCGGTAGTCAGTGGTTGGTGGTCGGTGGCCGGTGGTCGGTGGTCGGTGGTCGGTAAATGGGCAAATGGACTTTTCAGGTTTACCTTGATCCTTGCGCCTTTCCCTGAACCCTTAAACCTTAAACCTCATCCATTCTTCTCCAATCTGCAAAAATAGCGCTATGGCAAAACCAAAAACAAAGTATACCTGTCGCGAGTGCGGGGCGAGTTTTCCGAAATGGTCGGGGCAGTGTCCCGACTGCGGTGCCTGGAACGCGTTGGAGGAGGGCGTGGTGCAAGCCGTGGCCAGTGGCCCGAAAGGACGCGGCAACTGGACCGGAACGGCTTCGGCCGATATCGTCCGTTTGTCCGATGTGGCGGCCGAAGACAGCCTGCGGCGACTGTCATCGGGTTTGTCCGAACTGGATCGGGTCCTCGGCGGTGGCCTGGTCCCCGGATCGGTCGTTCTCTTGGGCGGTGATCCGGGAATTGGCAAATCCACTTTGTTGTTGCAGGCACAGGCCCATTTGAGCAAAACCAGTCCCAGCCTGTATGTCACCGGCGAGGAATCGGCCGGCCAGGTCGCCATGCGGGCTCGCCGGCTCGGTCTGGATCCGCAGGGCCTTGAGTGCCTGACCGAAACCAGCCTGGAAGTGGTGCTGGCAACGGCTGCCTCACGCAAGCCGGCCTTCATGGTGGTTGACTCCATCCAGACCCTGTGGACCGAGACTCTGCAGTCAGCCCCCGGCGCGGTTGCCCAGGTTCGCGAATGCGCGGCC
Source organism: Gammaproteobacteria bacterium (assembly GCA_003561495.1). Classification (GTDB taxonomy): domain Bacteria; phylum Pseudomonadota; class Gammaproteobacteria; order Xanthomonadales; family Wenzhouxiangellaceae; genus Wenzhouxiangella. The sequence continues at coordinate 1,801 of PWWM01000196.1, forward strand.
CGCCTGGTTCAGTTCGCCAAGAAGACCGGCTGCGCGGTGGTCCTGGTCGGACACGTGACCAAGGAAGGTGCACTGGCCGGTCCGCGGGTGCTTGAGCACATGGTCGATGCCGTGTTGTATTTCGAATCGGACTCCGGCAGTCGCTTTCGCCTGGTCCGGGCGGTCAAGAACCGCTTCGGAGCCGCCAACGAGCTGGGGGTGTTCGCCATGACCGACAAGGGACTGAAGGCGATCGGCAATCCTTCGGCAATCTTTCTTTCGGGTCAGGAGGAACCGGCCCCGGGCAGCTGCGTGCTGGTGACTCGCGAAGGCACCCGGCCGCTGATGGTCGAGGTCCAGGCGCTGGTGGCGCCGTCGACACTGTCCAATCCGCGACGCGTGGCGGTCGGCATTGATCCGAATCGCCTGGCACTGTTACTGGCGGTCATGAACCGGCATGCCGGCGTGGCCATCGGCGATCAGGATGTTTTCATCAATGTTGCCGGTGGTATCCGGGTCAATGAAACCGCCAGTGACCTGGCCATCGCCCTGGCATTGAAATCCTCACTGCGCGAGAAGCCTCTTCCCCAGGGCATGGTTGCCTTCGGAGAGGTTGGGCTTTCCGGCGAACTTCGACCGGTCTACAACGGCGAGGAGCGCCTGCGCGAGGCCGCCGGCCAGGGATTCAAGCAGGCCCTGGTGCCCGAGGGCAACCTCAAGGGCGTCAAGGCAAAAATCACCGCCCGCGGTTTTCGAACGCTGGCCGAGGCGCTTCAGGCTGTTTGATGCAGTTCATTTCCGGCAAATTATTCATCGGTGGTTTACACTTCCCGTCTCAAACTGGGCATATGTTCGGTTTTCCGGTTTTGAATGCAGGAGCATGATCGTGATGAAACGTTATGGTTCCATGGTGTTGGTCTTGACGGTGGTGGCGCTGGCGGCTTGCGTGACCATCAACGTGTATTTCCCCGAGGCGGCGGCTGAGCGGGCGGCAGACCGGTTTATCCAGGATGTGATCGGCGAGAATGATCGTCAAAGCTCGGTGTCGCCTCCGACCGGTGGCAGTGGCGTGCGTTTTTCCGGGTTGTTGATGGCGAGTGCTTACGCGCAGTCCCCCGATATCAACATCGATACTCCGCAGGTCCAGGCCATCAAGGAGCGCATGGCCCAGCGTCATCGAAGTCACCTGGCCGACTGGTTCGATGCCGGCGCCATCGGGCTGACCCGGCGCGGCCTGGTGGAAATCCGGGATCGTTCGGCGGTCCCGCTGGCCGATCGTCGCAATCTTGAGCGGGTGGTCAGTGAAGAGAATTCCGACCGTAATGCCGTCTACCGCGAGATCGCGGTCGCCAACGGTCACCCGGAGTGGGAGTCGGACGTGCGCGAAACCTTCGCTCGCCAGTGGATCGCCAATGCCCGCTCTGGCTGGTACTACCAGACCGCCGACGGGGAGTGGGCGCGGAAATAAACCTTGTCTCGAAGACGTCGTCGCAAGTTGCCGACAGAACCGGTTTCTGTCGGCATTACCGATTTGTCTCACGATGGCCGAGGTGTCGGTCGGGTGGATGGCAAGGCCATCTTCGTGCATGGAGCGCTGCCGGGTGAAACGGTCCATGCACGCCTGATTGACCGCAATCGCAAGCACGACGAGGCTGTATGTATTGAGGTCCTGACACCTTCACGGCAACGGGTCGAGCCCGAATGTCCGTGGTTTGACCGGTGCGGGGGCTGTGCCTTGCAACATCTCGATCATGCTTCGCAACTGCACTGGAAGCACAAGCGCCTGGTCGAGAACCTGGGGCGCCTGGGTGGAGTGGAGGCCGAACTCTGGATGGAGCCCCTGTCCGCCGAGCCCTGGTATTACCGGCGCCGGGCGCGCCTGAGTGCCCGCCTGGTCCGCGGCAAGGGCCGGGTGCTGGTCGGGTTCAGGGAGCCCGAGGGCCGTTTCGTGGCCGATATCGCCGATTGCCGGGTCCTGCATTCGGATTTCAGCGACCGACTGCACAGTCTGTCGGCCTTGATCGGTGACTTGTCGATTGCCGACAAGGTGCCGCAGGTTGAAATCGCCAGTGGTGACCAGGACTCGGCCATCGTGATCAGAAATCTCGAGCCATTGAGTGACGCTGATCTCGACAGGCTGCGCCAGTGGTCGACTTCTGAAGGGATCGCAGTCTATCTTCAGCCCAAGGGGCCGGATACGGTCTTTCGGCTGGCGCCTGAAGCTCATGAGTTGACGTACCGGATTCCGGAGTTCGGTTTGGAGCTGGCGTTTCATCCGCAGCACTTTGTCCAGGTCAACGCCGCCATCAATCGACAGTTGATCATGCGTGCCCTGGAGTGGCTGGATCCGCAAGACAATGAGCGAGTCCTGGATCTGTTTTGCGGGTTGGGCAATTTCACCTTGCCTTTGGCGACCCGTGCCGCCCATGTGACCGGCATCGAGGGCGCGCCCGAGTTGATCGAGGCGGCTCGAGGCAACGCACGGCGCAATGGCCTGGACAACATCGACCTGGATGTGGCCGACCTGAGTGAAGATGTCTCGGGACGAAGCTGGTATCAGGCCGGTTTCGATGCCGTGCTGATCGATCCGCCCCGTTCCGGGGCATTCGAAGTGTTGCCCATGATTGCCGGCAGTGGCGCCAGGCGGGTGATCTATGTGTCGTGCAATCCGGCCACTTTGGCCCGTGATGCCGGTGAGCTGGTGTCACGGCATGGGTTTCGCCTCGCTCGGGCCGGAATCGCCGACATGTTCCCGCATACCGCTCATGTCGAGTCCATTGCCCTGTTTGAGCGTTCATGACCATCGAGATGCCTCTTGGTCCGCTGATCGTCGGGATCGATGGACTGGAACTGGACCCGTCAACGGCTGACTTGCTGCGCCACCCGGCGGTGGGCGGGGTGATTCTTTTTTCGCGCAACTATGCCTCGCGTAGTCAATTGCGGTCTCTGAGTGCCTCGGTCAGGACATTGCGATCGCCGCGGTTGGTCATCACGGTTGATCAGGAAGGCGGGCGGGTGCAGCGCTTTCGCGACGAGTTCACCCGATTGCCGCCGCTGTCGGTTCTGGGACGCTGGCACCGTTCGCATCCGGATCGGGCGCGTGACATGGCTTATCGACATGGTCGGGTCATGGCCGCCGAGGTGCTTGATGTCGGGGTTGACCTCAGTTGGGCGCCGGTGCTGGATCTTGATCGCGGCAGCTCGGTGATCGGAGACCGAGCCATGGCTGCGGATCCGGCCAGCGTGTCCGATCTGGCCGCCCACTACATCGCCGGCATGCGCGATGCGGGCATGGCCGCCTGTGCCAAACATTTTCCGGGGCATGGGTCCGTGGCAGCCGATTCACATCTGCAGGTCGTCACCGATGATCGCCCACTCCAGGCCTTGCAGGCGGATCTGGCGCCCTTTGCAGGGCTTGCCAATCAGGTTCAGGCCGTTATGATGGCCCATGTTTGCTATCCGGCAATCGATTCGGCCCCAGCCGGGTTCTCACCCGTCTGGATCGGCGAGCAACTGCGTGAGGAGCTCGGGTTTTCAGGACTGGTGGTCTCTGATGACCTGGATATGGCCGGTGCGGCTGCGGCCGGGAATCTGAGGCAGCGACTGGAACAGGCCTTTGCGGCCGGTTGTAACCTGGCGCTGGTGTGCAAACCGGCATCGGTCAGACATTTGCTTGATGATGAGCCTTGGTCATCGTCCTTGCCGGCAGCGGATCACCAGAGCTTGCAACGCTTGTATGGTCGTCCCCTGGCCAGCCTGAAAGAGCAATTGACGGTGCCGGAGTTCAGGGCCTGGCGAGAATCACTTGAATCTTTGAACAAGGAACGATGAGCGAATATATCGACGGAATCAGCGGGTGGGTCGGCCTGCCGGGTTGGGTGATCCAGGCATTCCTGATCATCCTGGCAGCCTTGTTGCTGGAACTGGTTTATCGCACCTTCGTCAATCATCTGGAAAAGCTGGCTGAAAAGACCAGCCATCTCTGGGATGATGCCGTTGTCTATGCCGGTAAACGACCGATCTCTCTGCTGATCTGGTGGCAGGGCATCGTGATGGCGGCCCGGGTCATTGCACCCCATACCGAGGCGCTGGGTTTTGCCCCGGAGTTCCTCAACGCCATGCAGCAACTGGGTCTGGTCGTGGCGGCGACCTGGTTTGCTTTCCGCCTGGCGACCGGCTTCGAGAAAGCCTTCGTGGCCGAAAAACGCAAGCGCAACGAGGATGTCGACATCACCACGGTCAGCGTGCTGGGTCGCATCGTGCGCATCGCGGTGGTCCTGACCGGGGCTCTGACCATACTGAGCATTCTCAATATTCCGATTTCCGGTTTCCTGGCAGCGGGTGGCGTGGGCGGAATCGCGGTTGGCCTGGCGGCTCGCGATCTGCTGGCCAACTTTTTTGGTGGCTTCATGGTGTTCATGGATCGGCCGTTCTCAGTGGGCGACTGGGTCCGCTCGCCCGACAAGGACATCGAGGGAATCGTCGAGCATATCGGCTGGCGTATGACGACCATCCGCAAGTTCGATCGACGGCCGATGTACGTGCCCAATGCGACCTTCACCACCATTACGGTAGAAAACCCATCACGCATGACTCACCGGCGCATCTTCGACCATATCGGCATTCGCTACGATGACCAGAAATTGATCCGTCCCATCGTCGATGACATTCGCTCGATGATTCAGAGCCACGAGGACGTAGCCACCAACGAGATCATCATGGTTCACTTCGATGTTTTCGGGCCGCATTCGCTTGACATCATGGTCTACTGTTTCACCAAGACGACCAACTGGGCCGAGTTTCATCGGGTACGCGAGGACGTGATGCTCAGAATTGGTGAGATCATCGATTCTCATGGCGCCGAGATCGCCTTCCCGACACGCACGCTGAAGGTGGAAATGGCTGAAAGAATGGCCGCAATGGAAAGCCATGAAGAGTCGCTCCGTGAAACCTGATCAGTGGCCGGACCAATGGCCCATGGGCGCCCAGCGCATCATTGACTCATCCACCATCGGTCGGGCGCTGGACCGGCAGGCAGCCTGGCTGGACGAGCGACTTGATGGTCACCGCATGGTCACCCTGATGGCCTTGATGAACGGCGGCATGTACCCGACCATCGAACTGGGTCGCAGGCTCCATCGGCCGTTTCTGATGGATCATTTGCATGCCACCCGGTATCGCGGCCGGACCGAGGGCGATGAGTTGTCCTGGGGTCGCTGGCCCAATGTCGTTGATGGCACCATTGTGCTCGTCGATGACATTTTTGATGAAGGCTGGACCATGAAGGCCGTATGCGAACGATTGCTCAAGGATGGTGCCGAGCATGTGCTGACAGTGGCCTTGACCGTCAAGATGCATGATCGTGGTTTGCCGCGAGACTGGGTGGATCACGCTGCCATCGAGGTGCCGGATCGGTACGTTTTTGGTTGCGGCATGGATTGGCATGGATACTGGCGCCAGCTTGACGAAGTCTGGGCGGTCTAACGATGAGTCTGGCCATCATTGGAGGCACGGGTGCGCTGGATTTGTTCGAGGTTCTGCATGAATCCCATCCCGGTTCCCGCTATGGTCCGAGCTCCGCCCCGGTTTCCCGGATCCGCATTGGCGGTGATGAAGCCTGGTTTCTGCCGCGCCACGGCCGGCCCCATGCCATCCCCCCGCATGCCATCAATTACCGCGCCAATATCGATGCTCTGCGCCAGCTGGGTGTCGAAAGGGTCGTGGCCATTCACGCGGTCGGCGGCATTGACCCGAATCTGAATGCGGGCAGCATGGTCGTTCCTGATCAATTGATCGATTACACCTGGGGTCGGTCGCACACATTCAGTGGCAGCGCGGAGGACTCACTCGAACATATCGAGTTTTCCGAGCCGTTTTCCGGCTCGATTCGGCGGGCATTGCTGAGTGCGGCGCAATCAGCCGGGATTGAAGTCCATGATGGGGGCTGTTATGCGGTGACCCAGGGGCCGCGTCTGGAAACAGCTGCCGAAATTGCGCGCCTGGCCGCTGATGGATGCACCCTGGTCGGCATGACGGCCATGCCCGAGGCGGCCCTGGCGCGTGAAGCCGGAATGGATTACGCCAGCCTGAGCGTGGTGGCCAATCCAGCCGCCGGCGTGTCCAGCGAGGTGATTTCCCTGGAAGAAATCCACCGGGTGCTGGCCGAATCCATGCTCCGGGTCAGTGCCTTGTTGCGGTGTGTCGCTCGAGACCTGGTGTGATTGTGGTCACGAATTCACGTTTTTATCGGTCATGATGTTATCGTCCTGTTCGTGGATTGTCGAAACTGTGAAATGTTTCGCGCTGAAATTTCTTGGGAAATCACGGGCCTGAGAGTATGCTTAATACCGAGTTTTTGAGCGGAGACCGTCATCATGAGTGATCGAATGATCCTTTCAGCCTTGAAAGTCGGTCCGAAGGACTTGATGGTGATGCGTTCGCTGCTCAATCTTGCCGGCGGTCGGGGTGCTGGACAAACCTGGGAAGTATCCGAGCAAGTGGGTGGTGATGTCACCCTGGTTGATATCGATTCAGACGAGGGTCGAGAGACCTGGAAAAGTTTGAACGAACTCGGTCAGGCGGTGATTGCCTTGACTCGCAACAAGGATGAATCAGTCAGGTTCAGATTGTCGAAGCCCCTGCGCTCGCGAGAATTTCTTGATTTGCTGAACAAGCTTGCCTCGGGTGATTTTTCCGTCGAGGATGAAGAGCGCTTTGAAAACAGTGCGCCCGCCAAGGTTGAGTCCATCTGGCAAGCCATGGAAGTCAAGGAGCGCCAGGGGCACTTCACTTTGGCCGAGCACCTGCGACGACAGACCTGGAAAAAGCCCGTCGTGATCACTCACCCGGGTTGGCCGCTGTTGTTGATTGATCCGGGCTCTGGCGCCTGGTTTTTCGACGGTTCGATCAGCGAACTGACCCCGCCCATGTTTGCCGAAACCTTGCCGGCGACGGCTGGTCAGTCTGTTTCCAGCGCCGATCTGGTGGATCGTGTTCAGGGCCACAAGCAACGTTCACTGAGCGAGCTGAAATGGTTTGCCGGGCTGGCCCAGTCCCGTGGGAAATTGCATCCGGACTTGATGGGTGATGTGGAGTTCATGCTGACGCAGGTTCCAGGCGAAGCCATGCGCAACGAGCAGCTGCATCGCCTGGCCCAGATCCTCATTCGTGGACCGCAGAGCATCGAGGCCTTGCTGGAAAAATCCGGCCAGCCACCGGAAAATGTGTCCGCGTTTCTCAATGCCTGCTATACCAGCGGCAAGTTGCTGGTCAATCGCAACTCAAGAACCGCGGTCAGCTTCTGAAACATTGACCGGCCGCGATCATTCCGGCCCTGGGCCGCTTGCGGGCCACCACGACGCCCGGGGGAATGATCGTCATTTCCCAGCCTAGCGCCTGCCCCAGCCACTCGAACGTCTCGATTCTATAAAACACGACATGGGTGGGATCGCGGCGATAGTGCCAGCGTGCAAAGCGCGCATCATCGGTCTGGAAACGGGTCATGAGACCAATCAGCCCGCCCTGTGCCACAAGTCGATTCATCAGCTCGAAAGTTGAGCTGGGATCATGCAGATGTTCAACGACTTCCGTGGCGGTCAGAAAGTCGTACTGTCCATGCAGCACCTCCTGATCAGGAAAATAGATCGGGTCATACAATGAAACCTGGTGCCCGGCTTCTTCCAGCATTCTCGCCAGCGCCGGCCCTGGCCCGCAACCGAAATCCAGTCCGCGCGAACCGGGCGCAAGCTGCTTCAGCAGGGGCTTGACGAGCTGATCGAGAAAGCGACGATAGCCTGGGTCATCGGGATGGTTCTCATGGCGGTCATACTCCGCCTTTTCCGCGAGAGGGTTGGGGAGCTGTGCCGGGTCCAGAAAGCGCGCCTGGCAGCGATTGCAGCGCCAGTAGTCCTTGCAATCGACCTGCATGAAGTGCTCTGCGGATGAGTGACGGCATACGGGGCAGTCGATGAGATTGGCTCCCTTCACGGGTTGAACAAATGGTTTGGCTGGGTCATTCCGCTTTCGATCAGAGGCGCTGGGTCTTGTTGGGATTGGTGATCTGCTTCAATTTTCAATCAGGAGCCAGGCAAAAACAACCTGCGGGCCTTGTGGCCCGGAATCAAATGAAGCGGGTTCGACTCCCGCCTCGGTTGAGTCCAGAAACAACAAAACCGGCACGATGGCCGGTTTTGTCTCGGGGATCTGGTGGAGGCGGCGGGGCGTTGCGTGTCGGTGTACACGCAAATCAATTGTTGCGTAGCAACGCCATTGGCGTTTGCCGGAGGCAAACGACTGCGGGCCTTGTGGCCCGGAAT
>PWWM01000017.1 GCA_003561495.1 Gammaproteobacteria bacterium
ACCAGGCCACCAGCGCCAACACGGGTAATGCGCCGATCAGCCACTGCCAGCCATCGCCCATGGACCAGTTCTGGTCAGCCAGTTGGATTCCCGTCAAGACAAGCACGCTCAGGGTGGCCGCATGGGTGGTCAGGGCAATCGAGACTCTCCAGCGGCTCGAATGCCGCCGAAAACTCCAGTCCGCACACAGGGTTGCAACCAGAACCAGCAACCATGTCGGCCCTCCCCAGCCCGATAGCGGCAGGGTATTGACTGACTGGGCCAGTGCGAGAGGAATGCAAGCAGCCAGGGCCAGAACGCTGACCGGTGCGGTGACCCACCAGCGCTGCCAGTGATGGAGCCCGGCGGCAAGCAGCACGGTCAGTGCGGCCCAGGCGATCAGCGTCTGGGTCAGTATCAGAGCCTCAAAGTGGATGAAAGCCTCGAACAGGCCGGTCAGTAGCCACAAGACCATGCCCCAACCGGCCAGAATATTGACCCGATCAGCGTGCGCGCAAGCCCGGGCAAAGCACCAGGCGCTGAACAAGGCGGCAAATGTCAGGGCCAGGCCGGCAAAGCCGAGCGGATTGAAAAGGAACCATTCGCCACGACCGTCCAGCATTTGATTGACCAGCCAGACCATGGCCGAGGTCAGCTGGAGGCCCAGCCCGGCCAGACGAGTGAGGCGATGCTGCTGCCGACAGCCGTACCAGACCAGCGCCGCTCCTTGCAGTGCCCAGATCATGGTGATGGTCGGACCGGAAAATGCAAAGGGTACAGCCAGGGTGGCCAGCCCCAGGGCCAGCACAGCATGTGAACGCATCAACGCGGACATGCCCGGCTGAGCACGTATCAGCCAGGCACTGAACAAATAGATCAGAGCGCCGATCAGGGTCGAGAATGCCACGGGTAGCCGTGCACCATCGAGAATGGCGACTTGCAGGGGCAGGACGAACAAGGGCAAACCGAAGACCAGCATCACATCGAGCCGTTCCGGCTGGCCCTCGGGTCGCCTCAGGCCCTCGATCAGCGGAATGGCCAGATAAAACACGAAGAACAGGAGCAAGAAGACCTGGGCCAGCAGATAGTGCTCGGGACTCCAGGCCAGTACGCCCCAGATCCAGGCCACCACGAAGGTAAACGCAAAGCCGAGGCGATTGAGCAATGGCCAGGTCTGTTTCCAGGACAGTGCCAGAACCGCCAGGTTGAGAATGGCGTACCAGCCAAATAGCGCCAGGTGACGGTCGCCATCGGCGGCGATCAGCAGCGGGGCTGCAAAACCGGCCAGCATGCCGAGCACCGCCAGGGCCAGGGCTTTCTGGGCCATGGCCAGTACGCCGCAGGCGCCGACGAAGACCACGGTCAGGACCAGTGCTGCGGCGGTGGGGATCAACCCGTATAAATCGAAGGCGGCATAGGTGGTCAGCAAAAGAACGCCAATCGCGCCACCTTGCAGAGAAAGGGCGAACACCCGCTGGCGCTCGCGTCGGATCCAGGCAAAGACCAGTGCGGCGATCGAAGCCAGGGCGACCAGGCTCAGACGCACTTCGATGGGGGCACTCAGCCAGCCTTGCTCACCGGCGTAGCGCAGCAGGGCGGCGACCGCGACGAAGGTCACCAGCACGCCGATTCGGACCGGAACGTTACCGTAAGCGAACCACCGCCGCAATCCAGTGGTCAGCGCATCACCGGAACGCACGGACCGTATTGATTCAGTTCGCGCCGGCGCGGGAGGTTTGTCAATGTCGGCTGCGACCGGCTCAGCGATAAGGGCTGGTGCGGATTCCGGGCGTGCTGATTCGGCGGTTAGAGAAGAGGGTGGTTGAGCGGCTTCGGGCGACTCCGCCGATTCGGCGCCGATGGACTCGTTGATGCCCTTCAGGCGTTTTTCCAGCGCTTCGATTCGTCGGCCCTGCAGGATGACCACCGCCCATAGCGCGCCGATGAATCCGCCGGCCAGGACCGCCAGCCAGCGGGTTTCTCCCAGAAGCATCTGCATCAGCCAGGCTTCGCCCAGGACCAATGCCAGAAGCATGCCAGCAATGCTCATGACCACGACCATGGCAATCTGTCCCTGCATTGGCTCCTCTACTCGCTACTCGGCCGGGTCAGTCTATACCGAATTGAGGTTGGTTCGCGCGCGCTTTCGGGCAACATGACAGTGGGTTGACAAAGTCGTTATGATGCAGCGGCTTGAACAGGGCCTGGCGGGCAATCGCCAGCACGGATCGATGTCAACATTGAAAAAAGTGGCCTGGCTGGTGCTGAACGCCATCCAGCTTCCCATTACCTTGATTTGGTCAATATTCTGGATCAGCATGGCGTTGACCGTACGCGCGGTCAGCGGTGATGCGCATGTGCCTTTGCGCATGGCCGCGAGAATCTGGTCGCCCTTTCTGGTATACGGGTCGTATTCGAAATTCGAGGTTCAGGGGGCAGGGCGGATCGACTTCAGCCGCCCGCACGTGTTCGTGGCCAATCACTCGTCGATGATCGATATCTGCGCGCTGTTCATGGCCATTCCGGTGCCGCTGCGTTTCGTTCTGAAGGCTGAGCTGGGCAAAGTGCCGTTTCTGGGTTGGTACACGCGCGCCATGGGGATGGTGTTGATCAAGCGCGCGGGCGCGCGCGACACCGCAAGGCAACTTCAGCGTGCGGTGGACCTGCTCGGGCAAGGGCACAGCCTGGCGGCTTTTCCGGAGGGTACGCGCAGCACAACCGGCCGCTTGCGACGCTTCAAGTCCGGCGCATTCAAAGTCGCGATCAATGCCGGCGTGGCGGTGGTGCCGGTCGCCATCGACGGCACTGGACAGGTGATGCCGCCGGGCGGGTTTCATATTCGGCCGGGCCACATCCGGGTGCGCCTGGGTGAACCCCTACTGACCGAAGAATTGCGGCCATCCGATGCTCAGCAATTGGCTGACCATGCGCGGCGTGCCATTGAACAATTGCGCTTACAATAACGGGTTTTCCCGGACGCACCGAAAAGCCATGATTGATCGTCTTCGTCTCTACCGCGCCGGAATCTGGGCACTGACCGCGCCGTTGCCCCGTGAACGTCGGATCCGGGCCCGTCATCGCCTGCGTGCCGGGCTGGATAATCGGCGCGTGCTGGCGGCTGATATCCTGGTGCTGTCAAGAGCCAAGAGTGGTCGGACCTGGTTGCGCGCCATGCTCTCCAGGCTTTATCAGAAACGTCATGGACTGGCCGAGAACCAGTTGCTGGAATATGACAATTTCAAACGTCAGAACCCGGTCATTCCGGTGTACGCCATGACCCATGGTCACTACCTCGATCGCCTGGCCCACCATTCGCGCCATGGCCACAAGCTGCGTGCCATGCCGGTGGTCTTTTTGCTGCGCGACCCGCGCGATGTGGCCGTTTCGGAATATTTCCAGTCGACTCGCCGTGCCAGCGCCTACAAACGCGAGATGTATGCCGTCGATCAGGGCGGCTCGATGTTCGAATTCGTCATGCAGTCCCCGCTGGGCTTGCCGGCCATCTGCGAATATCTCAATCACTGGCATGAGGAGTTGAAGGGGTGGGATCGGGTGTATCGACTCTTCTACGAAACTCTGCGGGCCGAGCCGGAGGCGGAAATGGCGCGATTGCTGGAGTTTCTTGAGGAAGAATTCAGTGGTGAGGAGATTGCCGAGGCCGTGGAATTCGCCTCGTTCGAGTCGCTCAAGCGAAAAGAGCGCGACAACTACTTCAAGAACAGTCGCCTCAAGGCCAGCAACGTCGAGGATCCCGATTCCTACAAGGTGCGCCGCGGCAAGGTCGGCGGCTATCGTGATTACTTCGATGACGGTGAGATCGAACGCATTGATCGCTTCGTCACCGAACGCCTGACGCCTGAACTGGCCGAGCGCTTCCAGGCAGACTGAATGCGTGCCCTGATCCTGCCTTGCGAAACCCGCGTTCGCGAGTTTGACGCCAAATTGTTGCTGGGGCTGGTTGCCGCCGGCCGCGGCCTGCGTGCCATCGTCGGCGCCAAGAAGGTCATCGACCTCTCGCTTTCGCGTTATCCGGACGGTGTCTATGTGGGCAAGAGTGTGACCGCTCGCAGTCGCCACAACCTGGCGCTGGCGCGTTCCTGCGGTCACCGGGTGGCGTTATGGGACGAGGAAGGCCTGGTCTGGGCTTCGCGCGAGGTCTACTGGCGCACCAAGGTCGACGGGCCGACGCTCAACGAACCGGAACTGCTGATTGCCTGGGGCGAAGACAATGCAGAGGCCTGGCGTGAGCACCCGGACCATGCCGGTGGGCCGATTGCCGTGTGCGGCAACCCGCGCGCCGATTTGCTGAAAAAACCGCTGCAGGCTCTGTTCGATGATGAAGTGGCCCGGATACGGGCCGAGTATGGCCGTTTCGTGCTGATCAACACCAATTTTTCGCGGGTCAATCACGTTCAGCCGCGTCAGAATCGTCATCTGAAATGGCTGCGTGAGCAACGCCCGGATGATCCGCGCGGGGGGTTTGCTGCTCACAAGTACGAGTTATTCAAGGCTTTTAGCGAGGCCATTCCGGCGCTGGCGCGCGCACTGCCGGATGTTCGATTCGTGCTGCGTCCGCATCCCAGCGAGCGCCGCGAGACCTGGGATCGCCTGCTGGAAGGCCTGGATAACGTCAAGGTGGCCGCCCACGGCAACGTGGTGGCCTGGCTGCTGGCCAGTGACGGGCTGATTCACAATGGTTGTACCACTGCCGTGGAGGCGTTTCAGGTCCAGCGCCCGGCCATGGCGTTTCGTCCGGTTCGCTCGGAACGCTTCGATCATCCCCTGCCCAATGACATCAGTATCTCCTGCGAAAACCTGGCTGAACTGGAGCAGGCAGTCAGGGATTGCCAGGACGATTGTGCGACGGTGTTCTTACGACAGACCGAGGGTGGGGCAGGGCAGATCATGGCCCGTGCGATGGCCGGAACCGGGCGTGAGCGCCTGGATAGCGAGCACATTCTCGATTCGCTCCAACCTTTGCTGGACAATCCCGAGCCGCCGACGGGCAGTCGGCCACGCCTGGCCGGTGCAGTGCTGGGTTTCAGGCGACTGCTGCGCCGCATTGAACACCGCCTGCCGGGCACGGCCAACTACCGACCCTACCTGGCCCACATGTTTCCGGACACCAGCCTGTACGAGGTTCGGCAACGACTTGAGAGCCTGGCCGGCTGTATCGACATGCGGCAGTCATTCGAAGTATCCGAGCTCGAAGACAATGTCTTCGAAATTAAGTCGGGGGGCTGAATTGAGCGTGTACCGGGCGCAGGCAATTGGTAAAATCGTGCGGTTAAGGTTGGGGCCCGCTGTCTCGCCCCTGACCATCCTTTACAAAAACCAAGTGAGCCAATGACCAAAGTCAAGATTCTGGGCGCCGGATCGATCGGCAATCATCTCGCCCATGCCTCGCGCGAGCAGGGCTGGAACGTGACCTTGTGCGATATCGATGAAGCTGCTCTGCAGCGCACCCGCGATGACATCTACCCGACCCGCTATGGACAGTGGGATGAAGAGATCCACCTGTGCCGGCCCGAAGAGATCTCGGAAGAGCGTTTCGATCTGGTTATTATCGGTACGCCGCCGGACAGTCACATTCCCCTGGCGCTGGCCGAGATTCGCAACAGCAAGCCGCGCGTGGTGTTGATCGAAAAACCGCTGTGCCCACCCGACCTGGAACCGTGCACCGAACTGATGGAGCTGGCTGCCGAACAAAATGTGCGCGTGCTGGTCGGTTACAACCATCGTCTGACCGGGCATACCCGGATCGCCGCTAAGTGGCTGGACGAGCATTCGATCGGTGAAATCACCACATTGAGGGCCATGACCCGCGAACACTGGGGTGGAATATTTGCCGCCCATCCCTGGCTGGCCGGACCGTCCGATACCTACCTGGGCTTTACCAGCCGCGGTGGTGGCGCGCTTGGCGAACACAGCCACGCGATCAATATCTGGCAGTATTTTGCCGAACTGGCCGGCATGGGCCGGATCAGCGAAGTCATGGCCATGCTTGACGAAGTTGAAGCCGATGGTGCAGCTTACGATCGCATCGCCCAGCTTTCGGTCCGAACCGATCGTGGCCTGGTCGGTACCATCGTGCAGGATGTCGTCACTCAGCCCGCGCAGAAATGGCTGCGACTTGAAGGCACCGAAGGCTACCTGGAATGGCAGGTCAATATTGATGCCAATCATGACCTGATCCGGCTGGTTCGCCATGATGGCCTGGAGCTGGAAGAACGGGTCGCCAAGACCCGCCCCGACGATTTCCGCGGCGAGATCGAGCATGTCGGCCAGATGCTTGAAGACCACGCCATGGCCTCGCCGCTGGACATGAGCGCCGGACTGGAGACCATGCAGGTGATTGTGGCTGCCCTGAAGTCGGCCCGCGACGGCCGGCTGGTCAAGGTTCAGACCTGAGCCTGCCATGATTTTCGGACAACGCATTCTGGTGGTTGTGCCGGCACGCGGCGGCAGCAAGGGCATCCCGATGAAAAATCTGTTGCCGGTGGCCGGCAAGCCTCTGCTGGTCCATACCGCCGAATTGGTCCGTGAGCTCGACTGGGTGGACCGGGCCGTGGTTTCCACCGATCACCTGGTGATTCGCCAGACCGCCATGGAAAATGGGCTGGAGGCGCCGTTCATGCGCCCGACCGAATTGTCCGGCGATCGCATCGGCGATGTCGATGTCCTGTCTCATGCCCTGACCGCCACCGAAAAAGATGATGGTCAGCACTACGACATCGTGGTCATGTTGCAGCCCACTTCGCCATTGCGGCGGGCCGAACATGTCCGCCAAACTGTCGACAAGTTGATTGACGAGGATCTCGATGCGGTCTGGACGGTCAGTCCGACCGACCTGAAATCTCACCCGCTCAAGCAGCTTACGGTGGGTGAGGATGGCCGCATGGATTATTTCGACAAACGTGGCAGTTCCATCATCGCTCGTCAGCAGCTCGAGCCGGTCTATCATCGCAACGGGGTGGCGTATGCACTTCGCCGTGAGAGCCTGCTTGAACATCAGTCGCTGATGGGGGATCGGGCCGGCGCGGTGGTCATCGAGGAACCGCAGGTCAGTATTGATACCACGGCCGATGTTGAAAGGGTCGAAGCTGCCCTGATTGCGATCGGCTCTTCGTCAATGGGTGACCGTGATTCCGATGCAGTCAAGCCGCGTCGACTGGTCGTTGATATCGACGGGGTACTGGCCGAGGCCGTGCCCGAGCTTGACTATGCCAGCGCCGGGCCCATCCCGGACAATATCTCCAGGGTCAATGCCCTGTTTGATGCCGGTTGCCATATCGTGCTGTTTACCGCGCGCGGATCAGGCACCGGCAAGGACTGGACCGAGGTGACCGCCGAGCAAATGGAGCGTTGGGGAGTGCGCTATCATGAGCTTTGCTTCGGCAAGCCCCCGGCCGACTACTATGTCGATGACCGACTGGTCTCGCTGCCCCAGGCGCTGGCCCTTTGTGGCCTGGTCGATCCAACCGAATACAATTTGAACAAAGGTGTTTCATGAGCAGGATTTTCGAGAATCTCCATATCTTCGAAATGGCCAACAACCACCAGGGTGATGTGGCCCATGGGTTGAAGATCATTGATGCTGCGGCCAGGCTGGCGCGCGAGCATCGTGTTCGAGCCGCCGTCAAGCTGCAGTTTCGTGAGCTTGACAGCTTCATTCATCCGGCTGCCAAGGGCCGTGATGACATCATGCATATTCCACGCTTCGAGAGCACGCGTCTGGACGATGGTCAGTTTCGTCAACTGATTGATGCGGCCCGCAAGGCCGGGCTGGTCACGGTCGCCACGCCATTCGATGAGCCTTCAGTGGGCCTGTGCCAATCGCTGGGGGTTGAAATCATCAAGGTCGCCAGTTGCTCGGCCACCGACTGGCCCTTGATCGAGGCCATTGCTGCGGCCGACAAGCCGGTGATTGCCTCGACCGGAGGCTTGTCCATTTACGAGATCGACAACCTGGTCACCTACTTGAGCAAGCGAGTGCCGGAGTTGGCCGTGATGCACTGCGTGTCGTTGTATCCGACTCCGCAGGAGCAGCACGCCATGAATTTCATGGCCAAGATGATCCGTCGCTACCCGTATGTCACCATCGGTTACTCCGGCCACGAAGCGCCGGATGATACCGATGTGGTCATGGTCGCCGTGGCCCAGGGTGCGAGGTTGCTGGAGCGTCACTTCGGGGTAGAAACCGACGAGATTTCACTGAACAAGTACTCCATGAATCCGGAACAGGCCGGTCAGTGGCTGGATGCCGCCAACCGGGCGCGCGCCATCATGGGCAGCGATAATGACAAGCACGTCAGCCAGAAGGAATACGAGTCCCTGCTGCAATTGCAGCGCGGTGTGTTTGCCAGGCGGCCGATCAAGAAGGGCGAGGACGTCAAGCGTGACGATGTCTACTTCGCCATGCCCTGCCAGGATGGCCAGTTGACCTCCGGGCAGTTCGGCCAGTATCGCGCCAGTTTTGTCGCCTCTCGCGACTATCCGGCTGATGAAGCCATTTTCGAGTATGCCCAGCAGGACAAGTACACCCAGATTCGCGGCATCCTGCATGATGCCAAGGGTCAGCTCTACGAAGCCGGGATCGCCCTGGGCGATGACATCAGTATCGAGATTTCGCATCACTACGGCATCGACCGTTTCCGTGAGACCGGTTGCGTGCTGATCAACTCAATCAACCGTGAGTATTGCAACAAGTTTCTGATCATGCTGCCCGGTCAGAAGCATCCCCATCACAAGCACAAGGCCAAGGAAGAGACGTTCCATGTGCTGTGGGGTGACCTGGAGGTGGATCTGGACGGCGATATCATCCACCTTGAGCCGGGTGACAAGCTGCTGGTCGAGCGTGATCAGCTGCACGCTTTCCGGACTCGCAAGGGCTGTATCTTTGCTGAAATATCGACCAAGTCGATTCGTAGCGATTCCTATTACCAGGATGAAAAGATCGCCGCCATGGACCCACTGGAGCGCAAGACGATCGTCGAGTCCTGGTAGTCGAGCTATTTCATCTCTTCACTGAGATTGGCCGCGGCTTTCATGATCATCCGGTTGCGGGTCATCGCCGCCTGATTCACTGTTTTCGGTCTCGACAGCGGCCAATTGATCCCCGATATCGTAGCGAAGCTCGCATCGAGACCACGCAATGGCGCAGGCGCCCGCGCAACGGTCCAGCTTGGCCGGTGATTTCCCGGCATCGTCTTCAATGGATTCAAGCATGGTGAAATAGCCAACGCAACCGCACTCGCACTCTGAGGCCTGGCTGGCGGGAGCGACGAGGGCAAGCACGAAAGGGGTAATCAGCAGAATTTTCGAAAGATGTGCAAGGGTCATGGTCAGACAGTGGACGGTTTTGGCCATGTCCGATACGGTAGTGGCGCATTCTAGAGTCCGGGCTCTAGGATCATGCTGAAAACTCAGGCTGACGTGTGGTCAATTGTTCCGAAGATCGTGTAAAGCCTTGATGATCTTGTCAATATCGGTGTCTGTATGCGCAGCACTCAGGGAAATTCTCAGCAGGTTCAATCCGGACGGTGTGGCTGGCGGAATCATCAGGTTGGCGTAAATCCCGGCATTCAGCAGGCCTTTCCAGTGCCCGAGGGCTGTGGCGCGATCGGGCAGAATAATGGCCATGACCGGACCCGGGATGGGGCTACCCAGTTCATAACCCATCGCTTTCACTTCATCGTACAAACGATTGATATTTCGGTGAAGTGAGGACCTGAGTTCCTGACCATTGACCAGTAGCTCCAAGGCCTTGCGGGTTGAGGCAATGACTGCCGGAGATGGTGAGGCGGTAAAGATGTACGGACGGCTGGCCAGGCGCATGAGTTCCAGTTCGGCATGCGGACTGACGCAGAAGCCGCCGATACCGGCCAGACTCTTGGAGAAGGTGCCGACGATGAAATCGACTTGACCGAGCAGTCCGGTCTGTTCGGTCAGGCCCAGCCCGCGCTCGCCGAACACGCCGAACGAGTGGGCCTCATCGACCATCAGCCAGGCCTTGTGTTTATTCTTGACCTCGACGAACTCGGCCAGCGGCGGCTGGTCGCCAAG
>PWWM01000232.1 GCA_003561495.1 Gammaproteobacteria bacterium
CGGCGGGGTAGTCTAGGCCGGAGAAAGCCGGTTATTCGAAGCGATCCCTGAAGATCACCGATCCTAGCCGTTCAAACGCACCGACATCGTAGCGTGTCGAGGTGTCATCCGAGTTCGGAATGCCGCGCGCAAAGCCGTCGATATCGATACCCGGGGGTTGCAGCACCGGAATCGGACCGTCAAAAATCAAATCACACAAGTCGACCGCTGGCGAATCAGCCTGTGGTCGAAAATTGCCCTGCTGCGGATCCTCGAACATCGGATCATCGTCAACCAGCGCAAGGACCAGGGCATTGGATTCGGCCTGGTTTTCCAGGAACTGCATACCCGGCCCGACGATACAGGCTGCCCTGAGCAACTTCACCTCACCGGCATCCGACGTTTCCATGCCCAGCGTGGCAGGACGGGACTCATCCATTACCAGCCCTTCCAGAAACAGTTCGATCTCGCCATCATCCACGGCTCTGGTCTGCACAAAGGGGCGTTCATTGTCTGCCTGATGACGAGCCATTGTGGTCCAACGGATGAATGCGGTGCTGGGCTGGCTGAAGGAGCTCAGATAGATCACCTCGCCCCTTGAGTTTCCGGACAGAGCATTGTCGACAATCATCGAATTCTCGATCAGCAGGTCGGATTCGTTGTCGAGCCAAACCACCGGACCATTCACCAGCTGATTGCCACTGATCTCGGTGCCACGCACGCTGGCATCAGTCCGGGAAAAGAAGCGGATTACCGGGGAAGAGCCAGCCCCGGCAACATTATTGATGATCTTGGAACAGGTGCTTGACCCTCCCGGCACCGATCGCAATCGACAAGGAGCATCGGGGTCGGAGCGGACCATGATGGTGGTGTTGAATGCGGCGAGCGCGGCGGCGGCTCCGCCGACGCTGATTGACTCGTTTGCCTCAAGCACGGTGTTGACCAGCTCGGCGGAATCGGCATTGTTGATACTGATGCCGCCACCGCCACCGGCAGACGTGTTGCCGGCAATCGTCACAGGCAGGGAAGGGTCGCTCAGCTGCTCGTCTGCCCCGTCGAGCACCAGATCAGCATTGCCTTCGAACCGGATTCCACCGCCGCGGCCATCCTCTGCTTCGTTGTTGCGGATACCAAGGTTTCCACTGCCCCCGGAGGCGAATTCCACATCGCAGTCCTCTGCAAAAATTCCGCCGCCATTCTGCCGGGCTCGATTGTTGCGTATCGACGCGCCCTGACCGGCACGAACCGCCGAGCCACCCAGGCAGGCAATGCCGCCGCCGTTGCCGTCTCCGTCTTGGCCGTCTTCCCCGTTATTGGCTCGATTCAGGAAGATATCGTTGCTTCCTTCCAACCGCAGCAGCGCACCGTCATGGACGGCAATGCCGCCACCATCGCCCTCGGTCCGATTAGCCGTAATAAAAGTCTCGGTCAGGGTCACCTCATGAGGGCCTGAGATCAGGATACCGCCACCATCGGATGATGATACGCCGGTCGCGACACTCAGATTCTGGAGTTCGACCTCCAGGCTGACCGTCGAATTGGGGTGGGAAATCGCAACGACTCTGGAGCTGAAACCTGCTGCAAGATCGCTGCGGTTGCCAGGATCACGCCCTTCTCCGCAGCCGTCCCAACCGCCCGAGATGGTCAAGGACTTGTCAATCCCATAAGGTGTATTGTCATATTGCCGGTCCCGCGCGACCAGAAGGGTGTCGCCGGGGTTGGCCGCGCTAATGGCCTGGGCCAGACTGGTGTGGTCGCAGGCCTGAGGGTCATTGCCAACCCACAGCGTTGACGAAGTCTGCCGCGGGGGCGGCTCTCGTTCGCCGTCCGCGAGGGCCGCTTGCATCATCAGCCCAAGCACTGCCACGATCGCGGCACTGAATGTCAGAAAGAAATTGAAATGCGCACTCCGATTTTTCATTGATACCTCTTGATTCGAGCCTACAAACATTAACGAAATCGCTTGGACAGGTCTGACACTTTTTCCGCTAATTCACTACCTTAGCGTGGTTAGCCGAAAATCAGCCTTCGATATGGTAAAGATCGTTCCGAGATGTGACGTGATGCCGATGGAGGCATGGTCGGCGCTGATAGAGAGAAGCCAGTCAAATTGCCGGGACCGTCAGTTGCCCCGTCATTCTCATCAAAAGTCGGTAGGGTCTGGAGCTTGAATACTTTGCGTCCGCGATGCGGGCCTACGGCAATGCGGTAGGTGATGGAGTGGGCCACCAAATCGGGTATCGGGTCCTCTTCGTCCAGCACATCGCTAAAGTCGAGCTGCTCGGTGTCGCGCTCCAGCAGTCCTTCACGCTCTTGCAACCGCCCTACCCGGCGGGCGATGGTGTGGGCCAGTTGCATCAGTTGGGCCGATGTCGGCTCGCGCACCCACTGAAATCGCGGTCGGTTGCAGTGGGGCGAATCTACCACGTAGACTCCATCGAGAAACAGCATGTGGAAGTGGATGTTGAGATTAAGCGCCGAGCCGAATCACGCGCGACGGCATTCCAAACGCGCTTCGATCCGGCGGCCGGGTCCGACCTGCTGCAGACCCCGCTTTACGTGCTGGACCTGGTGGTCGAGTCGGAAGTCGTCGACGA
>PWWM01000134.1 GCA_003561495.1 Gammaproteobacteria bacterium
ACACCCACCTTCACCCAGTTGGACCAGCACAATGTGGTCGTGGCCGGCGCCCAGGACGCCGAAGGCGTGTTTGCCTTGAGCTGGGAGGTGGAACCCCCGGTCAACGATGACTTTGTCAATCGTCGGACACTGTGGGAAGCGGATGGCAATCGAAGCGGCGACAACTGGGGAGCGACCGCCGAAATCGGAGAGGGACTGCACTGCGGCAACCTGGCCAGCACTTCCGTTTGGTGGACCTATGAACCCCAATCGGTTCCGGGGCGGTTGCAAATCGATACCGACGGTAGTGATTTCGATGTGGTCATCGCGGTCTATACCGGCGATGCCGTCAATGACCTGACCGAGCAGGCTTGCAATGCAGATGTCGGATCAAACCTGGCGGTGGAGTTGAATACGTTGCCGGGGCAGAGCTACCACGTTGCCATTGCTGGTCGGTCCGGTGATCAGGGATCAATCGCGATCAACTACGAGTGGGAGGAAACCGGTGTGGAAATCTTCCAGGATCGCTTTGAGGAGACTGACTGAAAACAGCCAGTTCACTTCGACCGCTTGCACCCCGTCGCTGCCTTGCTGCCGAAAGCCCAACTGAGGCTGAATGCGATCTACATACCTGCCTGGTTAATAATAGCCAAGGCAACGACGTGACAGGAATGTCCCTGCCACGCTGTTGCCGCTTTCAGATGGTCAGTTACGGTAACCGCGATCGCATCGTTGGCCCTTGCGAGAGCCTCGGTCGCCCCGTTGCTTGTGCATGGTTTCGAATGTCTCAGCCTGTTCTTTGGTCAAAATCGCGCTGATTTCTTCACGCAATGCCATGCGGGCCTCGTGACGCTGCCGGCGTTGTTGTCGCATCTGGTCGCGATTCTGCCGGCGCTGTTGTCGCATCTGGTCACGATGAGCCTCGAACAGGACTTCGATCTGTTCGCGCTGCTCGGATGTCAGTTCCAGGCGCTCAGCCAGACGTTCCGCGCCGCCCTTGCCATACTGAGGCTGGGCCAGGGCCGGAAAGCTCAGTGCAATCAGCCCGGCTCCGGCCAATGACAGGCCGATCATACGAATACGGGTTCTCAGTTTGGATTTGCTGTTGTTCATGATTCATGCTCCTTCCGGTTGAACGGTCCGTTCGTGGATCGAACGGGCTTGGTCAACATGATGGATGCTTGCCGCGTGGACTTGGGTGGCGGGCTGAAACGTTATGTCAAGAAGTGTTGCGGGGCAGGTTGATCAGCACTTCCAGGCCGCCTTCGACACGGTTTAGTGCCTGGATCGAGCCTCCGTGCAAGTCAATCGCTGCCTGGGCGATGGCCAGTCCTATTCCTCCTCCCGTACTGTCCACGCCACGTTCGTCGCTCAGCCGCACGAAGGGCTGGAAAATATCGTCAAGTCGTTCTTCGGGTACTCCAGGTCCTTGATCGCTGACTGAAACCGACAAACCATCGGGGTCAGCATGTGCGCCAATGAAGATCGTGCCGCCGTCCGGCGTGTGAGCCAGCGCATTGCGGATGATGTTTTCAAAGGCGCGCTGCAACAGCTCTGCATCACCAGCCATGGGCAGACGGGTGAAATCTTCAACATGCACCCGGATATCACGAGTCCGGCCTTCCAGCCGGGCCGAGGCGGCGATATCTTCGAGCAACTCCGCCAGATCAACGGGTTCGCGGCGCACCTCGGGTCGCTGGCTCAGCCGTGCATAGCCAAGAATCTGTCCGATCAGATGATTGAGCCGGCCAAGATCGGTTTCCATCCGTGCCAGGTATTCTCCGCGTCGACCCGGATCATCACTTTCGGCGGCCAGGGCAAGAGCGACCTGCAGGCGTGCCAGTGGTGAGCGTAGTTCGTGTGAGACATCGCGCAAGAGCTGGCGCTGAGACTGGATCAGGCTTTCCAGACGCTCGGCCATGCCATTGAAATCTCGTGCCAGCTCACCCAGTTCATCGGACCGTTTGCTGACCTTGTCGGCAACCCGGGCATTCAGTTGACCGTGACCCAGGGCTCGTCCAGCGGTGCGGATTTGCTGAACCGGTCGGGAAATGCTGCGGGCCAGCCACAGGCAGACCAGCCCGCTGATGATGATCGCCAGCCCGATCAGACCCGTTGTGCCCAGGGGGCCGAAAAGTCTCAGCACCATCGGTCTGGGTGGCGGTGTCAGAACGGCCAGATATCGACCGTGCAGTTCATGTTGCAGTTCGGTGATGAATTGGCCCCGACGCAGGGGTTCGGGTACCTGGCCGGTACGTTGCCACTGCCGGTTCAGGCCGCGAATTTCACGCGGCAGGGATCGGTCAAGCAGATCGCCGCCGGTGGGGTCGAGTACGAAAACAGTAATGCGACGGCCTCTTCGCGGGCCGCCCTCGGCCCATCGGGCCAGCGCCTCAGGCCCGCCACGGTCCAGGGCTCTTTGTGCCCGCTGGCTCATGCCGTCAGCGGCGCGCATAGCTCGCCCGGATAATTCGATATCATCCTGTTGGGCGAATTCGAGCTGGGTGTTGATGAGCAGGACGGCGCATACCGTGAGTATGATCACCACCCAGAACGACAAGAAAATACGCAGATACAGGCGGCTCATGCGCGATCGTCTTCGATCAGCACGTAACCTCGCCCGCGCACGGCCTGGATGCGTGCCTCGCCATTGGCCATGGGTCCCAGCTTGCCGCGCAGGCGACTGACATGGGTATCGATACTGCGCTCGAACGGTTGCAGCTCCCGGCCCAGGGCATGGCGGGCCAGAAGTTCCTTATGGACCACCTCGCCGGGATTCTCCATCAACTTCTCGAGCACGGCGAACTCCGCCGCGGTCAAATCGATCGACTCGCCGTCCAGGCTGACCTGACGAGAGGCATGCTCAAGCGTGAGGCTGCCTGCACTGAGGCGTCCTTCAAGACCCGGGCGGGCGCGTCGCAGAATGGCACGTAAACGTGCACTGAGTTCGCGCGGATTGAAGGGCTTGGGCAGATAGTCGTCCGCGCCCAGCTCCAGGCCAACGATGCGATCCGTTTCTTCGCCGCGAGCTGTCAGCATGATGACCGGCATCGTGCTGCGCGCGCGCAAGGCGCGCAGCACCTCAAAGCCATTCATGCCGGGCAGCATGACATCCAGTACCATGGCGTCAAATGTGTCTTCGAGAGCGGCGTTCAGGCCGGTTCGTCCTTCATGAACCACTTCCACTCGCCAGCCATCCGCGCCCAGATATTCGGCCAGCATCTGGCCGAGTTCACGGTCATCGTCGACGATCAGAATTGACTGCCGGGTCTCCATCGATGGCAAGGATAATCCCTCCGATGCCGCTGACCAAGCCGGCATGGGTGACGAAGTGCAACGAATCTTCACGATTGTTCATCCAGGCTCAAACCATCCGCGGTGACTTTGGTGTAGCATGCAAGCTCATTTGAAGAGGGCGCCGGGAAAATGACGGAACAAAGCAAACAAACAAGTACCCTGGCTGTGGTCAGCCTGGTGTTTGGCATTCTGGCCTGGGTTCTGATTCCGCTGATCGGCGCCGTCGTGGCCGTCATTACCGGCCACATGGCGCGAGCGGAAATTCGCCGCTCCGGCGGCGCAATCGAGGGTGACGGAATGGCAGTGGCCGGGCTGGTCCTGGGCTATGTCAGCCTGCTATTGGCGCTGGCGGTGCTGTTTTTCCTGATCTTTGTGGTCGGCCTGGTTGGCGTCGCGGCGATTTTCGCGTAGGCCGTCATTGCGCGTGGCCAACGGTTGTCAATCAATTCAATGCCTCGGCGAGTTAATCGAGTTCTGAAAGCCGGTGCGTAAACGCCCCTTCGTCGGCCTCCAGCCCTTCTGCCCGGCTCGGTCGTTTCAGTAGTTCAGCCAGGGCGGGGGGGGGATTGAGCGCTTGAACAATCAATGGCTCGACCACCGCCTCGAACTTGGCCGGGTGGGCGGTGGCGGCGATCAGGTGAGGACGATCATTTCCGATCTCGCGACGGTGTCGCAAAGCTTCGACGGCACAGGCGGTATGCGGACAGACCGCCATTTCCGATTGGTTGAAAACTCGCCGAATGCAAGCACGAATGGCGTCGTCATCGACGCTGACAGCACTGATATCGGCTTGTCTGAGGTCGCGATCGCGGAAAAACCAGGCTAAGCGCTCGAAGTTGCTCGGATCGCCGACATCCATGGCATTGGCCAGGGTTTCAATCCCTGCTCGACCGCGATAATCCCGGCCCGAGAAATATTCCTGCAGGGTCGGGTTGGCATTGGTGGCCAGCACGATCTCGCCGATCGGCAGGCCCATTTCACGCGCCAGAATGCAGGCCAGGGCATTGCCCAGGTTGCCGGTCGGCACGATGACATCGACTTTTTCATGGCCGCTGGCCCTGAGTGCAACCGAGGCATGGGCGTAGTAGCTGATTTGCGGTAGCAGACGCCCGATGGAGATGCTGTTGGCTGAGGTCAGGGCCAGTTTACGAGTCAGTTCCTGATCATTAAGCGCACGCTTGACCAGGCGCTGGCAGTCATCGAAATTGCCGCTGACCCTGAAGGTGTGAACGTTGTCGCCGAAGGCGCCGAGTTGATGGGCCTGACGAGCCGAGACCTTGCCGTCGGGATAAAGAATCACGACCCGGAATCCCGGTCGGCGATGAAAGGCCGCGGCCACGGCGCCGCCAGTGTCACCTGATGTGGCCACCAGCACGGTCTGGACAGGATCGGAGTCGGCCCTCAGACGGGCCATGCAGGCGGCCAGGAAACGAGCCGCGAAATCCTTGAAGGCCGCCGTGGGGCCATGAAACAGCTCCAGGATCCAGGCGCGGCCGGGTTCGAATTCAATCAGCGGCAAGGGCAGGTCGAGTGCTTCGCGACAGATGCGGGGTAACTCGTTTTCCAGTTCGCTGCGGAAAAAATAGGGGGCCAGCAGGGTCGTGGCGGTCTCCGGCAGATCGGTGTTGTGGACCAGGGTTTCGATCGCAATGGAGGGTATGCGCTCGGGAACATAGAGGCCGCCATCCGGAGCCAGCCCGGCTCGCAGAGCACCGGCCAGGTCGGTGGCTGATGCTTGGCCGCCTGTGCTGAGGTAGTTCATGGGGCAACATTACACCACTTGGCCGGGTTTGCGGGGTCTGGAAAGGCAGGTATCATGGCGATTCACAATCGGTACGCGTTGTTTTGTACCTGAAACAAGAATAGTCAAAGAGGGACTTTGCCAATGAATGCCAACCGAGCCCGCCCGGCCGCTGCGCTGGCGCTTGTGCTTTCCAGTGCCACCGTGCTGGCCGTCGATCCTGATGAACGCTGGGATTCCAGCATGGGGGGATGCAACGGCATCATCTACGAACTGCTCGAGGGCCCCGATGGCCTGATTTATTTGGGCGGCTCGTTTACCGAGTGCGGTGGAGTGAATACCCGGGGGGTGGCGGTGTTCGACCCGGCCGAAGACCAGTGGTCATCGCTGGGTGGTGAAGACACCGAAGGGGTTAATGGTGCGGTTTACGCCCTGGCTTATCACGATGGCGGATTGTATGTCGGGGGTCTGTTCGCCGAAACCTGGGGTGCTGACGCCATCCAGGTCAGTCGGATTGCACGCTGGGATCTCGCGAACCAGACCTGGTCGGCGCTCGATGACGGGGTGTCGAGCACGGTTCGCGCATTGGTCGTGCACGACGGTGCATTGCACGCGGGTGGAGATTTTTTCTGGGCCGGGCCTGACAACGAGGTCGAGGTTCATCGTGTCGCGCGCTGGGATGGTGAACAATGGTCGGCGCTGATATCGCCCGATGATGGCCGCGGCGTCCAGTCCACGGTTTGGGCCATGGCCAGTTACCAGGGCTCTTTGTATGTCGGTGGTGAGTTTGCCGGTGCGAATTACGGTGGTACCAACAGCAGTTTTCTTGCCAATTATCTCGTCCGCTGGGACGGTACACAGTGGTCGCCGGTCGGGGTCAGCGATGGTGCCGGCGTGCAATCAACAGTGCTTGAGCTGGCCGTCATCGATGGCCGGCTGGCTCTCGGCGGTGAATTCGTCTCCGTCAATCGATTGGCCGGAGGATCCGGGCCCGAGCACAACATTCCCGCGCGTCATGTGGCTTTCTGGGACGGCAGTGAATGGAGCGCGATGACCACGGCCACCGGCGAAGGCACCTATCACCATGTGGACAGCCTGGTCGACGACGGTGATCGAATCTACGTGGGCGGCCGGTTTACTGCTGTCAACTTTGATGACTCGATTGCGGCAGCCCGCGTGGCTTGGTGGGATGGGGAAACCTTTGGCGCGCTCGGCAGCGGCACCGACAATCCGGTCCGCACACTGCTGATAACTGGAGACGGAGACTTGTATGCCGGAGGGCATTTTTCCGAGGCTGGTGGGCAGAGTGCGGTGCAATTTGCTCGCTACGCTACCCGTGGCGCCCTCGATATCGAGTTTGTCGGCACGGGGACCGGCAGTGTCAGCGTTGATCCCGTGGGCCTGGTCTGCACCGAGGATTGCAGTGCCGATCTGTCCTGGGACCAGGAGCTGGTGATCACAGCCACTGCCGGTGCATTTTCAAGCTTTGCCGGCTTCTCGGGTAGCGTCTGTTCCGGCACCGCCCCGTGCAGTTTCAATTTCGAGGAAGCTTCCACGATCATTGCGCAGTTCGATCTGGTCACCCATGCCGTTGACGTGATCTCCGTGGTCGGCGACGGGAGTGTTTCGCTGATGAATCAGGA
This sequence comes from Gammaproteobacteria bacterium, assembly GCA_003561495.1. GTDB lineage: Bacteria > Pseudomonadota > Gammaproteobacteria > Xanthomonadales > Wenzhouxiangellaceae > Wenzhouxiangella. Next base: position 6,661 of record PWWM01000134.1, read on the forward strand.
AATCGAGCATGGCGCTTCGGTCAGCTGGACGGTGTCTCCGGATGCCGGATGGGCGGTGCATGAGTTTGTCGGCGATTCCTGTGTGCCTGAAGACAATGGTGACGGCACCTGGAGTGCGCATGACATTACCGGTCCATGCTCGGTCCAGGTGGAGTTCCGTCGGGATGTGGTCATGAATGTCCAGCTCAGCATGAACCCGGGCATTATCGGCGTGCCGGTGACCTACCAGGTTGCCGTAAGCGGGTTCGTGTCAGTTCCCGAAGACGGCCAGGTAACCGTTGTTGCATCAACCGGTGAAAATTGCATCGACAGCACCACGCCGCCGCCCACGGATGGCATGACCGCGCTTTATTCCTGTGACATTCTGTACTCAGGTACGGGTGCGAGACCCCTGCAGATCAATTTCTCAGGATCCGGCACTCATGTCGCAACAGAGAACTCGAGCATCATTCAGCACATTGTGAGTGACGAGTTCATCTTCCATGATCGTTTTGAAGAACAGTAGTGGGGCATCAGCCGTCCAGAGCTTCACGTAGCTGTTGGGCAAGCTCGGCCTTCTGATAAGGCTTTTGCAGCAAGTGGAAGTCTTCGTCCTGTTCGGTTTTGGTTGAGATAGCATCTTCCGGATAACCGGAGGTGAAAAGAACTCGGATATCAGGTTGGGTTTTTCGGATTTCCCTGGCCAGCTCCGGTCCTCGTAATTGGCCGGGCATGATGACGTCGGTAAACAACAAGTCGAATGGCGTCGGGCTGTTCCGGGCCAGTTCCAGTGCTTCGTCGCCATCGCCGGCCGTGCTGACCTGGTAGCCCAGCTGCCTGACCAGGTGGCTGACATGCTCCCGGACCATCGGATCATCCTCGACCAGAAGGATCCGTTCGGTGCCGGTAGGCTTACCGGAGGTTTCGCGACTTCGCTGGGCCGGTTTGTCACTGTTGACGGCACGGGGAAGATAAAGGCGCATCGTGGTGCCGAGACCAACCTCGGAGTTCACACTGATATGGCCATTGGATTGTTTGATGAACCCATAGACCATGGCCAGCCCCAGCCCCGTCCCCTTGCCGGTTTCCTTGGTGGTAAAGAACGGTTCGAACAGGCTATCCATGTGTTCCGGCTGGATCCCGTGTCCGGAATCGGTGACTGACAGAACCAGGTACTCTCCGGGCTGAAGTCCGGTGTGCAGGCGAGCATATTCGTCGTCGATGACTCGATTCTGGACCGATATGCTCAACTGCCCCCCTTGGTGCATGGCATCGCGGGCATTGAGCACGAGATTCAGCAGTGCCGACTCGAGTTGGGTCGGGTCGATTCTGGCCGGCCAAGGATTCGGTGACGCCCTGATTTCAATTTCGATGTTCTCGGGCAGGGAGCGCTTCAGTATCGGTCGCATGGCCCCGACTAACCGAGAGACATCCACGGTCTGTGGCTCCAGCGCCTGACGGCGTGCAAAGGCCAGCATTTGCTGGGTCAGGCTGGCTCCGCGATGGGCGGCTGCCTGGACCATATCAGCCAGCGGCTTGAGATTCTGGTTCGAGTCCAGTGCATCGCTCAGCAGCTCAGCATTACCCAGGATGACGGTCAATAAATTATTGAAGTCGTGCGCCACACCACCGGTCAACTGTCCGATGGATTCCATGCGCTGAGCCGTTTGCAGTTGTTCTTCCAGCTCCAGTTTCTCAGAGACATCGGCATTGATGGCCAGAATCGAGACCGGCCGGTTGTCATCATCCCTGACCAGTGTCAGGTGACTTTGCATCTGTCGATGGCGACCATCAGCACGCTGATGCTTGATTTGACCCTCGCAGACATCGTCTTGCAGCAACTGTTGCATGGTCTGTTCCCAGATTCGCTGGTCAGGGTAAAGTCGATCAGCTACCGATGCGCCAAGCATGCTTTCCGTCTTCCAGCCGTAAATTCTCTCGGCACCCCGATTCCAGTAGGTCACCAGCCCTTCCATATCGGTGATGAAGATGGCGTCATGGGCCTTGTCAAGCAAGCGGGCCTGTTCGACCAGCTTGTGTTGGGACTGGCGTTGCAGTGTTATGTCCTTCATGCCGCCGACCACGCGATTCGGCCGGCCGTGGTCATCGGTGATCACGTAGGCATTGTCGATGACGTCGGCATAATGGCCGTCCTTGTGCAGGAAACGATAGTTCTCCTGCCACTCTATTTGCTGCTTGAAGGCTGTCTCCAGACTGGCCACCACACGTTCGCGGTCTTCCGGATGGATTCGCTCTACGACCCAGCCCGCGTGATTGTCAGTTTCTTCCGGCGCGTAGCCGAAAGCTTGTTCCAGCCCTTCGCTCCACCACATTTCACCGGTGTCCGGATTCAATTCCCAGATCACGTCGGTTGTCGCTCGAGCTACGGCACTGAACCGCTTTTCGCTGGCTTCCAGGGCCAGGCGTGCCTGCTCTTCCGAGGTGATGTCCTGGATGAATCCGGTGAAGATACGGCGGTCGGCCAACCGAACTTCGCTAACCCTCAAGCGTATCGGGAATACCGAGCCATCCTTGCGTCTTGCCTGGAGTTGGCGAGTCGTACCGATGATTCGTGACTCACCGGTATCCAGGTAGCGTTGCAGGTGATTATCATGCTGAGCCCGGTCCTCATGGGTCATCAGCATCCTGATGTTGTTGCCCAGCATTTCCCCGGCGGTGTAGCCAAACAGGTGTTCAGTGGATGGATTGACCAACTCGATGACGCCGCGCTCGTTGATTGTGATGATGGCGTCGCTGGCGGTCTCGAGCACGCCGCGCATGCGCTCGGCCTGTTCGCGCAATTGTTCTTCGGCCTGGCGCCGTTCATGGATATCGATGGTCGAGCCCAGCCTGCGAATGGCCGTTCCTGTCGAGTCGCGAATGACCTTGCTGTTGGATTGGAACCAGCGGTACTGGCCGGAGCGGGTCTTTAGCCGGAACTCGGCGGAGGCGCGATCACCGTTTTCTCCGGCCACCAGTCGTTCGGCTCTTCTGGAGACCCGCTCGCGGTCATCGGGATGCATGAGCTTTCTGTACTCTTCGAAGGTGCCGGGCATGTCCTCGAGACGTTGGTAGCCAAGCATGTCCCGGAAAGCATCGGAAAAGCTGATCTTGCCGGTTCGCATGTCGTAGTCCCATAGCGCGGCCTGTGAGGCTTCGGCAGCATAACGATAGCGTTCTTCAGACTGGCGCAAGGCGTGTTCGATTTCTTTCCGAGTGGCAATGTCGGTAGTCAGCGCCAGGCGTTTGCGTCGCAGTTCCAGCGTATGCATGACCATCCTTGCCAGGGATTCCAGTGTCCGGTGTTGTTGCTCGGAAAGGTGACGTGCCTGGTGATCCAGGACGGCCAGGGTGCCTATGCAGGAC
>PWWM01000107.1 GCA_003561495.1 Gammaproteobacteria bacterium
CGGCGGCTCACTGCTGGACGTGATTTTCATGGACCATGTCAGCGCCGATCTGGAGCGGGTCGAGCGAATCAACCGTCTGCTCAAACACCGTGCGGATGATCATGACCCGGCTGGTATGCGCCCGGTCAAGAGCCTGTTGCTGCGTCCCTCCGAAGACCTCAGAGTGATCGCCGAGCGCCATGTCCATCGCATCCCGGCCAGCGTCAAGACCCTGCTTCGCGGCATCGGCGCCTGGGGTAGCGGACGCATGGCCGGCTTTTTGCTGTTCGAGGGGGCGTACTGCCGGGAACTGATCGAGTTGGGTTATCGGGATGGCCTGGCCGCGGCGGAATCGATTCAAAACCTGCTTGACCGCTGATTCCGGAAGACAGTGGCGGGTCATTTGATATAGGCTAACGGCTTCAATCAAGAGGGAAGCAGCATGATTGACATCATCACCGCCGCCAATTCCTGGCTCAACGCCATCGTCTGGGGCCCCCCGTTCATGATCCTGCTGGTCGGTACCGGACTGTACCTGACCATTCGACTGGGCTTTTTCCAGTTTCGCCATCTGGGTCATGCCTGGAAGCACAGCTTCGGGCGCATGTTCAGACCCGGCGCACGCGGTGAACAGGGTGCCATCTCGCCGTTTCAGGCGGTCACCTCGGCCATGGCCGCGACCATCGGGGTGGGCAATATCGCCGGGGTGGCCACGGCCATCGTGCTTGGCGGTCCCGGTGCGATTTTCTGGATGTGGATGGTCGCCCTGGTCGGTATGGCCACCAAGATGGCCGAGGCCACACTGGGCCTGAAATACCGCCATATCGAACCCGACGGCCATGTCTCGGGCGGGGTCTTTTACTACATCGAAAAAGGCCTGGGCGGTCGCTGGAAATGGCTGGCCGTGCTGTATGCCTTTCTCGCAGGCCTGGCCGCTTTCGGCATCGGCAACATGGTCCAATCCAACACCCTGGCCGAATCCGTCGCCAGCGGTTTCGGCGTGCCCAACTGGGTCACCGGCCTGGTCGCAGTGGTGCTGGTCGGCCTGGTCACCCTGGGCGGCATCAGCCGCATTGCCGTGACCGCCGAAAAAATCGTGCCGATCATGGCGGTCGCTTATCTGGCCGGATCACTGGGCATTCTGGCCATTCATGTCACCGACATCCCGGCCGCCTTCGGGCTGATCTTCCAGCACGCCTTCCAGCCGATGTCGGCGGTCGGTGGCTTTGCCGGGGCCTCGGTGGCCATGGCCATCCGTTTCGGGATTGCCCGCGGCATTTTCTCCAACGAGGCCGGCCTGGGCTCGGCCTCCATCGTCCACGCTCAGGCCCGCAACCAGCCGTTTCGCCAGGGCTTCTGGGGCGTGTGGGAAGTGTTTATCGACACCCTGGTGGTGTGCACCATGACCGCCCTGGTCATCCTGGTCACCGGCGTGCTCGGCACCGTCGATGCAGAGGGCAATGTGGTGACCGGCGCGGTTTTGACCAGCGCCGCGTTTTCCTCGGGACTGCCCGGGCTGGGCGGCTACATCGTTCTGATCGCGATCATCTTCTTTGCCTACACCACCATGCTGACCTGGAATTTCTACGGCGAAAAAAGCTGGGAATACCTGTTCGGCCGTCGGGTCGTCATGCCCTACCGGGTGCTGTTCCTGGTGTTCGTGTTTCTCGGCGCGGTTGGCGCGCTGGACCTGATCTGGGACATCGCCGATACCTTCAACGGCCTGATGGCCGCACCCAACCTTATTGCATTGGTTCTGCTGGCAGGCGTCATGGCGCGCGAAAAACTCGACTACTTCAACCAGCTACGCGACCGCGCCAAGCAACCACCGGACAAGTTCTGAGGGGTCAGGGGTCAGGGATCAGAGGTCAGGGATCTACGCCAACACAAATGTAGGTCGGCCTTACACGGCCGACGGACAAGGCTGAATTAACCCCCACAGGCTGGTTCGTGTGCTCGAACCTGGAACGCGATTCAATAGACATTAACGATCGCGAAAGCGCGGCTCTCGCTTTTCAAATTTGGCCCGCATCGCCTCGCGCTGGTTGGCGCCCATCAGCAAGCGAGCCTGCAGCCTGCGTTCGCGATGCAGGGCGCGCCGCTCCGAGATTTGCCGCGTATCGCGCAGCAAGGCCTTGGCCGCCGCCACGGCGTGGGGTGAACGACCGGCAATGGTCTCGGCCAGTTCCATCGCCCTGGTCATGGGATCGTCATCGATGGCGGTGAGCAGATTCAGATCAAGTGCCTCAGCGGCATCGAACTGACGTCCGGTCAGGGTCAGTTCCATGGCCACATCCAGTGGAACCAGGTCGCGCAGGGTGACCGAAGCGCCCATATCGGGAATCAGCCCCCATTCGATCTCCATGACCGAAAACCGGCAATCCGGCGTGCTCAGGCGAAAATCGCAGCCCAGCGCCAGTTGCATCCCGCCGCCGAAACAGTAGCCGTGGGTGACGGCGATGACCGGCATGGGCAGATCGCGCCAGGCCAGGCACATGCGCTGAAACAGGTTGTCCTTTCGCCACCAGGGAAAGAACCCGGCCAGTATTCTCATCGGCTGGCGGGTCACGCTGGCGAAATCCAGCCCG
>PWWM01000188.1 GCA_003561495.1 Gammaproteobacteria bacterium
ACGGCATTCCAAACGCGCTTCTTTCCCTGGCGGGAAAACCGCCCGTTTTCCATTGCCTGCGCTGGATCAGGGTGACAGCACCCGTGGGGGCCGACTGTTGCGTATGCCCGGTCTGACGGATCAGGTGCCCGGCGATCACGCGGTAGACGATGCCCAGCACGCGACCAATCAGGGCTGGATTGGTCGCGAGGAGAAACCGGCGCGCCGAAACCTGAATGGACTATCCTGTACTTGATGTGCATGAGATGACCTCCTGCTCAAAAACGTGGCGCTGCAGCAGCGACGCGCCAGGGTCGCAGCAGTATCCATTCAGTCTGAATTCATCGGTTGCAGCCAGGCTTGCCGCCACCACTGATTGCCGTCGCTTACATGGATGGCCGGTGCGTCGTTGGCAGCGATTACAGTGCCGTCCCATGAGCCCGAATAGACCACGCCGTTGCGCTTGAAGACCGACTTCACCCAGTCCGAGTGAAGGCTGTGCTGCCAGATTTTGTCGCCGGTCTCGCCAACACGCATCCACACCGTGCCGGGGTTGCCGGGATCAGGCATTTGTTTCTGGATCACGGGCATGACGCTCAAAGCCTGGTGCGACCAGGGTGATCCCGTGACCTTCTGGCGCGGCGTGAGGGTTTCGCCGGCAACTTCAATCTCCACGTAGCGTTGTTCGCCGTAAAAAGCGCCTGCCCCGAAGTCCAGCTCAACCTGAAACAGACCGTCTTCTACGGCCACCGCTGTAAAAAATATCGTATCGCCGATCTGGGTGCCATTGTTCGGGTCGTCGAACAAGCGAAACGCCATCCCGGGTGAGCCGGAATAGGGCTGGCCTTCATTCTGAAGCTGACCCTGGCCGAAATCGATCAGGTCCGCGGCGACCTCGCCGCAGCGCGCACCTGGCTGGAAACCCTTCAGCAGAACGATGCCGCCTTCCGGACGCTCACTGTAGCTTTCCGCCGCAAGAAGGACCGCGACCCGGAACTGCTGCGCGCTATCCGCTACGAACGAGCCCTGGCCTATGAAGCCGCCGGCCGCCGCTCACGCGCCCGCAGTGAATTTGAGGCGCTATACGCAGAGACACCCAACTACGAGGATGTCGCCGGGCGGTTGGCGCTATAGGAGCTCGTGATTTCTGGCAGTTTCTCGGGATAAGCCACAAGGCGCGCGAGGCTCCTGACTTAACCTCACGATCCAGTTCCCGGGGCCACATGATGGCGTCTTCATTGCGCTACGCTGCCACCAATGTGACATCTCGCTGAAATTGCCGCAGAATAGCGCGAGTGTAAATTCGGGTAGTCAGTCTTGAACGATTTATCGCTTTCAGCAGAAGCTGGCGTCAATCCGGCCGAGCTGGCCGCTCTGGCGGCCATGATTCGTGCCGGGACACCGTTGATTGCCATTGAGTGTCACGATGAGCACTACCGTCTACCTGACCCGATCGGAAGGCACCTGGCAAATCACCGGATTGGATATCACCGACCCAGAGCACTGACTCTGAATCGACCCTCGAAGTCCGGCTAACCGACAGTTCCGGGCTCCCGCTCAAAGCCCGACAAAAGAGAAACCCAGATCCGATCCGGGAAATTCTGTCGCCAATCCTGAATTCCTGCGTTCTTTAAGAGAGAGGCCCTGAAACATGCAGGGCTACTGACCAATCTTCAAGGAGCAGGATTCATGAATACACGCAGGGACCATCACTCGCCTCTGACGGGCAGCACTGCCGGGCGATGGCTGGTAGCGGCCTTCACTGCTTTTACTTTCTCAATGCACGCCCACGGCGATCAGGGACTCGGTTCGCCGCCGGAGCCTGAGCTGGATGGGGCCGATCCTGCGTCTCGAGGCGGTGTTTCAGGATCCTACTGGGTCGGCCCCTCTTCCGACGACAACTGCATGTTCGACAACATCCAGGACGCGATCAATGCCGCTGGCGAAGATCGAGATCCCTTCACCCAGATCAACATCCGAATCGCGGGCAGCAACTACAGCCAGCAACGCCTGAGCATCAATCTGGACAACTTCCAGAGCAGTCCAACCTGGCACCTGGAAGAACTGCGCATCATCGGCGGCTACACCAGTTGTCAGGGCTCGCAGGGTCCAGGCAACTCTCGAACCACACTGAACGCCAACGCGATCGATCCCTTTCATCGTGTCTTCTCGATTTTCTATCAGAACAATCCTGAACTCGAGCGTACGGTGGTGCTTGAAAACCTGAATATTACCGGTGGGCGAGTCACTGAAAACGAGGGTGGATTTGTGTTTCACGGCGGCGGCGTTTACGCCATCGGCCTACCCGGCAAGTTGAGTGTGCAACTTCGCAATACCCGGGTGCATGATAACCAGGCCGCAGGACCATCAACCGGGGGTGGCATCTACGTCGAAGCCTCCGGACCAGAGGATGTCGATGACCCGCAAAATGCACTGCCACTGCTGTGGCTGGATGATGAAAGCTCGGTTGTGAACAACCAGTCCGAGGCAGAGGGCGGTGGCATACGCTGCGTCAACGAATACGATACCGATGCCCCGATCCACTTCACCCGGCATGTCCAGACTGGAAACACC
>PWWM01000186.1 GCA_003561495.1 Gammaproteobacteria bacterium
CTGGAGGGACTGGTCCGCGACATCCGCGAGGAATTCGGTCCGCAGTGTCTGCCCATCAACTTGCCGGCTGAAGGCTATTCCGCCGTCCGTGACTGTTTTTTCAAAACCGATGGAGAAACCGACATCCTGTCGGTGGCCGATGCGCACACCGAGATTCTCGACCAGGTCGTCGAGGTCGACGAGGACTTGATGGCCGCCTACCTGGAGGGCGAGACCCTGGATGGCGATGCCCTGCATGATGTCTTCGAAAAGGCCTTGCGTCAGGGCCACCTGGTGCCGATCTGCTTTGCCTCGGCGCGCACCGGGGCCGGATGCGGCGAGTTCTTGAAGTTCTGCAAGCGCCTGTTGCCCAGCCCCACCGAAGGCAACCCGCCGCCGTTTCGAAAAGCGCCCGACAACGAGCGGGTCGACACCCAACCCGACCCGGACGGCCATATCCTGGCCCATGTCTTCAAGATCAGTAACGACCCCTATGCCGGGAAACTGAGCATCTTCCGCGTCTATCAGGGCACTATTACCAGCGATAGTCAGCTTTATGTCGGTGAAGGCCGCAAGGCCATCAAGGTGCCGCATCTTTACCGCCTTCAGGGCAAGGAACATATCGAGGTCGACAAGGCCGTACCCGGGGATATCTGTGCTCTGGCCAAGATCGATGACATCCACTACAACGCCATCCTGCACGATTGCCACGACGAGGATCACTACTATCTCAAGCCAATCGATTTCCCCCAGCCGATGTTCGGCCTGGCGGTCGAGGCCAAGACCCGCGGTCAGGAGCAGAAACTGGCCTCCAGCCTGCAACGCCTGAGTGAAGAAGATCCCTGCTTCCAGGTCGAACACAACCAGGAACTCAACGAAACCGTCGTTCGTGGCCTCGGTGAGATGCACTTGCGCATCATGCTCGAGCGCATGAAGTCACGTTACAATGTCGAAGTCGATACCCGACCACCCCGGGTGGCCTACCGTGAAACCATCACCCGGGCCGCAGAAGGCCATCATCGCCACAAGAAACAAACCGGCGGCGCAGGCCAGTTCGGTGAGGTTTTCATGCGCATTCGACCCCTGGCTCGAGGCGAGGGCTTCCAGTTCCGCAGCGAAGTCGTCGGCGGCGCCATCCCCACCAACCTGATCCCGGCGGTCGAGAAAGGCGTGCGTCAGTTGCTCGATGAAGGCGCCATCGCCGGCTTTCCCATGCAGGATGTCGAAGCGGTGGTCTACGACGGCAAGCACCACCCGGTCGATTCAAAGGAAGTCGCCTTCGTGGTCGCCGGTCGCAAGGCTTTCTTGGATGCTATCGAAAATGCCGGACCTCAGATCCTCGAACCCATCGTCGAACTGGAAGTCACCGTCCCCGACTCGGCCATGGGCGATGTCACCGGCGCTCTGGCTTCCAAGCGCGCCCGCATCCAGGGCACCGACAGCATCAAGGGCGGCTTTACCAGCATCAACGCCGCGGTACCCCTATCGGTACTCACCGACTTCCCAACCGAACTGAAAAGCTTAAGCGGCGGGGAAGGGCGCTACACCATGGAATTCTCCCACTACGAAGCCGTCCCGGCCAACATCCAGAAGGAACTGATCGAACAGCACAAGGCCATTCGGGGGCAGGAGGCGTCTTAGCGCCTTTGCGAGAGAAAGATTTTTCTCACCTGCTCTTCGAGCCCCTCAAGGCTGCCGGAGTTGTCAATCACGAAGTCGGCCACCGCCAGGCGCTGCTCACGGGTCGCCTGCGCGGCCAGTATGCTTTCGGCCTGGTTCTTGTCGATGCCGTCGCGGCGCAAGAGTCGTTCGATCTGTATCGACTCCGGCACATCGACCACGATTACGCCATCGACATCACTGAACAGGCCGGATTCGACCAGCAAGGGCACGACCAGGACGATCATGGGGGCATCCCGGCTGGCGGCAATGCGTTCGCGAACGCGCGATTCGATCAGGGGGTGGAGGATGGCTTCCAGGCGTTTGCGTTCCTCCTCATTGGCAAAGACTCTTTCGCGCAGTCGTCGGCGATCGAGATGACCGTCGGAATCGAGCACCTTTTTTCCGAAGGCTTCAACCACTTGCTGCAATCCCGGCTGGCCGGGTTCGACCACCTCGCGGGCAATCACATCGGTGTCGATGATGGCCGCGCCCAGTTCGGCCAGTCGATCGGATACGGCTGACTTGCCCGAGGCAATGCCGCCGGTCAGTGCAAAAACCGGCGGCCCTGGATCGGACCGCCGGAGTATATTTGAAGCAGGTTTGTTCAGAACTCGATCAGCGTGGCGAGATGCGGTAGATGGCGCCATCGGTGTGATCGGTGGCGACATAGATGTTGCCGTCGGGTCCGATGCGCACATCGCGAATTCGCCCAACCTTGCCGCGAATCAATTCTTCCTCATGCACGGGAATGCCATCCTCGAACAGTACTCGACGGATCTGCTCTGCACGCAGTCCACCGGCCAGCAGATTACCTTGCCAGGCCGAGAAGTGATCGTCGACCAGCACGGCCAGTCCTGAAGCCGCCAGGCTCGGCGTCCAGTCGATCACCGGATCGACCATGTCCGGATGCGAGCGTACACTGTCGCCGAATTGTTCCTCGGTGCGATAGTCGCGGCCCTTGGTGGCCGCCGGCCAGCCGTAGTTCTCGCCGGGCAGCACCAGGTTGAGCTCGTCACCGCCACGAGGACCGTGTTCGGTCGCCCAGATATCGCCCGTTTCCGGATGTACGATCAGACCCTGGATATTGCGGTGGCCATAGGAATAGATCTCCGGCAGCACACCATCCTGGTCAACAAAGGGATTGTCTTCGGGCACCGTGCCGTCGTCGTTCATGCGCAGCAGCTTGCCGGCGTGATCGCCCAGATCCTGGGCACGAGGCGGTTCAGCGCCACGATCACCGATACTCATCAGCAGGGTGCCGTCGGGCATCCAGGCCAGCTTGGAGCCATAGTGACGACCCGGAGACGAATAGCGCTCCTGCACGAAGATGTCTTCCAGGTCAACCAGCTCATCGCCATCGAGGCGACCACGAGCCAGCGCGGTGGCGGTATCGCTGCCGTTGGGCTTGGAGTAGGTCAGGTACACATATCCGTTGTCGGAAAACTCCGGATGCAGGGCGACTTCCAGCAGCCCGCCCTGGTTCTGGACATGAACCTCCGGGGTTCCGGAGATGCGCGTCTTGTTGCCGTCGGCATCAATGCGGTTGAGGTGGCCCGGACGTTCGGTGACCAGCATGTCGCCATCGGGCAGAAAGGCGATCGACCATGGGTGTTCCAGACCATCGGCGACTTTTTCGAGCTGAATGGCCTGGTATTCGGTGCGGATGGTCTCGGCCGCCATCAGCGCTGTCCAGCCCATGGACATCAGAAGGACTGCAAGCACGAACTTCAGATGAATAATGGTACGCATTTCAGTCTCCACAAATGAGTAGGGCAGTCATCTTAACCGAAGTGAGTGGATAACCACGTCTCAGTCAGTTTTTTGAGCGCCTCGGGCTGTTCGGTGGGGATCCAGTGGCGGGCCTGCAGTCGATGATTCTCGGCGTGGGGAATGGTTTTCAGAGCCTTTTCAGTCAGGTCCGGATCACCGAACATGCCGCCCGAGGAGATCAGGCACAGGGCCGGCTGGGTAATGGCATCCAGCGGCGGCACGCGCTTGAGGGTTTCGGTCAGGGCCTGCATGTAGGCCGTGGTCGAAATGTATTGCAGATCCGGCAGTGGCGAGGCGTAGCGCGAAGTCATCGCCTGGTCATTGCCTTCCTCGGCCATGGCCTGGCGGGTCTTGCGGTCCAGTTCGGACAGATCCAGCACCGGCATGTCGCGCCGATAAATGCCCAGCGTGTTGACGGCCAGGGCGCTCAGGCCAATCCAGGGCAACACCCAGCGCAGCACGGACTTGATATGCATTTTTCCGGTTCTGGCCTGGGGCAGCATGGGTTCGACCAGCATCAGACCGTCACAATGCCCGGGATGGGCCTGACCGAAGCGGATGGCCAGGTTGGCGCCCATGCAGTGTCCGCCCACCACGGTCGTGTCGAGTTGCTCGGACTTGATGATTTCGACCAGGTCATCCATCCAGCGTTTGCTGGTCAGCCGTCCGCGCCATTGTGATCGGCCATGGCCGCGCAGATCCGGACACAGTACGAACCAGCCTTCGGGCATGGAGATCCGACTGGCCAGCTCATGCCAGCGGGAGGAGTTGCTGGCCAGCCCATGGCACAGGAGGAGCGCCGAATGACCCTGATCCCGACCATAGCAGCGATAATAAATGCCCGAGGTGCTTTGATGCTCAGTTATTGCATTCATGTCCACCCAAGCCTATCACCCACGTCGCCAGCGAAAATAGCGCGCTGCCCAACTGAGTACGCGCTCCGGCTTGTGGGCTTTCTTCCATTCGCCGGCGGCAAACTTGTTGGCCTCGCTGAAGGTCGGGTAGGGGTGAATGGTCCCGAGGATTTTATTCAAACCCAGGTTGTGCTTCATGGCCAGCACGAATTCGGCAAGCATCTCGCCGGCATGGGCGTTGATAATGGTCACACCCAGGATGCGATCCTTGCCGGGCTCGGTCAGTACCTTGACCAGGCCGTAATCGGCGCTATCGGCAATGGCTCGATCGAGATCATCGATCCCGTAGGTGGTGAGCTCGTAGTCGATGTCCTGTTCGCGCGCCTCCTCTTCGCTAAAACCCACCCGCGCCACTTCCGGATCGGTGAAAGTGACCCAGGGAATGACCCGGTAATCGGTGCGGAAGGACCACCATGGACTGATCAGGGCATTGACTGCGGCAGACCAGGCTTGATGAGCGGCTACGTGGGTGAACTGATAGGGACCTGCGGCATCGCCGCAGACGTAAATGTTGGGGAAATTGGTGCGCTGAAAGGGATCGGAACCGATCCGGCCCTGGTCGGTCACGTGCACGCCTATATTTTCGAGTCCGTAGCCCGAGACCCGGGTCTTGCGGCCGAGTGCCACCAGCAGACGGTCGAACCCGAATTCCACTTTCTGGCCGTCGTGCTCGCAGACCAGGCGATTGCCGTCGTCGACCCTGAGGGCCTTGTGCGAAGTGGCGACGCTGACGCCGTCAGCTTGCATGTGCTCGGTCAGCAGCGCTCCGGCTTCATGGTCCTCGCGGGGGAGCAGTCGATCCGCCATTTCCACCACGGTGACTTTCGAGCCCAGCCGGGCAAAGCCCTGGGCCAGTTCCGATCCGATCGGTCCTCCGCCGAGCACAACCAATCGCTCGGGCAACTCATCCAGATCCCACAGCGTGTCACTGGTCAGGTAATCGGTATGCTCCAGGCCAACGATCGGCGGCACCAGCGGCTCGGCGCCGGTGGCCAGCACAATGGCACGCGCGCTTTTGCGTTGGCCGTCAACCTCGACTTCCCAGGGGCTGACCAGGATGGCTTTGCCCTGGATCACGTCCACACCCATGTTGCGGTAGCGTTCCGGTGAATCATGCGGTTCGATCCTGGTAATCGCCTGCTTGACTCGATCCATGACCTCGCCAAAATCCATCTCGGCCTGCATGTTGCGAATGCCGTAGCGCTGACTGTTGCGCGCTTCCGCCATCAGTTTGGCGGTTCTCAGCAGGGCCTTTGAAGGCACGCAGCCGGTATTGAGACAATCGCCCCCCATGGCGTGCTTCTCGATCAGGGCGACTTTCGCCTTGACCGTCGCGCCGATATAGGCCGAAACCAGTCCGGCCGCCCCGCCGCCGATCACGATCAGGTTGTAGTCGAAACGCTTGGGTGGCCGCTGGCCGTGATAGACCTTGCGACGTTCCAGGAATCTCAGTATCCATCGCAGGATCAGCGGCAACAGGGCGAGCAACGCGAATGACCCAATCAGTTGCACAGAGAGGATGTCGCCCATGGAGTCGATACGTGCAAGCTGGGTGCCTGCATTGACGTAGACAACGGTTGCCGGGAGCATGCCGAGCTGACTGATCCAGAAGTAGGTCCAGGTCTTGATCGGCGTCAGGGCCATCAACAAGTTGATCAGCCAGAACGGAAACACCGGCACCAACCTGAGCGCCAGCAGGTAGAAGGCCCCGTCCCTTTCGACACCTTCGTTGATCAATTTAAGCCGTTTTCCGAATCGGTTCTGTATGGCGTCACGAAACAGAAAACGGGCCGCGAGAAAGACCAGTGTGGCGCCGATGGTGCTGGCAAAAGACACTGCGATGGTTCCGATCAGCACCCCGAAAATTGCCCCACCGGCCAGCGTCAGCACCGCCGCCCCGGGCACCGAAAGCGCGGCCATGACGATGTACACCAGCATGTAGGCGGCAATCATCAACGCCAGGTTGGCCTCGGTGAACGCCTGCAGTTGATCGCGTCGTTCACGCAATTCTTCAAGACTCAGGTATTGCCCGAGATCGAGCAGAAAGAAGGTCGCGAATCCGCCGGCGAACAGGGCAAGAATCAGCAGGCGGGTCAGTAGCGATTTCGACATGAAGCGTGGTCCGGTTCAGGGCTGGGTGTGTCGAATTGACCGGGACAGCATAGCCCAGCTTGCAAACTCATTCGCTTCTCAGAGCGCCCATGGTGACCCGATCCAGCCCGGCCAGGTCGGGCCGGGTGCGAACATCGGTCAGCCCATGCCCGCGCAACAGGCCGGCCACGGCGGCTCCCTGGTCATGGCCGTGTTCGATCAGCAGCCATCCACCCGTGACCAGGTGGCGTGGTGCGGTGTCAACAATACGGCGGATGACATCAAGCCCATCGGCCCCCGGCGTCAGCGCCGTTCGGGGTTCGAAACGCACATCCCCCTCATTCAAATGGTGATCCTTTTCATTGATATAGGGCGGATTTGTAACAATCAGATTCAAGTCTAGACTGTCACTTGAGGGGTAAACATCGGCCTGGAACAATTCCACCCGATCCAGGCCCAGCCTTTGACGGTTCCGCCTGGCGACCTCAAGCGCCCTGGACGAGATGTCGCTGGCCATGACTGTCCATCCAGGCCGTTCGGCAGACAATGTCAGGGCAATGCAGCCTGTGCCGGTTCCGATATCGAGTGCCCGGGCATTGTCCGGTAGCGGCAATTCCAGTGCCAGGTCAATCAGCAGTTCGGTTTCCGGGCGTGGAATCAAGACATCCGGAGTCACGACAAAATCCCGGCCATAGAACTCTCGACGACCCAGGATGTAAGCCACCGGCTCGCCATCCCGGCGACGCTCGATCAGTGCCTGGATGGCATCGACCTCGTCGACCGGATCGTCCAGGTGCGCATACAACCAGGCACGATTGCGCCCCAGTCCATGGGCGATCATCAACTCGGCCTCCAGGGCATGGCCCAGCTCCGCTGAACAGCGATCCCGCAGCTCGCGCACGGATACACCTGCACGCTCTGACTTTTCCATCCCATCTCTTGGCAAGGTGACTTCAATCCTTGACTTCGAAAAATAGTTCACCACAGAGTCTTCAGTCCCGTTCCCGGGCCCGTTGTCGTGGTACAAACAGGGGCTAAATGACGTTCCGGGATAGTGCGCCATCCCGGTTTTGGCCACTTGAATCCGGCCATGTCGATGGATTCATTCTCGACCGTCGGCCACACGCGCGGGCGATCTCCGGTCAGGCGCTTCTTGCCTCCGGCAAACCGCACCTGCCCTCTGATCTGCGCTGGGCCGACCTACATTCGTGGCGAACTCCACCGGTGGGATTGGGTCGTAGGTCGGGGCTACGTCCCCGACGTACACCGTCGAATCCTACTCCGTCGCATCGTTCCCGTGCCCGAACTCCGATCGAAACTCCCATTAATCCTCTGTCGGTTCAGGAAAAAGCTTATCAATAAAAACAGCCACCTGGAAATCTGTTTGATGAGAGATCACAGAGAAAGACTCAAGAAATTTTTTTCTCTGTGATCTCTGTGTCTCTGTGGTCTGCTCTTCTTGTCCTGTTACGACATTCGTCCCGGCAATTGTCAAACCATGCCGGTGCCGCTATTGTGAACCATCCTCGACCCGCAAACCGAGTGTCGTAATACATGCGACCCGTTTGGACCATGACATTGGCCATTGTGCTGGGCCTGGTTGTCACCGGCCTGGTCGATGCGAACTGGTACACGGCTGATCATGGCGGTGCGGGTTGGCTTGTAGGCACGGTCATCCTTGCACTCATAGTCTTGATGATTCTCGCTCGCCGAGGGGAAGCAGAGATTCCACGTGTTCGGGAGGTGGTGAGCATCGCGATCTCCGGGGTGGTGTTGACTACCTTGTTCTGGTTCCGCGCCCGCGCCGGATTGTCCGGTGGTTGGCTTTCGGGCATTGAATTGACTTTGCTGGCCATGTTCGCCTGGGCCTGGCCGGCCCTGATCCCGGTTCTTTTGTACCGGCGAAGCGGGGAGGGGTGGCGGCCCGAGAACCGCCGCCGATTGATCTGGCTGACCGGAACCGCATTGCTGGTCGGCGCCTTCGGCTGGGTATTGCATCTGGCCTTGTGGAATGTTTACGAGGATGCCGGTGATCGCCAGCAAGTCGCTCACCCGCTGTCCCTGCACCAGGTCATTACTCGGCCCACCCAGACACCGACGGCCATTGCCGCACTCGGTGGTCCGCGGACAATTTCGCCTCAACCGATCGGCATCGTCGCGACTCACCCGACCGAAGCGGATCAAGACCCTATCCAGGTGAATGTCACCGGAACCCTGCTGGGCATGATCAGTCGTGACGTGTCCTGGTCTGATCAGGGTACGCGACTTCAAAGCAGCAATCCCCGCGTGATCGAGGTCATAGTCGATGACAACGGACGCTGGCAATTGAGGCCCGGACTGCCGGGGCCGGCCATCGTGACCGTCAGCAACCGGCGCGCTCAGGCCTACATCGGCGTCTGGGTGACCAATCGCCATGGCCGGTATGCGCCTTTCGAGGTGGTTACCGATGGATTCCGAATCGAACCGGTCTCGGTGGACAAGAACGACGATGAAGTCTTTCACCGCCAGACGCTCAGGCTCCGAAACGAGTCGGATCGGCCCGTGCTTGGGCCGATCTACGCGGTATTCCACACCTCGGACTCAGCGCGGGTGGCCTTCCGTTCGGCCCGCAGTACTCGTATCGAACCAACCGGCAAACCCTGGGTCGAGGCGCTGGGGCCCAGCCCAGGCAATCGTGCCCCGGTCATCGGCCCCGGCCAGGCCGTGGATTTCGAGATACTGGTGGCACCCGAACTGACCCGCGAATGGCTGCATTTCAATGTCGACCTGATCCAGGCCTTCGATCCACCCTGAGCGGGGCGAGTCGTCAGGATTCTCCGGTGTCGGATGTTTGAGCGTACAACTTGCTGCGTTTGTAGTTCTGATAGAAGAATCGCACCAGCACCGTTCCTGCCGCGGCCACCGGCAAGGCCAGCAGGATACCGATGAACCCGAACAGGAATCCTCCGGCCAGTACCGTGAAGATCACCAGCACCGGATGCATGCCGATTCGGTCGCCAATCAGGTTGGGTGTCAACAGGAAGCTCTCGACCAGTTGCCCGATGGTAAAGACCACACCGACCAGTATGAGGAATACCAGCCGGCTTTCCACGCCCAGGCCAAAGGTGGCGGTGTCCTGGATCAGCGCGGTGATAACCGCCAGCGATACGCCGATGATGGCGCCCAGGTAGGGCACGAAACTGACCAGACCCGCAATGGCGCCAATGGCCAGGCCATTGTTGAGCCCGATGAACCATAAGCCTACCGCGTAGATCAGTCCCTGGCCAAGCATGACCAGCAGCTGACCGCGAAGAAAGCCGCCCAGTGCTTCATCACAATCGCGAGCCAGGCGCACGGCCACCGGCTCGATGTTGCGCGGCAGCAGGTCGCGCAGCGTGTCCAGCGCGCGATGCCAATCGCGCATCAGGTAGAACGTGACCAGTGGAATCAGAAAGATCCCGGTAATCCAGATGATGAAGCGCCC
>PWWM01000150.1 GCA_003561495.1 Gammaproteobacteria bacterium
CCGAGTGCCTGGCCGCCAACCTGTTCGCCGGCTACACCGTGAAGGAGATTGGCGAAATGCTCGGCATTTCCAGCCGCACGGTGGTTCGTGACCTGCGCCGCGCCCGTGCCTGGCTCCAGGTGGAACTGGCTGATTTTGAATGACTGGTTTGATGAAGGTGCGCGACGAAATGGGCCCGAGTGCCAACAAGCGGAGGTTTGACAAATGACTCGATTGATCCGATTGATATGCGTCCTGGCCGGCTTGACCTTGCTGGCCAGCTGCGCCGCTCTGGATGACCTGGCCAGGACCGGCGAAACCAGCGATAACGAAGCGCGCGTTGCCGCCGGCTTGCGAGAGGCACTGCAGGTCGGCAGCGAGCGGACCGCAAACCGCGTGGGACGGGTTGATGGCTACCTGGCCAACGAGATGATTCGCATCGGTCTGCCCGAGTCCATGCGTTCGGTCGCCAGTCGCCTGCGCCAGGTGGGTCTGGGACGCCAGGTCGACCAGCTCGAAATCGCCATGAACCGGGCCGCCGAAGCGGCCGCCGAAGAAGCGGTCATCCTGTTTCGCGACGCGATCACCGGCATGCGACCGGCCGATGTCATGGCGGTGTTTCGGGGCGGCGAAGATGCCGCCACCCGCTACCTGCGCAACCAGTCCGAGATCCGCCTGCGCCAACGTTACCAGCCCATCGTGCGGCGTCATCTTGACCAGGTCCAGGGACTGGACACCTACCGCGAAATCGCCGAGCGCTGGAACCGTCTGCCCATGGTCGATCCGCTGGAGGTCGACCTGGAAGCCCATGTCACTGACCGCGCCCTGGACGGCCTGTTCCTGATTCTCGCCGAAGAGGAACGACGCATCCGCTCCGATCCAGTGGCCCGAACCACCGAACTCCTGCGCGAGGTATTCGGTCGCAGTTGATCGACCTTTACGACTTGCGCTTGAAGTCCTTGACCATTTTGTCGACCGCCGGCTTGGCCTGGCGTCGACCTTGGATGGTCGGGGTGATGTGACGGAATGTGCGCTGCTGGACGACATGGGCCAGTTCATGCGCGAGCAGCTCCAGCCCCTCGGGAGACGATGGATTAAATTGCCCCGGCCCAAAGTAAATGTGGTCGCCACGGGCGAAGGCCTTGGCGCCAACCCCGTTCGGTAGATGCGAGTTGATGTGACATCGCACGTTGGAAAAATCCTGCCCGAACGCTCTTTCCACCTTGGCTTTGATATGGGCAGGCAAGGGCTTTCCTCCGGTTTCACTCATTTCAGAATCCTCCTGGGCGACTCCCCGCCTGAATCAGCATACCGATTTTGAACCGAAATGGACAGTAATGGCGCGTATCGGGTGACTGACCGGAATGTTCAGGGGGCTTGGCAGCCCGGGGATGCAGGCGGCGCCCAAGGGCGCCGCCAATTTATTTCTGGAATAGGCAGAATTCGGGTTGCCGCCCGGCATCGAGTTCCCGTAGGCTGACTCCCGCCCAATGTGCCGGACCCAGCCACATGAACGACTATCAACGTATCGAAAAGGCCATCCGGTACCTGGATGAACATTTTCGAGATCAGCCCGGCATCGACGAAGTCGCCGCGCATGTCGGTGTCTCCCCATCTCACTTTCATCGCCTGTTTCAGCGCTGGGCCGGCATCACGCCGAAACGCTTTTTGGAATACGTCACCGCGGCCCATGCACGCCGGATGCTGGCCGAGTCCCGGCCAGTCATGGATGCGGCCTGGCAATGTGGGTTGTCAGGAGGAAGCCGGCTGCATGATCTGTTCGTTGGTCTGGAAGCCGTCACCCCCGGTCAGATCCAGCACCATGGTGATGGTCTGATCCTTCACTGGGGCATTCACGAAAGTCCGTTCGGGCCCTGCCTGCTGGCTTCCAGCGAACGAGGGATCAGCGCCCTGCGATTTGTTGCGGATCATGCATCCGAGCCGGTGCTGGCCACCCTGCGCCAACAGTGGCCCCGGGCACGTTTGCTCAGAAGCCAGGCTGAGACGGCTCCATCCATGGAGCGCGTCATTGCCGCCCTGGCCGACGGCCAGACCCATGGACTACGCGTGCATGCTCACGGAACGAATTTCCAGGTCCGGGTCTGGGCGGCCCTGCTGGCCATCCCTCCGGGACAGGCGGCCAGCTACGGCCAGGTGGCCTCAGCCATCGGTCATCCCGATGCAGTGCGCGCCACCGGCACGGCAGTCGGCGCCAATCCGGTCGCGTTATTGATTCCCTGTCACCGCGTACTGCGCGCCTCGGGCGGGTTCGGGATGTACGCCGGAGGACCTGAGCGCAAGCGCGCCATCCTGGCGTGGGAACGGGCCAGAAACACTAAAAGTGATAGCGCGTCCCCAGGGTGATGAAATTGGAGCCGCCGCGCTTGTCATGGAATATCCCCCAGGCATCGGAGCGATGATGCAAACGAACAAAACCTGACCACTGGCTGGGCCGGGGTGGCTTGAATTCGGCCTCGATGACCACGTAGCCGAGAAAACGCGCGCTTTCCTCCTCGCCCAATTCCTTGGCCCTGGGTTCGATGAAGGGCACCTCGGTCGCCCATGACACGCCGGCACCGACGGCGATGCGGGTATCGAGATGATGATCCCAGGGGAAATTCATCCAGCGAGCAATATAGGCGGCATTGAACTCCCAGTGATCCTGCTCACCCCAGTGCCGCACGACCTGCAACTCCACGTCGCTGCGGATATTCCTGCCCTGGCCAATGACATAACCGGGGGCGACCGCCACCAGGTAGGAATCGATGAAACCGGTATTGAAGCGGGTGATGATGTCGAGCATTCGCTCCTTGGCGGCGCGACCGGCGTAGACACTTAAGAAATAGTCACCCGGTTCGGCATCGGCCCTGGCCTGGGCCGGCAGGGCCAGACCGAGCATCAATACCAGACAGACGACGATCCCGCGGTGGAAAACCTGAACAGGCATCAATGGAAACTCCGGTCAGTAAGGGAAACAAACTGGCTTGCCATACAGGATCCGAACAGCGGCCGGCTCAACCCCGATGCCTTCTGTAGAAATCCTGACGGCCCCAGTACAGAATGAGAATCAGGCCAAACAGCATGCCACCCAGGTGGGCAAAGTGCGCGATGCCGGGCATGGCGCCGGTCATGCCGAAGATCAGGGTCAGGATGCCGTAGCCAATGACAAACCACTTGGCTTTCATCGGAACGGGCGGGATCAGCAGCATGATCCTGTGGTTGGGATACATCATGCCGAACGCCAGCAGCAGACCGAAGACCGCACCGGAGGCGCCGATGGTCGGGTAGACCTCGCCGGTGAGCGCGGCTACCGTCAGCTGAACTATCCCGGCGCCGACCATACAGAAAAAGTAAAAGATCAAAAACCTTCTGGTGCCCCAGGCCCGCTCGATCGGCACCCCGAACATGTACAGGGCGAACATGTTGAAAAACAAATGCGCCAACCCCCCGTGCAGAAACCCGTAACTGACCAATTGCCACGGACCGAACGCCACTTCGTACTGCGCCCAGGACGGGTCGGCGGCGGTGGCCAGCGGCCACAAAGCAAACAACCGCAATGCCTCGTTGATGTTGGCCATCTGCACGAAGTAAGCCATCACGGTCACGCCCAGAATCACCCAGGCCGCCGAGAGATTGCCACGCTGTTGCATAGGCACATTCACGGCAATTCTCCAAGTGCTTCCTGCACACCATCCCAACCATCCAGCGGGGGACGCCGACCCTGGAAGGCCTCGCGCAGTTGTCTCACTTCGTTCACATCAAAGTCGGATTCTCGATCCCCCCATTGATCCACCATGAAAACCACCACCTCGGCGATATCCTGGTCGGACAGATGCTGCATGGGAGGCATGTAACCACGGTAGGTACGACCGGCCACCTCGATTTCGCCGCGCAGACCATAGAGAATGATCATGGCCAGGCCTTCATCCGGCAAATCCAGCCACTCCGACCCGGCCAGGGGCGGAAACGTCGGCGGTTTGCCCTCTCCGGCATTGCCGTGACAGGACGCACACCAGCGCAGGTAGGGTTCCTGGCCCGGCGCCAGCTCGTCGGGCAGTGAATTGCCATCGCCACACCCAATCAATGCCAGGGTCACGATGGCTGCCGCGGCAAGCCACCTGAAGTCGGCGCTGCGATTACAATGTTTGGCAGTCTTCAACATTTCCATCCTCATGTCGATTCGTCGCGTCACCGTCTATGCCGCATCCAGCCAGGCACTTCACAGTGACTATATCAGTGCCGCTCACCGGCTTGGCCAGACCCTGGCCCGTGCCGGCCTGGTGATCGTCTATGGCGGCGGCGGTCACGGTTTGATGGGCGCCATGGCCAATGCCGCACTGACCGAGGGCGGCGAAGTCCACGGCGTCATCCCGGAATTTCTGACTCGCATCGAACAGGGCCACCAGAAGCTGACCTCCATGGAAGTGGTTCCGGACATGCACACCCGCAAGGCCCTCATGCTTGAACAAAGCGATGCCGTCATCGCTCTGCCCGGCGGCTGCGGCACATTCGAAGAGCTTTTCGAGGCCATGACTCTCAAGCGCCTTGGCCAGTTTCTGGGACCGATCATTCTGGTCAATACCGCAGGGTATTATGACAGCTTGATGCAGGTGCTTCGTCACAGCGTCAATGAACATTTCATGAGCAGAATTCACCTTCAGATGTGGCAGCTGGTCGACGAACCGGAACAGGCCCTTGATGCCCTCGGGAAGGCCGCACAATGGTCGGCCAGCCGCATCCAACAGGCCGCCGTGACCGGGGCCTCATCATGAGCCAGCCCACCTCCATTCGCCGGGTGGGTTTCGCCGCCGGGCTGCGCTGGTTGCCTGCCGGAGCGGAATTGCTGTTTTCCGGCCTGGGACCCATGGCCGGCCTGGCCTCCCTGTGGCTGCTGATTTCTCTGATCGCGGTTATCGTTCCGGTGATCGGACAGCTTTTTCTGGTGCTGCTGACTCCCTTGCTGACCGCTGGCGTCCTGGTTGGCTTCGACCTGGTTCGCAATGGCCAGGCACCCCCGCCGTTAACCCTGTTCGCCGGCTGGAGGGAACCTCGCAAACGTGCCGGTCTGCTGGTCATCGGGGCCTGGAGCATCGCAGGTTCCATGCTGGCGGCCGGGGTCTTCTTCGCCTGGCTCGGAGGACAACTGTCGGCCGCAGAACTTGAGGCCGCCGCTGAATCTCCGGAAGCCCTGCTTCAGTTGCTCGAGGGCGCCTCGATCGGCGGCGGACTATTGCTTGCCGGCGCGATCTTCGCCCTGGTGCTCTCAGCCATTTACTTTGCCATACCGCTGGTCATGTTCGAAGGCTGGCCAAGCATGACGGCCCTGATCACCAGCATCAAGGCAGTCATCGGCAACTGGGCAGCATTCCTGGGACTCGGGCTGGCTTTTTTCGCGGTCGCCGCTGGTCTGTTTCTGATTCTTCTATTGGTCACCGCGGTCACCATGGCGCTCGGCCAGATTGGAGCCATCGTCGCTCAGGTGCTGCTGCTGATCGCCACCATGTTCATGCAAATGCTGATGGCCGGCGCCCAGTACGTCGCCTTTTGCCAGGTCTTTGCCTGGAAAAGCGATGGAGATTCACCTGATGAGGACCGCTTGGTCGCCTGAAGATGTATTACTGTCGGAAACGGAATCCGGCAAGTCCCAGCATCAGTGCCGCAAGGAGCAGCAAGGCCGGCATGGAAAGTATCGGGACTGCATGGGCCGTCGAGTCTTCCTCGGGATCCGGCAAGGGCGCCCCGCTCAGCGACTGACAGTTGGCATTGGGGAAAATGGCCAGCGACTCGACTCCAACCAGGGTCTCGGCCACTTTCTCCGCCTGCCCGGTATGCGGGTCGATACGCAGAATTTCGCTGGGAAAAGTGCCGCTGCTGGTGGCGCGCCGATCGGTAATGGCCCACAGCACGCCATGCTCATCGAAGGCCAGACCGGCATTGTGATAAGGGCCGGCACCCGGACCCAGCGGCCCGATCAATTCGGCAGTGGCGTTTTCAAGATCAACGGCATACAGGCTGCTCTCGAAGGTCGAGCCATTGGTTCCACCGCCGGTAGTGATGCCGAAGGCCTGATCACCGATGGTGGCGATATCGGTGATGGGTGCTCCCAGCGAGCCGGACTCGCCGATCCGGGTGAGGCGACCGGTTTCCATATTCGCAGCGAACAGGGATTGCTCGATATCAGAGACGACATAGGCATTGCCCTGACAATCAAAGGTCATGCCGAAATCCATGCTCTGCTGCTGGGAGAGCTGCGTGTTATGGAGGTTGGCCGGCCCACCAACCGGAACGGCCAGCCCGGTGACCTGGCTGACCCTGACCAGAGTCTTGGTATCGTCGTCTGCGCCGTAAAGGGTACCCTCGCCGTCAAAAGCCAGTGCCTCGAGATCCAGGAAGCTGGTCCAGCCGATGTACTCGTGATCGCCGGTCGACAGATCAATTCGCCACAGGGCATTGACTTCCATGGAGTCGGTTTTGTCGCCGCGGGAATTGACGCCGTAAGCAAAAGGTTGCGCCCACAATTGCGCACTGTGCATGAAGAGCACGGTCAGCAAAACACACCATTTGAGTGGCGTGATCAGGCGCATTCAGATTCTCTTTTTTATCAGTCCGACATGCCGAATCATATCAGAAAGCGTGAAAAACTGACAGCGACGGCAAAATCGGTCGATCCATCCCTCACCCGCCGAAGGTAGAATCCCTTACTGGTCTTTAAAGGTCCACTGTTCATGTCTTTTGATGAAAAGAAACTGATTTCCAGTCGAGCCGAGTCGACCGAGGTGGCTGGACACTGTCAGCCGCCCCGAGCGGGCATTCTGATGGTCAACCTGGGCACTCCAGAGGCGCCAACCGCCAAGGCTCTGCGACCCTACCTGAAGGAATTTCTGGGTGATCCTCGCGTGGTCGAGGTGCCGCGCCCGATCTGGTGGCTGATTCTCAACGGCATCATCCTGCCCTTCCGGGCGCCGCGCTCGGCCAAAGCCTATGCCAGCGTCTGGACCGACGAGGGTTCACCATTGCTGGTCAACAATCGCAAGCTTGCGCACAAGCTCCAGTCGCACCTCGACAAGACCCTGCCGCGGGTCGACGTAATGCTGGCGATGACCTACGGCCAACCCTCGATTGACCGGGCCATCGATCGGCTGCGCGAGGCCAACATCCAGCGTCTGCTGGTGCTGCCGATGTATCCACAGTACTCGGCCACAACCACCGCCGCGGTGTTTGACAGCGTGACTCGCTCTTTGCGCCGCCTGCGCTGGCTGCCGGAAGTCCGCTTCATCAATGACTATCACCATGAACCGGCCTGGCTGGATGCCATGGCGGGTTCGATTCGACGCTTTCAGGAGCAGCATGGTCAACCCGACAAGTTGCTGTTTTCCTTTCACGGCATTCCACGCCGCAACCTGATGGCCGGCGACCCCTATTACTGCCAGTGTCAGGTCAGCGCACGCCGGATTGCCGACCGCCTGGACCTGAGCGCAAATGACTGGCAGGTCTCGTTCCAGTCCCGGCTGGGCCGGGCCGAATGGCTCAAGCCCTACACCGACAAGACCTTGGAGAACCTGGCCGCCAAAGGTGTCAAGCGCGTCCAGGTTGTCTGTCCGGGCTTTTCCATCGACTGCCTGGAAACCCTGGAAGAAATCGCCATGGAAAACCGTGATGAATTCCTCCACGCCGGTGGCGAGAAGCTCGAATACATTCCCTGCCTCAATGACAGCGACGATCACGTCAAGCTGCTGGCCGACCTGTGCCGCAAGCACGGCGAGGGCTGGGTGGAATTTGCCGGTGGGCGGGCCGTGGGCG
Organism: Gammaproteobacteria bacterium; assembly: GCA_003561495.1. GTDB lineage: Bacteria > Pseudomonadota > Gammaproteobacteria > Xanthomonadales > Wenzhouxiangellaceae > Wenzhouxiangella. The sequence continues at coordinate 7,780 of PWWM01000150.1, forward strand.
ACCAGCAGATCGAGGAACGCCTCAAGCGCGTCGAACGAGCCGCCGAGGATCTGGGGCTGGAGTGAGGCAAAGCCGGCGTTTGGGAGAATTCCCATTCGCTGTCGGGAAGATTTCCGATGTGGCGACCCGTGCCGAACGTTATCCTTGAGGCCGGTTTCACGTTTCAATTGGGCTGAGCATGGACCAGGCCGCTGTCGCCTCGACTTCCACCGATCCGCACCAGGTTCTGCACAGGGTGTTCGGCTATGAGCATTTTCGTGGCCGCCAGCAGGAGATCATTGAGGCCCTGATCGCCGGCGACAATGCGCTGGTCCTGATGCCCACCGGCGGCGGAAAATCCCTGTGCTACCAGATTCCCGCACTGATCCGAACCGGCACCGCCGTGGTGGTCTCGCCACTGATTGCCCTGATGCGCGACCAGGTCGAGGCGCTCAAGCACCACGGCGTAAGCGCTGCCGTGCTCAACTCCAGCCTGGACCCGGCCACCCGTCGCCAGGTCGAAGAGGATCTCGGCGCCGGTCGGCTGGACCTGATCTACATCGCGCCGGAATCGCTGTTGCGCGAAACCACCCTGCGCATGCTGGACTCGATCAGCCTGTGCCTGTTCGCCATCGACGAGGCGCACTGCGTGTCCCAGTGGGGTCACGATTTCAGGCCGGAGTACCTCAAGCTGGATGTGCTGGCCGAGCGTTTTCCCCAAGTCCCGCGCATCGCCCTGACCGCGACCGCCGATGAGCGCACCCGAATCGAGATCGGCAAGCGCTTGCTGGCCGATGGCGCGCGCACCTTCATCGACAGCTTCGACCGCCCCAATCTTCGCTATCGTGTCGGGCTGAAGAACAATCCCCGCCAGCAATTGCTGGCCTTTGTCCAGAACGAACACCGTGGCCACTCGGGCATTGTCTATTGCTTCTCGCGCAAGCGCGCCGAGGACACGGCCGCCTGGCTGGAAGCCAACGGATTGACCGCCCTGCCCTACCATGCCGGCCTCAACGCCGAGCAACGCCAGCACCACCAGGATCGCTTCATCAGCGAGGACGGCATCATCATCTGCGCCACCGTGGCCTTCGGCATGGGTATCGACAAGCCCGATGTGCGCTTCGTGGCCCACCTCGATCTGCCCAAGAGCATCGAGGCTTACTACCAGGAAACCGGTCGGGCCGGACGCGATGGCCTGCCGGCCGATGCCTGGATGGTCTACGGTCTCTCCGACATCATGCAGATTCGCCAGTTGCTGGCTCAGTCCAGCGCCGACGACCGCCAGCAACGACTGGAACGCGAACGCCTGGAAGCCCTGTTGGCCTACTGCGAGGCGGCCGGTTGCCGGCGCCCGGTACTGCTCAATTATTTCGAGGAACAACACGCCGGCGACTGTGGCCACTGCGACAACTGCCTGGACCCGCCGGAGACCTGGGATGCCACCGAAGCGGCCCGCATGGCCTTGTCGTGCGTGTACCGCACCGGCCAGCGCTTCGGCGCCACACACCTCATCGATGTGCTGCTGGGCAAGTCCACCGACAAGATCAACCAGTTCGGCCACGATCAGCTGAGTACCTACGGCATCGGGTCCGAGCTGGACAAGAAGACCTGGCACTCCGTCCTGCGCCAATTGCTCGCCCTGGGTTACCTGCAACCCCACCCGGACGGCCACGGCGGCCTGCAACTGGGCCCGGACTGCCGCGCCCTGCTGCGTGGTGAACAGCAACTGGTGCTGCGCCGCGACACCATCCCGGCCACCCGCCGGCGCAAAACCGGGCCCACGGTCGAGGTCGATACCGAATCACCGGCCTGGCAGGCATTGCGAGAATGGCGTCTCATGACCGCCCGTGAAGAAGAAGTCCCGCCCTATGTCATCTTTCACGACGCCACCCTGGCGGCCATCATCGACACCTGGCCCGAAACGCTGGACCAACTGGCCGAGATCAGCGGCGTGGGGCGGCACAAGCTGGACAAGTATGGTGAGGCGGTGTTGACGGTTTTGGCGGGGATAGAAGCGCGCGCGGGGGGGGGTGAAGAGGTGAAGAGGTGAAGAGGTTAAG
>PWWM01000120.1 GCA_003561495.1 Gammaproteobacteria bacterium
CCGCTCTGGCGGCCATGATTCGTGCCGGGACACCGTTGATTGCCATTGAGTGTCACGATGAGCCGCAGGCGATGGCATTGTTTGGCGAGCTGAGGCGGCAGATGAGTCGGCCGTTGTTCAAGTGGACGGCGGCCAAGGGGTTGGTGTGGGTGGAGCGGGATCAGACGCTGGCCTCGGAATTTGCCGATCCTGAAAAGGCGCTGGGGCATCTTCGGCAGCGGCGTGATCGGGGTATCTACCTGTTGATGGACTTTCATCATTATCTCAAGGACCCGGTGGTGGTGCGGCACCTGCGCGAGATGGCCCGCCAGGATGACGGCATTCACGCGCGAACGGCGGTGCTGATCAGTCCGTCGCTGAAACTGCCTGCGGAACTGGAGCGCCAGGTCCGCCACTTTCGCATGGCGCCCCCTGATCGCGACGCCCTGGAACGGATGGTCCGCGAAGAGGCCCGGCGCTGGGGGAATCAGCGAGGCGCCGGGGGTGCGGCCCTTTGTGAGCAGGCGCTGGAGCGCTTGTTGACCAACCTGGAAGGGTTGACCCTGAAAGATGCCCGGCGACTGGCGCGTAACGCCATTTTCGATGACGGCGCGCTCGATGAGGATGACCTCCCGGAAGTCATGCAGGCCAAGTTCGAATTGCTCAACCCCGGCGGCATTCTGAATTTCGAGCTGGAAACGGCGCGCTTCAGCCAGATCGCCGGCATGCCGCGGCTCCGACAATGGCTGGAAACGCGGGCTTCGGTGTTTACCGCCGCCGAGCCGCCGGCCGGGCTGGACATGCCACGCGGGATGTTGTTGCTTGGCGTACAGGGATGCGGCAAGTCGCTGGCCGCTCGCGCCGCGGCGGGTCTGTTCGGCGTACCGCTGTTGCATCTTGATTGTGGGTCGCTGTTCAATCGCTTTCATGGTGAAAGCGAGAGAAACTTGCGCGAATCACTTAAGGCGGCCGAACTGATGGCACCATGCGTGCTGTGGATCGACGAGATCGAAAAAGGTCTGGCGGTTTCGGATACCGACGGCGGCACCTCGCGGCGCATGCTGGGCACGTTGCTGACCTGGATGGCCGAGCATCGCTCCAGGGTGTTCATCGCCGCCACTGCCAACGACATCAGCATCCTGCCGCCAGAGCTGGTGCGCAAGGGGCGCTTCGACGAGATCTTTTTTGTCGACCTGCCTGATGAAAAGACACGGGCAGAAATACTGGCCATTCATTTCCAGCGCCGTGAGCTCAAGCCGCAGCTTTATCCGCTCGACGACATTGCCCGGGCGACCGAGGGTTTTTCCGGTGCGGAACTGGAACACCTGGTGGTGGCTGCACTGTACGTCGCCCATGCCCGGGGCGAGCCGATGTGTACCGATGATCTGATGAGCGAGATCGACAACACCCGGCCGCTTTCGGTGACCATGGCCGAGCCGATCGATCAACTACGGCAATGGGCAGCCAGTCGGGCGGTTGCAGCTTGATTGCATGGTCAGGTTCGGCGTCGTGAGCGATGGGGTGTCGAATACTTCAGCGTAGTTCGTCGACCGCCTAGGGCCGACCCACAAACCCGTGGAGGCATGCTTCAATCCAGGTCGCGGACGGCGAGCAGGCGGATTTCGGTCATGTCTTCGATGGCGAAGCGGATGCCTTCACGGCCCAGGCCGGAATCCTTGACGCCGCCGTAGGGCATGTGGTCGACCCGGAAGGCCGGGACATCATTGATAATCCCCCCGCCGACATCCAGGCGACCCCAGGCGCGGCGAATCTTGCCGATATCGCGAACGAACAATCCGGCCTGCAATCCGTAGCGGGAATCATTGATGACATCGAGGGCCTGATCGAAGTCGCTGAACGGCTCGATCACCATGACCGGGCCGAATACTTCATTGTCATAGACCCGGCAGTCGCGATCGACATTCTCGAGGACCGCCGGGGTGACGATGACGCCGTCACGCTCACCACCGACCAGGCACCGCGCACCCTTGTCGACCGCTTCCTCGATCCACTCGACCACGCGCTTGGCATCATCTTCGGAAATCATCGGGCCAATGAAGGTGTCGGGGTCGCGCGGATCGCCTTTCTTCAGTCCTCCGATCTTGTCGATCAGCTTGCTCTTGAGATCCTCATAGATGGACTCATGCACCTGCACGCGCTGCACCGATATGCAGCTCTGGCCGGACTGGTAGAAGGCGCCGAAGGCCAGTCGATCGACGGCATGATCGAGGTCCGCGTCAGCATCGACCAGGCAGGCGGCATTGCCGCCGAGTTCCATGACCACCGGTTTCTTGCCGGCCTTGTCCTTGAGCATCCAGCCGACCTTGTCCGAGCCGGTAAAGCTCAACAGTTTGAGGCGTTCGTCCTCGGTAAAGCGCGCCGCCTCGTCGCGATGCACCGGCAGGATGGAAAACGCGCCCTCGGGCAGATCGCATTCAGCCAGTATTTCGCCCATGAGTATTGCGCCCACCGGGGTCTTCTCGGCCGGCTTGAGCACGAACGGACAGCCGGCGGCAATCGCCGGGGCCACTTTGTGGGCGACCAGGTTATAGGGGAAGTTGAATGGCGTGATCAATGAGACCGGGCCGATCGGCACGCGCTTCCACATGCCCCAGAACTTCTCGGCCCGGGCCGTGATGTCCATCGGCATCACTTCGCCGCCGATGCGGGTGGCTTCCTCGGCGGCGATCTGGAAGGTCTCGATCAGGCGACCGACCTCGCCGCGGGCATCGGTGATGACCTTGCCGCCCTCGACGATCAACACCTCGACCAGTTCGTCGTGGCGCTTCCTGAACTGTTCGACACAATGCAACAGCACGTCGCGTCGACGGTAGGCGGGCAACTCGGCCATGGGCCGGCGCGCCTCGACCGCTGCGCTCACGGCCTGATCCACCTCGACATCGCCGGCCTGGGCCACCCGGTAGGCGGTTGAGCCGGTGTGCTTGTCGGTGACTTCCAGGTCCTGGTTGGCGGCAATGGCCTGGTTGGCCAGGTAGTAGGGGTAGCTCTTGATGCTCATGGCGGTCTTCAATTTTAAGGTGTCAGGGCGCGTGCACGCGCCGGAATGTTCTCGAATAGTTCGCGCTGGCTGTCCGAGTAGTCAATCGGGCAATCGATCAGGTGAACGCCCGGCTGGTCCAGACACTTCTTCAGCAATGGTGCAAGCTGGTCCGTATGTTCGACCCGGTGACCTGCCGCACCGTAGCTTTCAGCATAACGTACAAAATCCGGATTACCGAAATCCATGCCGAAATCGGGCAACTGCATGTCCTGTTGCTTCCAGCGGATCATGCCGTAGGCATCATCACGCAGAATCAGCACCACCAGGTCCATGTTCATGCGCACCGCGGTTTCCAGTTCCTGGGAATTCATCATGAAGCCGCCGTCGCCACACACGGCCAGAATCTTGCGATCGGGATGGACCAGGCGCGCGCCCATGGCGACCGGAAAGCCGGCGCCCATGGTGGCCAGCGCATTGTCCAGCAGCAGGGTATTGGGCAGGGTAGTTCGATAATTGCGCGCAAACCAGACCTTGTAGAGGCCATTGTCCAGTGACACGATGCCGTCTTCGGGCATGGCCTCGCGCACGGCATGGACCACCCGGCGTGGATGGACCGGGAATCCGTCCAGGTCGGCGCCGCTGCCGAGTTCTTCGAGCATGGCCGTGCGAATGCGGTGGGCGAAATCGAAATCCCAGTGGTCCTGGACCTCGATTTGCTCGCTGATCTGCCAGATGGCGTTGGCAATGTCACCGACGACTTCGAGCTGCGGAAAGTAGACCGGGTCAACCCCGGCGCTGGAAAAATTGATATGGATGACCACCGGGCCATCCGGTTGCATCAGGAATGGCGGTTTTTCGACCACGTCATGTCCGACATTGATGATGCAGTCGGCCTGCTCGATCACGCGGTGGACATAATCACCCTCCGACAAGGCCGCAGTGCCCATCCAGCACTCGCTTTCTCCGACCACGCCCTTGCCCATCTGGGTGCTGAAAAAGGGGATCGCGGTCTTGTCGATCAGACGCCTCAGCATGCGTGAAGTCATCTTGCGATTAGCACCGGCACCGACCATTATGAGGGGCCGACGCGCCTGCTCGATGGCCGCCACCGCCCGATCCACGGCCTTGTCCTCGGCCACCGGACGGCGGGTCTGGCAAGCCGGAATCGGTTCGGCCTCGACTTCTTCGTGCAGGATGTCCTCGGGCAATTCCAGGTGAGTGGCGCCGGGACGTTCTTCCTCGGCCCGGCGAAAGGCCTCGCGCACCCGTGCCGGGACGTTGGCGCCCGAGACGACCTGGCGGGTATAGCGGGTGACGGGGCGCATCAGATCGACCATGTCGATGATCTGGAAATGGCCCTGCTTGGAGGTTCTGACCGGCTTCTGGCCGGTGATCATGACCATCGGCATGGCGCCCAATTCGGCATAAGCGGCCGCGGTGACCAGGTTGGTTGCTCCCGGTCCCAGCGTGGACAGGCACACGCCCGGCTGGCCGGTCAGTCGCCCGTGGCAGGCGGCCATGAACCCGGCGGCCTGTTCATGACGCGTGACCACCAGTTCGATCGAGGATGGGCGCAATGCCTCGAGTAAATCGAGATTTTCCTCACCGGGAACGGCAAAGATGCACTCCACGCCCTCTGCTTCCAGGCAATTCACGAACAGTTCGGCAGCGTTCATGCTTGCAATGGTAACAGGCCCATTGCGATGGTCACGCCTTCGTCGCTTGGTCACCACCCATCCCTGGGAAGTGGAGGCTGTCAACAAATCGCGCTATAAAAGCCCGGCCCCGCCAGAGGCCTGATTCATGCCATTGAGAATCACCAGAAACCGAGCAATGCTTAAAGAGCTTCTGAATAAACTGAAAGCCTGGACTGTGAAAGACCAGCGTGCTGTATCTTATGCCTTGGCAGCTCAGGGCGAGAAGAGAGACGACGGTCAGCCGATTTCAACAGTTTTCAGCCCAATAAGGGGCGAACATCCACCAACCGTCGTCCCTTCTAATCAGTTATTGCTCCAGCCTATCCAGGATGGTCTCGGCCTGATAGAGGCGATACAGTGCCTCACCTTCCCCTTTCGAGCCGGCCTTTCCGATCCGCTCCATTGCTCCATCATCGAACACAAACACGCGACATTGATCATCCGAGCAAGTCACCACACCACACTCATCAACAACAGAGCAATTGTGCACACCGGGTCTGGCGTAAACCGATAGTCCTTGACCTGCGGCATCGGGAGTGATCTCAACTTTTTCACGGTTCGGATCTGGGTAACTGCCAATTTTTTCGCAATCGCCTGCTTCGCAGTGATATACACTGCAGTCCCAGCCATCACATGTAATTATGGTACACCCATCGTCGCAATTTATTGGATCCGCCAGCGTTGAGCCGGGTGCCATGAGGCCAAAAAACATGATTGAAACGATGATTTTTCTCATTTAGCAAGTCTCCTTTGAATCGTTATTGATATCGACATTTGATTCACGCCCCCAATTTCGATTCAGAGTCTACCCCCCCCAAAAAAAAACTGTCAACGCTAGCCATGCTGAAGCGATTGCGTGAACAACTGCTCAAACCGGTGCTTTACTGGGGCGGCATTCTTGGAGCGGCCACCAGCAACTGGCTGCAAAGCCAGGCCTTCATCTATGCCGCTGCGCTGGCCTTTTTCACGGTCTTTTCCATCGCCCCGGTAGTCATTGTGGTGGTGACCATCGTCGGACTGGTGCTGGGCGAGCGGGCCGCCCAGGGTGAGCTGATGGAACAGCTCGAGGAATTTCTCGGCCCGCAGGCAGCGGAAGTCGTGCAGACCGCCGTAGTCAACTCACAGATTGACCAGACCGGGATCTGGCCAACGCTGATCGGATTTACCGCCATTGTGGTCGGCGCCACCACCGTGTTTGCCCAGATGCAGATTTCGCTCAATCAGATCTGGGATGTCGCGCCCAAGCCGTCGCGCAACAGCTTGTGGCTGTTTCTCAAGGCACGCGTGCTGTCGCTGACCGTGGTACTGGCCATCGGCTTCGTGCTGCTGGTCTCGCTGCTTTTGAGCGTGGCCATGCGAACGATCATGAATTTTGCCGAGCAGTGGTTGCCGGTGCCGGGCTGGGCGCTGGTCGGCACCGAAATCTTCATCTCGCTGACCGTCATCACCTTGCTGTTTGCGGCGATCTTCAAGATCCTGCCCGATGTGGTGCTGGGCTGGCGCGACGTGCTGGCGGGGGCATTGATCACCGCCTTGCTGTTCACTTTCGGCCGGTCGCTGATCGCCATGTACCTGGCCAATACGGCCACCGCATCGACCTACGGTGCGGCCGGATCGCTGGCCCTGTTGCTGTTGTGGGTCAACTATTCGGCCCTGATCCTGTTGTACGGGGCTTCCATCACCCGTGCTCATCTCGAAGCCCGGGGCAAACCGGTGATTCCGCGCAATACGGCGGTGTGCGTTCATCGCGAACTCGTCGAGGAGACCTGAAGCCGGCTTGCAAGCCCGGAGGCACTCGAGGTCTCGCAGGTTCCGAAACATTCCTTTTACATGTACACTTCGAAGCATGAAATTCAGCTTCGGTGATTATCGGCTTGACTGCGATACTGCGGAGTTGAGCGGACCGAACGGGTCCATCACCCTTCAGCGTCTGCCGTTTCGCCTGTTGCGGGAACTGCTCGACAGTGCCCCGGCAATCGTCGAGCGCGAACAGTTACTGGAGCGGGTTTGGGGTCGCACCGCACTGTCGCCCAACGTTCTTCCACAAGCCATCAATCAGCTTCGCCAGGCGCTTGATGATGATGCCCGCCACCCGCGCTACATCGAAACCAGTCACCGGCGCGGCTATCGCATCGTTTGTCCGGTGACCAGGGAATCGACCCCCTCGATCCGACGTTCGGGTCACCGTTGGCTCGCGCGCGGCGTGACCGTAATGGTGGCTGCACTGCTGGTCGGGATCGGCACATGGGCATTATTCGGACCAGAGCGCACCCTACCCCCGAATGAGCACCCGACGACCGAGGTCCATGACGCTCATTCGGCCCTGATTGGTTCCCTGAGACGCCAGACCGAAGTGGCCCGAGCACGTCATCATGCCATCGAGGCGGCAGCCGGCTTGCGCGCCTTGAGCCTGCTGTTACCCGATGACCAGGAACTGCGCCTGGACCTGGCCGAGGCCGAACTCGATGCCCTGCAGGGTAACAGCGCCCGTCAAACCCTGGCCCTGCTGGGCACTGAACCCGAACTAGGCCAGAATGCGCGCTGGCTGCTGCTCAATGCACGCTTGTTAGCGCTTGATGGCAAACATCAGCAAGCCGAGGAGCTTGCCGAAACCGCCCGGGACACGGCCCTGGGCCGTGACCACATGGATCTGGCGGTTGAGTCCACCTTGCAACTGTCGGAGATGATCCGCGCACAGGGCGAGCTGGGTCGTGCCGAACGCCTGATCGGTGAAATGCTCGAAACCAACCGCTCGACCCTGACCGATCACCACCAGGCCCGTTTGCTGCTGACCCGGCTGGCCCTGGTCCGGGAAGGCGGAAATCTCGAAAAGGCCCTTGAACTGGCCGAGCAATTTGAAGCGCTGGAGATCGATGATCTGCTGAGCCTCAAGGGCGAAATCGAACTCGCACTGGTTCGCTACCTGCGCGGTGATGCCGAGCAGACCCTGGCGAGACTCAAAGACATGGCGCCACGAATCGAGACTACTGCTGATCCTGACTTGAAGATTGCCTGGTTCAATGCCCGCGGGCTTGCCGCCATCGAGTCCGGGGCGGTCGATGAGGCGGCCGAAGCCTTCGATTCCGCTTTCAGGATTGCCCGCGACAGCAGCCGTGCCCACCGGGCGGCCGGACTGCAGGTCAATGCCGGGCTGTTGATGGCGCGTCGTGAGCGCATGGATGAAGCCGAAGCACTTTGGTCCCAGGCGCTGGAGACCTTTGAATCCATTGGTGATCGGCGCGGCATGGCTACCAGCCTGGGCAACCTCGCCGCAGCGGCATCGACTCGCGGTCTGAACGAGCGCAGCATCGAACTCAATGAACGCGCCCTGGAATTGTTCCGGAAGCTGGATCTGCCCGGCCACCAGGCCCGCACGGCATTCAACCTGGCCCTGATCGCCAGCCGCCAGGGGCGTTTGGACGATGCCGAGGGTCTGCTTGAGGAAGCCTGGACATTGTACGAACGCTCCGGGCAGACCGATCGCCTGCTGCATGTAGGCAGTTTTCGGGCCGAGCAACGTATCCTGGCCGGCGATTTATTCAAGGCCGAATGGCTGCTGGTTCAGCTTGAAGAGCTGGGTGAAGAAAGCTCGCCGTTTCTTCAGGCCGGCGTACACGCAGCCATGGGACGGTTGAACCTGTGGAGTGGTGATCTGACCAGTGCCCGCCAGGCTTTCAAGCGGGCCCTGGAATTGCGCACCCAGGCCAATCGTCCTTCCTGGCAATTCATCTCTCAGGTCGATCTGCTACGCATCGACTTGCTCACCGGCGCCGATCCCTGGCGGGTCCGCATTGAAGCCGAAGCCATCGCCGACCAGTTTGTTGACCGTGGCCAGGTCCGGGCCACGGCACGAGCAAGGTTACTCGCGGCCGAGGCCTTGCTTAGCCAGGGTGCAAGTGACAAGGCCCGCCGTGTCATCGACCGCATTCGCGATGCCGAGGGACATTTCAACGATGCCGCACTGGCCCTGGACATTGGCTGGGTGGAAGCCTGGGCAGCCCGCGAAGAAGAACGCATACCCCGGCTGGAACTGCTGGCCCAACAGGCTCGAGAATTGGGCTTTTTCGGCAAGCTCGGAAAAATACAGGCCGGGGCGGCAGCACAGGGCATTCTACTGGAGCAGGAACTGGCCGCCGACCTGCCCCTGCCAGACTGGATCACCGACCAACCCGACCGCCTGGTCGCGGTGCTGCCACCCTACGTGCAGCCCGCTCGTGACCTGGCGGATTAGACCACCTCGAAGCTCAGTCCGGCATGCTCGATCAGGCGATCGAGCAGCGGTTGACCCAGGGCGGTTGACGGGGTCCAGAAACCACCCGGCGGAGTCCCTTTCTCCAAGACGGTGGCCAGGGTGTATGCAGCTTCTCCAAGCATCTTGGCCGTAGATCCGTAACCGGGATCACGATCGCCGGTGACCCGCACGCGAATCGAATCACCGTGCTCGTTGCGACCATCGAACAGCAATCGGAAAAACCCTTTTTCGCGTTGTTCGGCATTTGGACCTTCGCCCGGCTTGGGCAGGACTCGTCTGGCCATCAGCTTGCGGGTCGGACCAAAGCTGGCCCCCAATGCGAAACCAGCCAGACCCAGCGACCAGGTCCAGGCGCGCCGGCGACCGGCAAATCCGCGCCCGGTCATCATGGCCTCGTCATAACGAAAGCCCTCGTCCCACGGCCGTCCGGCCAGCGCATGCGAACGATGTACGATCCGGGTGTTGATGGCGGCCATGACAAATGGCGACAGCCAACTATCGAGATCCTGATCAAACTCCGGACCCCTGACATACGGTTGTCGCGGTCCCTGGCGCAGATCCGGCGGGCACAGCGAATAGGGATTCTTGGCCACCTTGGCGACTTCTGAATCCTGCCGGGTTTCCTCGATGATGTTGAGCATGCTGGCTGCCGTACCACCGCTCATGGTCCCGCGCATGCGCTCTACCCCCATGCGAATTCGGCTCATCGGGCGGCCAAATTGTTCCATGGCCTGTTGCTGCAGAAACCAAACGCCCAAGTCGGACGGAATGGAATCGAAGCCGCAACAGTGAACAAGACGTGCACCACTGTCGCGCGCAGCATCTTCATGTTCATCCAGCATCCGGCGCATCCAGGGCACCTCGCCGGTCAGGTCACAGTAATCGGTGCCGGAAGCGGCACAGGCCGCGACCAGTTCCGATCCATGCAGTGCATACGGGCCGACTGTCGAACACACGGCGCGGGTGCGTGCAGTCAGGGCATCAAGCGATGCCCGATCATGACTGTCGGCAACCATCAATTCCAGGCCTGCAGCCGCATCACCTAACTGCTCACGCACTTGTTTCAGCTTGTCCTCGCTGCGTCCGGCCAGCGCCCAGCGCAACGATCCATCGACACCGTGCCGGCCCAGAAGATAGTCAGCCAGCAACTGGCCGGTAAAGCCGGTGGCGCCGAGCACCACCAGGTCGAACTCATGCTTGTCGGTCATGGTCTCCGCCTGGATCCATCATTTGAAAAAACATCATTATGCCTGTACCCCGTGGTCGCAGTGGCACAGCCAAAAGCCCTGGCGTTGGAACTATCCGAGCAATCTCAAACCTCCCGAATGAAGGCTGACCTCGATACGCACAGCCTCCCGGGCAACGATCTCCCCATCGCCATGCACCATGCAACCGGTCGGGCAGTCGACGCCAATCCGATCGACGCGACCATCATGGATACCTGAAAACCTGAAGTGAGTGCCAAACAACACGGTCGGCAGGATCATCAGACGACGCAGCACCGACAACTCCTCGGCTCGACATATATCCAGCAGGCCATCATCGATTTTGGCATGCGGAGTCAGCCGAAAACCACCGCCGGCCGTGCGGCCATTGCCCAGTGCGATCAGAAACTGGGCACCCTCGATGATCTGATCCTCCATCCTGATGGTCATCTGCGGGCCACGATAGCGCCACAAGTGAATCAGGGCAGCCACCAGGTAGCGGGAAAAGCCGCGAAAGAAACGTGCACTGGCCGCGGTTTCGGCCACGACCGCTTCGAAGCCGATGCCCAGGCTGTTGATGAAGTGACTCTCATCGATACGCCCATCGGCATGCTCGATGCGCACCTGTCCAACATCGCAATCGCGCGGGCCGGCCCGATCAAACCAGGCCAATGCCGCCTCCAGTTCGCGCGGGCTGGCGAGCATTCTGGCAAAGTCATTGCCCGAACCCACCGGCACGACCGCCAGCAGGGCCCGGCCACCGACCAGTCCGCAGGCCACCTCATGCACCGTACCGTCTCCACCAACCGCCACCACGACATGCCCGTCACGCATGCTGCGCTCCCCGGCAAGCAATCTTGCTTCGCCCGGCCGAGTGGTCAACAACACCTCGGCATCCGGGGCCAGAGCAGCAATCTGCCCGACCAACGACTGCTGACGCCTTGCTCGTTTGCCTGCGGCCGGATTGACGATAAAGGTGTATTGGCGCATGGCACAGAAAAGTCAATGGCAAAGCGCAAGCAGTATGGCCAAGCCTAAACCAAGCTGCAAGCATTCAGAAAAGCGCTGAGTAAACCCAGAGGGATTGAATGCATCTCGCCATAGCGGCATGTCGGTGTGTCATGGGTCAGGCTTTTGGGCTAGAATTCCTTGCATGCGAAAGGCTGGCGCGCTGACTCTGGATATCAAGACCTCCCTGCTCGGTCAGGGACTGGCAACCGTGCTTGCGGGAATTCTGCTAGCTACGGTGTTCTACGCGCGTCCCGGTTTTGTCGTCTTCGTGATTGGCGCGGTGGTGATCTTTCTGCTCTGGGCGCTCTGCCTGCAAAGACTCAACCGCCCGCGATGGCGGCGTGTGGTCATCTCTCAGAACGGTCAGCAGGTTGTGCTTTTCGGCAAGGGAAAACGCAAGCACAGCGGCAAGCTCAAGGGAAAGCTGCTCGACACTGGCCTGCTGGTGGCCTTCAGCATGAGCGACGATGAAGGCAGTTATCGAGTCTGGCTGTTCCCCGACAATGCTGATCGGGACAGCTTCAATCGCCTGCGCGAAATCCTCGCGGCGGCCTGATCCAGCGCAAGCACTTTAGAGTGGCCACACTCGGCTTGTCTCTCGGCGCTCGATGCTACCAGCCCATCCACTGGGCGTAGGCGGCCACGAACTGATCAAAGATCTGATCAGCATCCAGATCCTCAAGCGCCCAGTCCCCCACGCGACCTGTACTCAGCAGGATCTCGGCGCGTGGCTGGACGTCTTCGGGCCGGGAAACGATTTCAGTCAATGCAAAGCTGACCGGTTCGCGCACGAGACCGTGAATCGTGAAACTGAATTCCGCCTCATCACCTCGCCAAACGGTCAGGCAGGCGCGGTCAATCTCCTGGTCAATGGTTGCCTGACGATCGTATTGTTCGAGCTCGGTGACAATCTGTTCGAATGCCGGCTGCACCGTTTCATTCAGGTAGTTCTGGATGATTGGCCTGATCCTGGCCTGCTGTTCAGCCGCGAGACGATTGAATCGTTCATAGCCCCAGATGACGGTCTTGAGGCGTTTGCGCCAGTCTTCATGACGCTCAGCGGCGGCCAGCGGCAAGGGCACCCCGCCGGTGTAACCGCCCGGCGGTGTGGCCCCGGCCAGGGGTACGCTGGCCAATGGCCTTGAGGCACGATCACCCGCATCGGAAACCTGTGCCGGACCTTCCGACCCCAGACGAATGACTCGTTCGCCACGCAGCGATTTGAACAGGCTGAAACAGATCAGCAGCATGACGATGGAGAATGGCATGGCCGTCGTAATGGCAGCGGTCTGCAAAGCAGCCAGGCCACCGGTCAACAACAACACGGCTGCCACGGCACCGATCATTACTGCGCCCAGGGCACGGCGGTACATGGGTGGGTCCGGATCGCCACCGGCGGTCAGAATATTGACCACCAGCGAACCCGAATCTGCCGAAGTCACGAAGAACACAGCGATCACGACCAGGGCCACCAGCGTGGTCAGCATGGCCAGAGGCAGTTCCTGCAGCATGACAAAGATGACCGTGGAAATGTCCTCACGCACGGCCTCGACCAGGCCTCCGTTTCCGGCCAGCTCCATATGAATGGCGGTATTGCCGAACACCACCATCCAGAAAAAGATCAGCAGCGACGGGGCCAGCAATACCCCGGCAATGAATTCACGAATGGTGCGTCCACGCGAGACCCGGGCAATGAACATGCCCACAAAAGGCGACCAACTGATCCACCAACCCCAGTAGAACATCGTCCAGGCTTCCTGCCACTCGGTGCCGATATAGGCATCGGTGTTGAATGACAGTTCGATCAGAGAGGCAGCGTATCCGCCGATGTTCTGGACATAGGTACTCAACAGAAACAGGGTGGGCCCACCGAAGAAAACCACCAGCAGCAAGCCCAGGGCCAACACAACATTGAGCTGACTGAGCCTTCGAATGCCGCGATTGAGCCCGGAAGCGGCCGAGATGGTTGCAGCCAGGGTAATCACCGCGATCAGCAGAATCTGGTTGGTCACTGAAATGCCGGCCAGGCCAAGATGATCCAGGCCGGCATTGAACTGCATCGCACCCAACCCCAGCGAGGTCGCCAGCCCGAAGATGGTGCCAAATACCGCCAGCATATCGACGAAACCACCCAGGGGGCCGTGTACCCGCTCACCCAGAATGGGATATAGCGCCGAGCGAATGGTCAGCGGCAGATTGTGGCGAAAGGCGAAGTAGGCCAGCGACAAGCCGACGATGACGTAAATGGCCCAGGCATGCAGGCCCCAGTGAAAAAAGGTGATCACCATGGCATCGGCTGCGGCATCCAGCGACTCGGCTTCGGCGCGTGGTGGGTCGGCAAAGTGGGAAATCGGCTCGGCCACGCTGTAGAAGATCAGCCCGATGCCCATTCCGGCGCTGAACAACATCGCGAACCAGGTGAAAAAGCCGTACTCGGGTGACTCGTCATCGCGGCCCAGGCGAATGTCACCGTGTCGACTGAACATAAGCCACAGCACGAAAACCAGAAAGAAGACGGCCGCGAGCACATAGAACCAACCAAAAGTGCTGACGATCAAGGCCTGAACCTGGGATACCGCCCGCCCGAACGGTTCGGTAAACAGCGCCCCGATGACGACCAGGACCGTCATCAGGCCGAACGTGATCAACAAACTCCAGGGCAAGCGTCGCGAGAACATCAGTGCCAACCCTACACCAGAATTACATCAGGCTAGTCTCGGAAATTCTTGTACTGAAGAGGTTGGCCCAGCTCGGCGTCCTTGAGAAAGGCGATGACAGCCTGCAAATCATCGCGCTTCTTGCCGCTGACCCGGACCTGCTCACCCTGAATGGCCGCCTGGACCTTGATCTTCGAGCCCTTGATCAACTTGACGATTTTCTTCGCCAGTTCGCTGTCAATGCCTTCACGGATCGTGGCGTTGCGGGTGGCCGTTTTGGCCATGACAACCGGCTCGTCAACATCCACGCAATCGAGATCAATGCCGCGCTTGGCCAGCTTTGCATAGAGAATGTCCAGCATCTGTCCGAGCTGGAACTCCGACTCGGTTTTCAGGGCGATGACATTGCCGTTCAACTCAAAGGACGAATCAGTGCCCTTGAAGTCGAAACGCGTCGTGACCTCGCGATTGGCCTGGTCGACCGCGTTGGCAATCTCGTGGTGGTCCACTTCTGAAACAACATCGAAACTCGGCATGATGAGAATCTCCTGGGCAAGGCTACGCATTTTACGCCAACGTCCAGCGACTCGCAGCCCCAGGATCCAGCCGGGACCAACCTTAACCGCTCCAACCCTCCAATTCGTTCCAGGGAGCCGGACAACGACCAGCCAGGGTCACGTCACCGGCCAGTGCCTGGTCGTGCCCCGGGAATGCCGGGACCTCGGCCATGGCGGTAAAGCTGCCATCGGGCTGGACATGCAACAGCGGCAGCCCATGACCTTCACGATTGCGATCCCCGGGCGCTCGCTGCTCGGAAACCTGGCTCAGGCCGTCTTCCAGCGTGATCACGAATTGAAGCCGGGCCCGGTCCTGTCCCGGATAACGGTGATAGCGAAGGTCTTCCCGGGCCTTGTCCGCATCCACCACGTTGCGAGCTGCCTCAAATATAACCTGTTGACCATCCAGCTCGCCAAGACCGCGCACCCCGGTACGAAACAGCAGATAATCCAGAAAGGCCGGCAAGTCATGATGCGCCTCGATCACTCCGGGACCCAGGCAGTCGACATCGAAGGACACTTCAACATCGTCCAGCCTGAGCACGGCCTGGCCGGCCGCCGGGATGTCGAGGTCATGCAATTCCACCCAGCCATCCTCACCGCTCATGGGCTCGACCTCGATCGTTGCTGTTTCCGCCGCGGCGTCCGGCTCAACGGCGACATCCGTTTCCTGCTCACTCTTACCGCAACCGGCAATCAGCATTGCAAGCGTCGATATAACCATTAGATTCCATATCCTGGCGGGCATTCTCATTACCTCCACATAACGGACCTAATCCTATATACGGAATGCAGAAGAGTAGCCTGACAGGCAACAACAAGATCAGCCATGAATTCCAAGTCCATTGATTTTGATCCTGACCGGCCAGTTACTATTACAGTAGTAGTTAAAGTATCTTGAGTCGGCAACCATTCATCCAAGACTCGAAAATCGGGAACAATTTATGAGCAAACCCATCATCGCCAACAACAAACCCGCCAAGGTCACACTGGAAAAAGGCAAGGAGTATTACTTTTGCGTCTGCGGTCGCTCGTCGGACCAACCCTTCTGCGACGGGTCACACAAGGGCACGGGTTTCGAGCCCAAGGCCTTCAAGGCCGAGGAAGACGGTGATGCCTGGCTGTGCCAGTGCAAGCAAACCGGCAATGCGCCCTACTGCGACGGCACTCACAAACAATTCGAAGATGACCAGGTGGGCGAAGAAGGCCCGGATGAGTCTGAACGAGAGGATTCCGGCCCGCCGAAACCGAAAGCAACCAGGGAAGAACCGACCGTCGAGTTCATCCATCAATTGGCCCGCGAAGGCCTGGACGGCGTCGGGCAGCACGGGCCCATGGCCGCCATGGGCGTGCCTCGCCACCAGTTGCCGCACTGGGATGATTTGCAGTTAATGGTTGCGCAAATGGCGCGCAAGCCGTTGCTGGATGATGCCGAGGTCGGTACCGAGCTGGTGATCGGACCGGAGGCGAAAAAACCCCTGGCCTTGAAGATTCCGCTGTTCGTGTCCGACATGAGTTTCGGATCGCTTTCCGAGGAGGCCAAGACCGCTCTGGCCCGCGGCGCGGAACTGGCCGGCACCGGCATCTGCTCGGGCGAGGGCGGCATGCTGCCCGAGGAAAAGGCCGAGAACAGCCGCTACTTCTATGAACTGGCCAGCGCCATGTTCGGCTTTCGCGAGGAATTGCTGGCCGACATCCAGGCCTTTCATTTCAAGGGCGGACAGGGCGCCAAGACCGGCACCGGCGGACACCTGCCCGGCAACAAGAATACCGCCAAGATCTCCAAGGTCCGCGACATTCCCGAGGGCGAACCGGCGGTCTCGCCGGCGGCCTTCAAGGACTTGTCCAGCGTGGCCGACTTCAAACGCTTTGGCGACCGGGTGCGCGAGATCAGCGGCGGGGTTCCGATCGGCTTCAAGCTCAGCGCCAACCATATCGAGCGCGATATCCAGTTCGCCCTGGATGCCGGCGCCGACTACATCATTCTCGACGGTCGCGGCGGCGGCACCGGCGCCGCACCCAGCATGTTTCGCGATCACATCAGCGTACCGACCATTCCGGCCCTGGCCCGGGCCCGGCGCTACCTGGATGAGCAAAAGGCCAGCGGTCGGGTCACCCTGATCGTCACCGGCGGACTGCGCGTGCCGATCGACTATGTCAAGGCGCTGGCGCTGGGCGCCGACGGCATTGCCCTGGCCAACAGCGCCATGCAGGCCATCGGCTGTGTGGGGGCGCGCATCTGCAACACCAACAACTGCCCGGCCGGTATCGCGACCCAGAAGGAAGAATTGAGAAAGCGGCTGGACGTGGATGCCTCGGCCAAGCGCCTGGCCCGGTTCTTCGAAGCTTCGACCGAACTGATGAAGGTCATGGCGCGTGCTTGCGGGCACAATCATCTGGGTCAGTTCGGTCCTGATGATCTCTCGACCTGGCATGTCGACATGGCAAGGCTCTCCGGGGTTCGCTATGCCGGGGTGGGTGAACCTTGACTCAGCAAGAGTGATCCCTTGTCAATGAGTCAGGTATCTGATCGCTCGCAACTGATCGAGGGCCGCGACCTGCTCGTGGTCAAGGTCGGCTCTTCGCTGTTGATTGATGACGATGGCCGACTGCGGACGGGTTGGATGGAACGGCTTGCTCAAAGACTGCTCAATCGGAGCGGGCCGGCAGTCATTGTTTCATCCGGCGCCATCGCCCTGGGCCGCAAGGCCATTGGCCTGGAAGAGCGGCCGCGGCTGTTGGCCCAGGCCCAGGCGGCCGCAGCGGTCGGCCA
Source organism: Gammaproteobacteria bacterium (assembly GCA_003561495.1). Taxonomy (GTDB): domain Bacteria; phylum Pseudomonadota; class Gammaproteobacteria; order Xanthomonadales; family Wenzhouxiangellaceae; genus Wenzhouxiangella. The sequence goes on from PWWM01000120.1 coordinate 17,133, forward strand.
GATTCATCTGGCCCGGGCCTGGTCCGAAGCTTTTGCCCGTCACGGGGGCATCGCCGCGCAGGTTCTGCTCAGCCTCGGTGACCTGGAAGCGCGTCGCCGCTACCTGAATGCCCGCGCCACCCTGGAAACACTGATCGAGCATGGCATCGTGCCGGTGGTCAACGAAAACGACACCGTGGCCACCGAGGAAATCCGTTTCGGCGACAACGATCGCCTGGCCGCACGCGTGGCCCAGTTGCTGGGTGCGCACGGGCTGCTGCTGCTCAGCGATGTCGACGGCCTCTACAACGCCGATCCGGTCCGCAATCCCGATGCCCATCGCATCTCTGTCGTCGACACCATTACCGCCGATATCGAAGCCTTGGCCGGACAACCGCGTTTCGACGGCGTGGGAACCGGGGGCATGATCAGCAAGCTCAAGGCGGCGCGCATCGCCACCGAGGCCGGTACTACGGTGATGCTTGGTTCCGGTCTTGGAGAGGATCCGCTGGGCGAACTGATTCACGGCGCCACTGCAACCATTTTCAAGGCCCGCAGTAATCCCGTGGCCGCTCGCAAGCAATGGCTGAAGTCGTTGCAGCACCCGGCCGGCGAACTCGATATCGACAGCGGGGCGATGAAAGCCCTCGCCTCGGGCTCCAGCCTGCTGGCGGTGGGCGTGCGCGCCGTGCGCGGCCAGTTCCAGCGCGGCGACCTGGTTCGCCTGGTCGGACCCAACGGCCCGTGCGGGCAAGGCTTATGCGGCTACCCCGCCGAGCAGGCACGTCAGATCACCGGCCTGAACAGTCAGCAGATCGCCGAAGTGCTCGGCGAGGCCGGGCGGGGGCCGGTTGTTCATCGTGATGATCTGGTGTTGTTTGAATAGCATGGACTTCAAAAACCTCATTGCCGAACTCGGCCAGGCAGCGCGCCGGGCCTCACACACCCTGGCCCGGCTAAGCGCCGAGCAGCGCAACCAGGCGCTGATCCATTGCGCCGACGCCATCGAAGCCGACCAGGTTGAATTACTGGCGGCCAACCGGAAAGACCTCGATGCCGGTCGCCAGCGCGGGCTCTCGGACGCCATGCTGGACCGTCTCGAGCTTGATCCCGGGCGCATTGAAGCCATGGCCGGGGGCCTGCGCGCCATTGCCGAACTTCCGGATCCGTTGGAGAAAGTGCTGGACGAGTGGACCCGCCCCAATGGCTTGCGAATACAACGCGTGGCCGTGCCGATCGGCGTGATCGGGGTGATCTACGAAAGCCGGCCCAACGTCACCGCCGATGCCGCCGGGCTGTGCCTGAAATCCGGCAATGCGGTGATCCTGCGCGGTGGTTCTGAGGCGGTGCACAGCAATCGCGCCATTCTTTCCGCCCTGCAGCGAGGACTGGGCCTGGCCGGTCTGGATACCAACACGGTGCAACTGGTTCCCAGCCAGGATCGCGAGGCGGTCGGGGCCTTGCTCCAGGCTCATCAATGGCTGGACCTGGTCATTCCGCGCGGCGGCAAGCGCCTGGTCGAGCGGGTCCAGACCGATGCGCGCGTGCCGATACTGGCCCACCTGGATGGCAACAATCACCTTTATATTCACCCATCGGCCGACCCGGCCATGGCCGTGGAAGTGGTGGCCAATGCCAAGATGCGCCGTCCGGGCATTTGCGGAGCGCTGGAAACCCTGCTGATCGACAAGGATGCAGATGCCATGGTGCCAGCACTAGTTAAGAAAATGACCGAACTGGGCTGTGAACTTCGCGGCGATGCCGAGCTGTGCGGCATGAACAAGCGTTTCAAGCCGGCCGGCGACGAGGACTGGATGACCGAATACCTGGCGCCGGTGCTGGCCGTAAGGCTGGTGGACGACCCGCAAGCCGCCCTGGAGCATATCGCCCGCTATGGTTCGGGCCACACTGACGGCATCATCGCCGATGCCCCGGACCTGGCCGAATCCTTCCTGGCCCAACTCGACAGCGCCATTGCCGTCCACAACGCCTCAACCCAGTTCGCCGACGGCGGAGAATTCGGCTTTGGCGCCGAAATCGGCATCGCCACCGGCCGCCTGCACGCCCGCGGCCCGGTCGGCGTGGAACAACTGACCACCTTCCAGTACCGGGTATTCGGCTCCGGGCAGATTCGGCCCTGAGGGCAACTTACGCCGATCAATTTGCCGGTTAGCTCTGCGAGATAAAAAAGCCCGGCGCTGAGGCCGGGCAAGGGTCATGAGGTGGTGTTGAGACCTCAGAATTCGTACTGGAAGCGCGCACCAAGCACCCAGCTATCCCAGGTTTTGGGCCCGCCGTTGACCTGGTCTTCGCCGCGTTCGGCATCGATATACATCAGATTGACCTTGAGGATAATGTCGTCTTCCGGATACCAGTTCAGACCCAGTGTCCAGTGATCAAGCTTCTGGCGATCATCGGGCTCGTGATGTTCGGTGGAATCGGCCAGAGCGTAGCGAGCCACCAGTTCAAACGCTCCAGATCCCCCCTGGCTCATGGGGCGAAGAATATGCGTGCGGCCGAAGTCGCCGCTGAAAGGACGATAGTTACGTTGCTCACCGGTCAGGAAATAACTGGCCTGGATATACCAGCCTTCCGAGGTCATGCTGGTGACATCCGGATCATTGAAGCCACGTGCGTTCGGGTCGCGATCGAGATCCTGGCGAATGTACTCGCCTTGCAGCGAGAACGGTCCCTGGCCCCATCCGGCTTCCAGGGCGAAGGTCGTCCAGTCCCTGACCGCTTCCATGTCGTTTTCACCAATCAGGCGGCCATCGACGGCGCGGGTGCCCAGACGGGTGCGCATGCGCACAGACTCGTATTCGCGTTCGCGGCCCCTGGAACGCTCGTACTCGAAAGCGTTTTTGCGGTAATTGGCCGAAATGCCGAGATGCGACCAGATGCCGCGTTCCTCATCCATGATGGGTGGAAACGAAGCGCGGCCGGCAATGGAATAACCCTCGGTCACATCGCGGTTACGGGCCACGCCATCACCGCCAAATACTCCGAAGGCGGCATAGTAGTTGGGGACCAGCGTTTCGTACATGATGCCGATTTCACGACTGGGACGGTAAGCATCGACTGGAGCAGCGCGTTCAAGGAATGAAATCCTGCGCGAACTGGTCGAGCTTTCCAGGCTGAACGGCTCCTTGAAGTGTCCTACCGCAAGACGACCGTTATTGAACAGGTAGGCCATGTAGGCATTGGCGAAGCGGACTTCATCATCGCGAAAGTCGACTTCCATCTGCCACTCCCAGCGACCCCCGATGATGCCCAGCGCACCCAGTCGTGCACGCCTGAGGATGGTGCCATAGCGGGCGATGTCACCGCGGTCTTCCCGCTCGTCGTCAGTGCTGCGAAACGGATCTTCAACGTAAGCGCCGTCAACCATCAGGCGGCCACGAATACCGAAGCGATGTTGTCCATCGGCCGATTCGACCGCGAACTTGTTGACCCTGGCCCGGAACATTTCGTCAGCGATTGGAGAGACCGGCTCATAGTCCAGCCCCGCAAATCGATCACTGGTCGCCGGCTCGACTCGCTCGACATCGTCCTCATCCTCGGCCAGCAATTCGGCCACATCTTCCTCGGTCAGGATTCCCCGCTCAACCAGCTTGTCGATCAGTCTGCGGGTGTCGTCATTGGCGGCCACCGGCAGGGCCAGACCCAGAAGCAGGACCGTCAGCGCCAACCCGTGGGCGGTTCCCAGTATTGATTTCATAAGATTTCCTTGCACGATTTGAAACAGAACCCGGCTGTCATCCAGCCTGGAAACAAAAATTTAACCAGCCACTGTTTCAGGGGTCTTGCGGGAAGATGACGATTCGATGTCAGTCCCTCGGGCGGCGCGCCTGGAAGACCACCAGGACCACCGTGCTGAGCAGTATGGTGACCGTGGCCATCGCCATGGCCTCGGATACATCGCCCTGCTCGAACTGGTTGAAGATGAAGGTGGCAGTCGTATCAACCCCCGGTGGCAACAGAAGGAGGGAGGCGACCAGTTCACGCATGCACACGATGAACGTGGTGACCCAGGCCGCGGTCAGCGCCGGGCGCAAGTGCGGCAGGACCACCGTGAGGAGAATCCGGAGCGGACCGGCGCCGGCGATTTCGGCGGCCTGTTCCAGACTGCGGTTGAGATTGCGCAGCGAAGCATTGGAATAGTTGAGCGCATCGGTGATGTAGATGACCACGTAGGCCAGCAACAACATCCAGACCGTGTTGTAGATATTGATGCCCACCCAGGGCGCATTCCAGGCCAGGATCAGACCCACCGCGATCACGATCTTGGGCGCCACCCTGGGCAGCGTGGCCAGCCCTTCGACCAGGTTCTTCAGCCAGCCACGACCGAAAACCGTGGCATAGGCAATCAGCGAACCGATCAGTATGCACAAGGTGGCTGCGCCGATGCTCAATCCCAGACTGGTCAACAAGGCATCGAAACTGCGCGAACCGGGTGAAAACAGCGACAGGTAGTGATCCAGGGTCAGGCTGGGCCAGCGGCCCTGCCAGCGGTCGGCCAGACTGGTCAGAATCATGGCCGAGTAAGGCAACAGCGTCGAAAAGAAGAACAGAGCGCCGAACCAGGCCAGGATGATCAGCCGGGTCCAGCGGCCTGGCCGGACCAGGTTGGCGCCACTGGCGCGAAACTTCATCTCGCCGCGCCGGGCCGTCAGCCAGCGCGAGCCATACAGGCTGATCAGCGCCACCAGGCACAACAGGCTCGACAGCGAAGTCGCCAGGGCCAGATCGACCGGCCAGGAGGTCACCAGGAAAAAGATTTCGGCCGGTAGCAGAGGCAGATTGGCCCGAGTGCCGAGCACGGCCGGCACGCCGAAATTGGACAATGCCTCCAGCATGACCAGCAAGCCGGAATTGAGCACCGCCGGCAACATCAGCGGCAGAATGACTGATCGAAATGTCTGCCAGCGGCGCGCCCCGACCATGTCGGCCGCCAGTTCCAGTCGGCGTGGAATCGAGCCCAGGGTGGCCTCCACGGCCAAGGCTACGTAGCCGAACGAAGCCAGCGCCATGACCGTGGTCACCCCCCAGAAGGAAAAGAACCAGAAGCGAATGCCCTCGGGCAGGCTCTCGATCAGGCGAACGGCAAAGCCGCCGTCCTGCATGATCAGGATGTAGGCCAGCGCCATGATGTAGGGCGGGGTCATGATCGGCGCCAGCACGCTCAGCCGCAACCACAGCTTGAAGCGCAACCGGGCGCGGGCCAGCCAATAGCCACAGGGAATCCCGAAAACCCAGGACAGCAGCGTGACCGCCACTGCCCAGGCCACCGTGTTGCGCAACATGGTGATCAGGTCGGGAGTCTGGAAGATCCTGCGCCAGGCCGAAAATGCGCCGTCCAGGCTGCCGCCCAGCAAGTCCGGGAATATGCTCTGACCCAGCAGAATCACCAGCGGATAACCGGTGGCGACGACAATGAAGGCCAGCGACAGCCACAATAGCCAGCGAATGACGTTCGGGCTCATTCGCGCACGACCTGGGCGCGTTCGATCTGAAGCTGGAAGCGCCGAAGCACGGAGAGTTGTTTCTTCAGCGCCTGGTCGATATCGAACTGGATCAGTGATTCAGGCAATCCGGCCGGTCGGATATCGGCGACATCGACATCGATACGCGCCGGAACCAGAAACTGTCGGGCCACCGCTTCCTGCATGGCCACTGAAAAATAATGATCGACGAACCGTTCGGCCCACTCGCCCTGAGCGCTCGACTCGAGAATGGCAATCGGTCGGGTCACCAGAACGCTGCCGTCGTCCGGATAATGAACGGTCAGGTCTGCGCCACGATCGATTTGGCGGTAAATCAGGTAATCGGCCGCCGCAAGCATGCCGTCATAGGCATCCAGCATGAGACTGGTAATGGCCTGGTTGTTGGCGGCCGAGAATTCCAGTCCGGCACGCGAGCGGGCGCGCTGCCATTGCGCCCAGGCGCTCTCGCCACGATCGAGATTGAAGGCAATCATGAAGTCGGCCGCCGAGCCCGAGCGGGAAGGCGAGGGCATGGTCAGGCGACCGGGCCACTGGCCGTCCAGCGCGGCGGCCCAGTCCGGGGGCGGCGCGGCGTCACCTCGAAACGCCATGGCGACGATGGCCGCCCCGGTGGCATGGTAATGGCCGTCCGGGTCATGCCAGTCCTCGCGAGTCTGCTCGATCGCATCAGGGCGGTAGTGACGCAGGCGTCCGTCCTGCTTCAGTCCAGCCGCTCCCAGCTCGCTGGCCAGGATCACGACATCCGCCCTGGGCCGGTATTTTTCCGCCTCCAGTCGCGCCATGACCTGGCCGGTGGTGGCGGCGAACATTTCGATCTCGATCGGGTTTGCCGCCTCGAAAGCGGCCACCACTTCGTCGATCAGTGGACGGGGACCGGCCGAATAGACCACCAGCACATGGTCACGCTCGGACTGACATGCGGCCAGGCCAGATAACAACAACACCAGCACGAGCCAGCGGCCCCGGGAAAATTGCCGAAACATGGTCCGTGCATCCGCAGGATCAGTGGGCGACGAAGTGCATGGCCTCGGGCGCAAAGCGAATACGTACGCTGGCGCCGGTCGGGATCCGTTCGGCGGAGAAGCCACGAAACACCGCTCCATTGCCGGCTTCGGCAAAAATTTCGCAACGCTCGCCCAGGTAAGCCTGATGTCGGCACACCCCTTCAAGATCCACCAGGCCACCGGCGCCATTGACGCGCCCGGTCGGCGCAATCGAGACTTTTTCTCGATGGACAACCAGATGGCCCATCTCGGGCACGCTTTGAGCCGGCGGCGGCAGGGTGAGATTGCACGACAAGGCCAGATCATTACCGGCTCGCTGATACTCGAACAGATTGGCCGCACCGAGGAATTCGGCCACGTAGCGGCTGACCGGTCGGTTGTACAGCGCCTCGGGGGGATCGATCTGGACGATTTGACCCTCGTGCATCAAGGCCACCCGGTCGGCCAGGGAAAAGGCCTCGGACTGATCATGCGTGACGTAGATGGCGGTCATGTCGAAATCCCGGATCAGACCGGATATCTCGTGCCGCAACTCCTCGCGCAACTTGGCGTCCAGGGCGCTGAGCGGCTCGTCGAACAGCAGCAGGCGCGGACGCATGACCAATGCGCGGGCAATCGCGACCCGCTGTTGCTGTCCACCGGACAGGTTGGCGGGCAGCTTGTCGCGAAACGCCCCCATCCGGACCTGGTCAAGCACCTCCTCGACCCGGCGACGGCGCTCTGCCTGTCTCACGCCCTGAATCCTGAGCCCGAACTCGATATTCTCGAAGACATTCATGTTCGGCCACAGGGAAAAATCCTGAAACACCATGCCGAACCGCCGCTTGCGCGCCGGCAGATGATGACCAGAACCGGCATCGTCAATGACTCTTCCATCCACACTGACCCGACCATGACCAGGCGTGCATAGACCGGCAATAACATGGAGCAACGTGGTCTTGCCGCAACCGGACCCACCCAGCAGCACCAGGCACTCCCCCCGCTGAAGTTGCAGATCAATGCCACGCAACACCGGGACTTGTCCGAAGCGCTTTTCGATTCGCTCGCAGTGCAGGAACACAGAAGTCATGGGCAAACCTTTGGATGCAGCCGACCCTTTAACCTAGAAAGCGATCGTTACAGCTTCATGACAGCCGGTTTCAGCACCAGGATCAAATTCCATCCAAGTCCATATCATTCGTGATCAGTCCTCCAGACCGACAACTTCCGGGTACAGGTACTGACCGCGTTCGTGTTCAGGCTTGGGCACTTCGACCTCGATCCGGTTGGCGCGCGCCCAGTCGTCGTTGCGAACGCCGGTCACTTGCCAGGAGACCTTGATATGGCCAGTTCGGTCTCGCCCAGAATCAAGGACTCCAGGACCAGTAGCCGGGCCTCGAGTTGGGCGTTGCGTTCAACCAGACCCTGCATTTGCGCAGTCCTGGATTTGAGTACGGTCATTTCTGCGCGCAGTTCCTGATTTTCAAGTTGCATCGACTTCAGAGCGCTGGAAAGGGACAACATGCGTCGGTCAACCTCACTTTCGCGTTGCTGAAATCCGGCCAGAAGGAGCGATGCCAAGCGATCTGGCTTGATTCCCGAGACCTCGCCATGTTCGTTATAGGAGACGATTTCCGGCAGTACTTCAGCCACCTCTTCCGCGATCAGACCGATATCGGGACTGTCGTTTTCGATCCAGCGATAGCGGACCGGACGCAACTGCCTGATGTACCCGAGGGCATTGTCAATGGCGCTGATAACATTTTTGAGCTTTCCGCTAGAGGTACAGGTAACTAGACGCAGGGCGCTATCAAAGCAAACATTGTTGGTGGCGGAGGTGCCCAAGTCGTCAGTTCCCGATCGGAAAAAACCGGAGCTTCCAAGGGTCAGAGAGTGATTGGCACCGGGAACCCCGGTTCCGCGAAGTATGACATTGCCATTGTTAGTCATTCGAAACTGGCTATTGTTCTCTGTTGAATCCAACCTTACGATGTCGCTAGGAAAGGCATCGGAATTTTCGACGTGTAGGGTCGCTTCAGTTGAGAAGGTATTAATCCCGACCCGACCACTATTGACCACATTGAGAACATTGCCTGCATCCGGAGTCCCCAGGGTGATTGATTGTTGACCGCCCTGCGCCCACAGCCGCACCCTTCCAGCGCCGCCGCCTGCCGTGGACACCCCCACCGAAAAACCGTAGGTGCCATCGGAGACCGCGAAGTCTCCACGGCCGTTGCCCTGGGCCCAACTGGAATTGCCGGTTGGCTGGACGGCAAGCCGAGTGACTGGGCTGAGCGTGCCGATGCCAACATTTCCCAAAGTATTGATCAACAGCCGGTTGGAGTCGGCCGTCTCGTCGTAAATGAAAAAGGCATCTGCCGGGCCTGTACCGCCCGGACGGTTTTGACCGATGCGCCAGGTACGAAAATTGGTGGCCAGGCTGATGGAACTTCCTTGATCGGATGAATTGGCAAGCCTCAGTAGAGAACCCTCCTCCCACGACAGCGATTCGCGCACGTGCAATGGCGATACGGGTGATGTCGTACCAATTCCTAAATTGCCGTCAGTGTAAACGGCGTCGCTGCCCGACAGCGTGAAGGGCGAAGCACCCTCTGGCCCTTCTGGACCTTGCGGACCTGCCGGGCCCGTTTCACCTTGCAGACCTTGCGGGCCCTGTGGACCTTCCGGACCCTGCGGGCCTGCGTCTCCTTGCAGGCCTTGCGGTCCCTCCGGACCCGTGTCTCCTGTGTCTCCTTTTGGACCTTGCGGACCCATTTCACCTTGCAGACCTTGCAGACCTTGCGGGCCCTGTGGACCTTCTGGACCTTCTGGACCTTCTGGACCTTCTGGACCTTCTGGACCTTCTGGACCTTCTGGACCTTCTGGACCTTCTGGACCTTCTGGACCCTCTGGACCCTCTGGACCCTCTGGACCGGCAGGCGTCATCGCATAGAGGGCCATGGGCGCTGCCGTGATTGCCTGGCGTGGCGTCAACACCGTGCCCTCAACGCTGATTTCCAGAAAAAGACTGGACCCGTCAAACACCGGCCCGAAATCCAGTTCGACCTGGAACAGGCCATCGCTGACCGGCACATCAGACTGGCTTAGCGGCGGACCAACGGAGTTGCCGCCGGACAAGCTGTCATAAAGCCGGAAAGTCATGTCGGCATTGCCGGTGAAGGGGCCAGACGGGTCCTGCAGCTGGCCCTGGTAAGTGACTGGAGCCGCCAGTGCGACCGTGGTCGCCAGCCACAAGAATGGCATCAAGATCAGGCTTTTTCGCATGTGGGTCCGCTCCTTTGTCTCTCGGTTTCTCGTTCGCATGTCAAGTTTGGGCGCGCCGTATGTTTGCCGGTGCGCTTGATAAATAACGTGTAAGGAGGGAATGCGCGACAGGAAAATTCAGCTCATTGTCAAATGGAGACAAACCATAGAGGCGCCGCCCACCTTCGGAGCATCAGATGCGGGTTGATCCGGCCTGCAATTGAGATCATTTTTTCAGGTTCGGCGCCAGGGTGAACGCGAATAACCGGTGCAGTGGAATGTCGTTAGTGCGTTTCAGTATCCGTTGATGTTGCCATGCCTGTTAGGTCTCGCGCCGCGAGCGCGTAACGCGGGGCCTGCTCCTTTTATCTATCGCTTGCTGCGCACATGCACTGTTGCCCTTGCGCTAAAAACCAACGACATATGTCTAACTAATCCGGCTTATGTCGCGTTCTCGAGATTCTCTCGTTTCCTAAGTTGCTACTGGCATCGTGTGCTGGCAGTCATTTGACCTTATTTAAAGGATATCTAAATGAGAAACATGCGGAATACTTGTTGTTTTGTATTGATCAGTCTGTGGATAGGAACCTCACATTCAACAGCGAGCGACGTCCTTGAGGGATTTCCAGACGCAAGCACGGCAGCTGGTTGGAGCGGGGCCGGTAACGATCAAAGGCTTGCTGCGCGACAACAATTTCGAACGCCAGTGAGCCAGAACCGCCGAACCAGCTCAAGAGCGATGAGTGGGAATGGTTCGACACGGAAATCTGAAATCACTCGTCAGGAAGACGCCGCGCTTGCCGAAGAAGAGAAATCGACGCTTCGACGCGCCCTTGATTACCTGGCCCGCAATCCACAGAAAATTTCCGACTACATCGAAACTGATGATTTCCAGTCATTGAGGCAAGCGGTCAACGAAGGTTCGCTTGAGCGCTGGTTGGCGAACTACCCTCAGCCAACTTTTCGGATGGACGGTCGCGAGATCATGCTGGATTCGTCCTATGTCGCCTTGCTTGAGTTGGGGGATCAATTGCTTGCCCAGGAAGATCCCGGCCAGATGGTGAAGCTCTATGCTCGTGTATTCAGGATGGTTGATGAGCGTGAGAGAAGGCGCTTCCCGAGGCCAGGCGCTTTTTCCAGATTGAGTGCTGAGGAATCGAGGTCAACGCTGCGGCGAATAATGCGACTTGTCAGGTCCGGCAGCGACAACGGTGGAGGTGACAATGGAGACGGTAGTTCCAGGCCGCCAGTGCAGTGGGCCGCCAGCTGTGCGCAGGAAATTGGTGCGTCTTCTTCTCTTAGTGATGGAGCCGCAAGATGTGCAGATAACGAATACCATGCGAATAGCATCTTTTGGAATTCCAGTTTTCCGCTCAAATACAAGCACACATGTATCAAACAGCAGGGCAGGCGTGGCACATGTGTTGCCTTTTCAATCAATTCGCTGATGGAGTCTCATCTGCTTATCGCGTCAGAGAATCGATACAACTTTTCGCAGCAAAAGACTTTTTTCAAAGCGAAAAAGGAGCGCAGCGGCTTCACCCGGTATCGAGATGGTCTGCGGACAAGGAGAGCGCTCGAGGATCTGGCGGATAAGGATTATGCCTTTCAGTACGAATCAGTTTGGGAATACAACCCGTCATATCATCGTAAGCCAAGGGACGGTGATTATTGGCCAGACTCCTGCCAAGGTTACACCGGCCAAATGTGCACCGATTTTTCATTTCAGGCAATCGAAGAGAAGAATTGCGCTGGCCGCTTTTGCTGGAGGGAGTATGAGTTCCCCGCTGGAAATTCACAGGCGAATTTCACTATAGATGATGTGGTTTCACTCACGTTTCCGAATATTTCTCGTTCTCTTTCGCTGAACGTCGCTATTGCGCATTTGAATGAAGGTGAGCCGCTAATCTTCCGCTATAAAACTCGGAAAAACTTTCATGCCGCCGGTGCCGATGGAATTGTGAGGCCGAGTGGTGACACCTCGAAAACGGGCTACCACGCATCCCTTGTGATCGGGTTTGTTGCTAATGATGACCTTCCCGACGGTGTTCCAGATGGTGCCGGAGGTGGTTACTTCATTGTCAAAAATTCCTGGGGTATTCGGAGCGGAGATTGTGGCTATTTCTACGCCAGTTATGAATACATGCAAGACAATATGCGGGGAATCTTTGCGATCGAGATTTAGGGGTTTTGCTCGGTCGGGTTAGTCCACGATTTTCAACGACCCGAGTTGTGCTCGACGCATGAACGCAGGTTCATGCGTCGAGCTTCCTTAAGGTCATTTGTCTCATTAAATGATGATTCCATCAATGGCGATGCGCGGCTGGGGATAATGCCGGATCTCGGCATTCCAGCATTGATTGCGCGAAGGAACGCTCCTTCGCTTGTTGCTAATCAGTCTAGACAAACAGTTCCCATCGTGGCATCTCGATTTAGCTTAAGACTGGCTCCTGCATTGACTGCGGCGTTCTGACTATCCTTCTTTCTAGGCGCATTGGTGGAACGTCATCTTCGGGGTAACAGTTCACGGCGTTCGATTCTAGGTCTGAATGCGCCGCTGACGGATGACCATCCGCCATGCCTGCGGTAGACTCAAAATATGGAAAAAAAATTGAACGCACGGTGACGCTGAAAGCCGATCTGCTGGTGATTGGTGGCGGCCTAGCCGGCATTGTCACGGCGCTGGAAGCGGTGCGCGCCGGCAAGCGGGTTTGCCTGGTCGATCGTGATACGCCCGAACGCTTCGGCGGCCTGGCCTATTGGGCCTTCGGCGGCATGGCATTGGTCGGCACGCCCCTGCAGGCGAAGATGAAGATTGCCGATTCGCCCGAGCGGGCGTTGGCCGATTGGCTTCAGTTTGGCGAACTGGATCCGGCTGATCACTGGTCGCTGGCCTGGGCCAGGCGCTATGTCGAGCGTTCGCGGGCTGACGTTCACGACTGGCTGATTGATGAGGGCATTCGTTTCATGCCGGCGGTCAACTGGGTCGAGCGCGGTCGCGCCGGCGACGGCAACCGGGTGGCGCGTTATCACATCGTCTGGGGCACGGCGCGTGAGCTGATTCGCTGCCTGGGTAGCCAGTTGCTGGCCTCCAACAGCGTGACCCTCCTGCACCGGCATCGAGTGACCGAACTGGAGCCACATGCTGTTCCTGGATGGGGTCTACGTGGTGACCCCCACTTACGGCAACCGACCGCGATTCCAGTGGGTGCGCGAACCGACGTCGGCCCAGTTGACGCAATTGGCCCACGCCATCGCC
>PWWM01000149.1 GCA_003561495.1 Gammaproteobacteria bacterium
GGCTGCTTCTCGATTATTGCATTGCGAAGGCTGTCCAGGTGTTGACCATGGTGGTGAAACGGCAAATGGCCGGAGAGTAGACGGTAAAGCAGGACCCCGAGAGAATAGATATCGCTGGCAATCGTGACGGGTGCCCCGCTGATCTGCTCCGGGCTGGCCCAGGCCGGCGACATCGGCATCCCGCCGATGCGGGTGAGATCGGATGCTTCTCCGGCTTCGGCGGCGTCGACCAGCACCTTGGCGATCCCGAAATCCAGCAGCTTGACCTGACCTTCGGAGGTGACGAGGATGTTGGAAGGCTTGATGTCGCGATGAATGACGAGATTGCGGTGAGCGTACTGGACGGCGTCCAGCACCTGCCTGAAAACCTCCAGCCGTTGCGGAATGTTCAATTGATGAAGATCGCAGTATTCATCGATTCGAACACCGTCCACGTACTCCATGGTGAAATATGGCCAGCCTTCCTCGGTCAAGCCACCATCGATGAACCGGGCCAGATTCGGGTGTTCGAGCCGGGCGAGTATGCTTCGCTCGGCATTGAACCGCTCGACCCAGGATTCGATGATCGAGCCGGTCGGCAGAATCTTGACCGCCACGGTCTGCTCGAACTGACCATCGTCGCGTCTTCCCAGGTAGACGACGCTCATGCCCCCTCGTCCAAGCTCTTTCTGCAGCCGATAGGGTCCAGCCCGGACCGGTCCCGACCCGGTCAGGGGGCTCGCGTGCAGGTCGCTGGCCACTTTGGCAGCCAGGCGATCGACTTTCTGGTCAGCCTGATCGAAAGACCGGAGCATTTCCAGCGCGGTTTTGCGGATCGCCGGGTCATCGGTTGCCTCACGCAAGAACTGCTTGCGCACTTCGCGAGGACGATCCAGGGTCGCCAGCAGCAGCTCCTGTGCCTCCTCGGAGAGCCCGAGCAGACCTGACCCCGCGCCTGCAGGTGAGTCTTTGCTCACGGTCCGACCTCCCCTTCCCAAAGCTGGCGATGAAGCCAGAGTCGGGCAAGATTCCAGTCACGGTGGACCGTGTTCCGGGAAATCCCCAGGGCCTGTCCAGTTTCTTCCACCTGCAATCCGCCGAAGAACCTGCATTCAAACACCCTGGCCTGGCGTGGATGCGACTGCTCGAGCTTTTCCAGGGCGTCATGTACGGCAATCAGTTCCTCCGCCGTTTCCGCGCCGGCAAACGAGTCAGCCACCAGTTCCTCTTCGAGAGTCTCCCCTCGATTGCCCGCACCGCGCTTCTGTGTCATCCGGCGTCGGGCCTGGTCCACCAGCAGGTGGCGCATGGCCCGGGAAGCGACGGCATAGAAGTGCTGTCGGCTCTGCCAGCCTTGGTGGTCGCTGTTGACCAGCTTTAAAAAGGCCTCGTGAACGAGGGCGGTGGTGCTGAGGGTGTCATCGCCATGCCAGTTGCCTCGGTGGTGGGCGGCCAATGCGTGCAATTGCTGGTAGACAAGTTCATAGAGATCATCCAGCGCTTCCCGGCTACCGTTGTCGGCTTCGCGAAGAAGCTGGGTGATCTCCATTGAATCCCCGGTCAATTCCAATCGCTCCCTACTGAGCTGTGAATGTACAGAAATGAGGGTAGATGCCTCCCACCCCTCGACTTCAAGTTTTGCACAACAGGCAGGGAAAGTGAAGTTCATCACGTTTCCCAGGCCTTTCGATCCGGCTGGCAGTTGGCATGAACATTTTTGGAAGCGGCTTTCGTTTATCCGGCGAAGCGGTCGCGGGAGGTGACATAATGACTAATTTCTGAAGCGCTCATTCAAGGAATCGCTGATGCGTCACGCTAATAACTTCATCTTAAGTCTTCTGATGGCACTGAGCCCGATGGCCACGTTCGGCCAGTCAATGGATGACGTCGAGATCGTCACCCATCCGGTCGCCGACGGGGTGTACATGCTTGCCGGTCAGGGCGGCAACATCGGTTTGATCACCACATCCGACGGCGCCTTTCTGATCGATGATCAGTTCGCGCCGCTGACCGAACGGATTCTGTCCGCGGTCGCCGAGGTGACCGATCAGCCGGTGAAGTTCGTGCTCAATACCCACTGGCACTTCGACCATACCGGCGGCAACGAGAACCTGGCCGAGGCCGGTGTGATGGTCGTCGCCCACGACAATGTCCGCCAGCGGCTGGCCGCCGGGCAGTTCATGGAATTTTTCAATCGCGAGGTCGCACCGGCGCCCGATGGGGCGCTTCCGGTGGTCACCTTCAACGACTCGATCACCTTTCACATGGGAGAACACACCATTCATGCCTTTCACGTGGCCAACGCGCACACCGACGGTGATGCCATCATCCATCTTGCCGAAGCCGATGTCATCCATGCCGGTGACGTGGTGTTCTACGGCCTGTATCCCTTCATCGATACCGGCTCCGGCGGCAGCCTGGACGGCATGATTGCCGCAGTCGGGCAAATGCTGGAACTGGCCGGCGACCAGACCCGCATCATTCCCGGTCATGGTCCGGTTATCGGCCGTGACCAACTGGCCAACTATGGCGAGATGTTGCAAACCGTGCGTGATCGCCTGGTCGAACGAATGGAACAGGGTCAGTCACTGGCCGAAATCCAGGCTGCCGGAATTACCGCGGAATGGGATGAGGACTGGGGCGGTGGCTTTATCCCGCCCGATCGCTGGTTGGAAATGCTCTATCGCGACCGACAAGCCGCTCGGATCGACTGACCGATTGCCGGAGCCGAATCAATTGACTGTGTCGGCTCCAATCCCTTAGGCTTGAATTCGGTCGCCAAATTCATGAATCCCCGGAGCTAAAAATGCGTAAATTCAGCATGTTAATAGTCCTGCTGGTCGTTGCGGGGTTCGCCCTGAGCGCGATGATGGCCGTGTCCGGAAGCCCGGACAACGACGACCGACCCGCATTTCCCGGCTTCGATGATCTGAAAGAAGCAGCCGATACCGACAACTGGAGACCTTATTTTCCGCGCCAGTACGAAGGCTGGGTCGGCACGGCCGAAATGCGCGAGACGATGTATGGTGGTGGTGGCAAGGCCGAGGCCGAGGACATGGACATCAAGCGCATCAATTATTTGCAGATGTATCCATTCCTGAAGGTCAATTACGACGGTTTTCCGTTTTCCAAGGGCTATTATCGCTCGCGCGGTCACTATTTCGCGCTCAACGATGTGATCGATACCCGGCGTCTGCCGGACTGGGATGCGCGCCCGGCCACGTGCCTGGGCTGCAAGTCCACCGATGTCGTGAGATTGCAGGCGGTGCATCGTGACAACTGGTATGCCAAGTCGTTTGCCAAGGTGGTTGGCGACAACACCATCGGCTGCCTGGACTGTCATGCCCCCGGCGATGCCGAGGTGCGCCATGCACGCGACTGGCTGGATGAGGGTATGGCCCACGGCACCTTCAACAATATCGATCCGGAAGGCCGCACCGACCTGGTCTGCGCCCAGTGCCACACCAACTATCACTTCCACACTGAAACCCGCAAGGTGGTGTTGCCGTGGTCAACCGGTCTGCATGTCGAAGCCCAGCTCGAACACTACGATGCCGACCGGCGCTCGGATGAATGGGTTCATCCGCAGACCGGGGCACTGGTGGCCAAGATTCAGCATCCTGAATACGAGCTCTTCCACGAAGGCAAGGAAGTCAATGTGCACTCGATGCTCGGACTGCAGTGTACTGACTGCCATATGCCCACCGCCCGTGCCGAAGATGGCGAGCGCTACACTGAACACAAGTGGACCAGCCCGCTGACCCATGTCGAAAGCACCTGCATGGACTGCCACAGTCGCTGGGGGGTGGAAGGGACGATCGAACGCGCCGAGGGCGTGCAGGGCCGGGTTTATCGCAAGCAGAATCGCATCGGGCGTGAGCTGGCCGATTTCATTGAAGCGGTTGGCGAGGCGCGTGCCAATGGCGGCCTGGACGACGACACCCTGACCCGGCTGCAGGCCATCCACCGCGAGGCACAGTTCTACTGGGACTTCATCTGGGTCGAGAACAGCAATGGCTTCCACAACTGGGGTGAAGCCCACCGCGTGCTGGACAATGCCGAGGCGCTGATCAAGGAAGGCATGGAATTGCTGAACGGGAGCTGATGCCATTGCCCGCCAGGATATGCTCCTATCTCATAACATAAAAACAGAGAAACTCAACGAATGTTGAAAAAGCTGTTCAAGCCCAGCGCCACGCTGTCGATTTTCACTTTGCTGGTGATCGGCGCAGTCATTGGTGCGGTCGCCTTCTGGGGCGGCCAGTGGAGCCTGCACGCCACCAGCACCGATGATTTCTGCATGACCTGCCACAGCAATCATTCGCTGCGCGACGAGGTGCTGGAATCGCCGCACGGCAACAATAGCATGGGTATCGTGGTCCAGTGCCAGGACTGCCACCTGCCCAACGAGTCCTTTGCCTATCTGCGCAAGAAGATCGCCGTTTCGCCCGATCTGTTTCGCTTCATCATGACGCCGGATTTCAATACCCAGGAGTGGCTGGATGAAAACCGCCGCGAACAGGCTGACCTCGCGTTGAGCTACTTGCGCTCGATTGACTCGTCAACCTGTAGCGACTGCCACAGCCGCGTCTATGACGACCCCCCGCCCGAGACCATGAGCCGCATGGCCGTCGGCATGCACACCATGAACAAGCGCAGGGCTCCAGAAGACCGCGAGACCTGCGTGGACTGTCACGTCGGTATTGTTCATCCCTATCCGGATGCCTGAGCGTTTCGGCACATGATCAGCTGAGTGGGGCTCGATTTCAACATGGTCCGTCGGCCACGTAGGGCCGACCAACAACCCTTCATCGAATGACCTCAGATAGGCTCCAAAGTCGGAACTTATCGGATTTTCACATATCATATACAATATCAGAATGAGGGTCGTGCTTGACACCGATGTGTTTTTCTCCGGCGTAATGAGTCGCCAGGGCGCATCGCGGATTCTGCTTCGAGGCGGGCTTTCCGGACGTTTTTCCTGGTTGATGTCTCCGGCTCTGTTTCTGGAATACGAGGCAGTACTGATGCGACCTGAGAACCTTGAAACGTTGCGTTGGGATAAAGGTGAAGCTTCCTTGCTGCTCGCAGGTATTGCCGATGCCATTGCACCGGTAAACCTCGATTTCGTCTGGCGACCACAATTGACGGATCCAGCCGACGAGATGGTGCTTGAGACAGCGGTCAATGGAGGCGTTGAATATCTGGTCACATTTAATGTGCGCCATTTTCTCCCAGCCGCTAAGCGATTTGGAATCAACACGTTGCGCCCTGGTGAACTGCTGGCGCAACACCCGGAGGTATTGCGATGAAAAAGTCCAACTTTGCTCTGAGACTGCAGCCCTCACTAATGGCCGAACTTCGTCGCCTGGCTGAGCAGGAAGACACCAGCCTCAATCAATTTATTAACGTGGCGGTGGCGGAAAAACTTTCGGCCATGCGAACCGCAGAGGCATTCTTTGACCAACGATCCAGTCCAGGTGCACGACAACGAGCACTGGCCCTGCTTGAAAAAACCGGCAGTGATGAATCACCGAGAGCAGGGGATGAAATTCCGCCGGGATGATACTCAGCCCGCCTTATTCACCACCCATCCGTAGCGAGACGTCGCCAGGTGCCGTGGCTGGGGCGTTTCGCGACCGAGCGCACCGGAAACGTACTCGCCTGTACGGTGAGGATGCGCGACCGAGCGAAACACGCACGGTCGGCCTCTGGCCAGGCGCTTATTGCCTTCGGCAAACCGCACCTGGCCGCCGGCCTGTGCTGCAGACGCGGTGCATGGCGACGCCGCAGTAGGAGGGGTGGTGAATAAGGCGGGCTCAGCCGCGAACATGACCAATAGCCCATGCGCAAGGGGCATGGGCTGGCGTAAGGTGTATCTCCGATTTTTCAATGATTTCGAGGGATACGCCGATGTTGGTCATCGAACACCTGAGCAAGACCTACGACAACGACGTCAAGGCACTGGATGATGTGAACATCGAGGCCGGCATGTTCGGCCTGCTGGGTCCGAACGGGGCCGGCAAGATCCGAATCTCAGCTACATCGAGATGGCCTTCGTGCTGTTCATGATGATCATCATCGCCTACTAGACCGCCGAGGTGGTCTGGCGTGAACGCCAGTCCGGCATGGGGGACATCATCGACAGTCTGCCAACGCCGGACTGGGTGCTGTTCGTCTCCAAGCTGGTCGGGCTTTATATCGTGATTTTCGCCCTGCTGGCCGTCGGCACGACTTTCGCCGTGCTCTACCAGGTCGGCCACGGCTATTTCCACTTCGAGCCGGGACAGTACCTGGTCGGATTGGCCTTCTATGTGGCCCTGCCATTCATGTTGACCGCAGTTCTGGCGGTGCTGCTGCAAACGCTGAGCCCGAACAAGTTCTTCGGTATCGGTCTGTTCGTGCTGTTCATCATCCTGACCCTGGTGCTCTACAACCTGGGCCTGGAACACAGCGCCTTCAACTTCGGCGCCGCGCCGATCGCGACCTATTCCGACATCAACCGCTACGGCCCGTATGCCCAGACCCATTTCTGGTACATACTCTACTGGACCGCCCTGACCCTGGCGCTGGCCGCGATCAGCTATGGCTTGTGGCGCAGGGGATCGGAATCCGCGCTGAAGAATCGCTTGCGCCTGCTGCCGCCGCACCCGGTCAGTCCGTGATCGGTCAAATACCACCCAATGCGACAGTTAGGAGAAGATTGAGAACGGTGGCGGTGGCTTCGATCCAGCTCCCCCATCAACAAACTCCTACCCGACAAGCGACGAGTGGGCTTGACCGGGGCCGTGGTCGAGGTGACAGCACCGGGCAAGGCGACTCGTCGCCCCGCCCCCAAAAACTACAGCCTGATCCGGACAACCCCCGAAGATCACATCAACTCACATCGGTGGTTTTCCAGAGGTCATTCCACAAGAGACATGGCATGATAGACGGGTAGCCGGGAAACGTTTCCGGAGACCCGTTGATCACGTTGGGAGCAAGGCATATGCAAAATCCGAATCCACTTTTCACTGCCCTGACCGGGCTGACATTGCTGATCGGGCTGAACATCGCCCAGGCCGAAGAGTTCGACTGGTGGGGCGCCGATATCGCTACCTTGCACGCGCAACTCAGCGCAGGTGAAGTCAGCGCCGAGGCCATTACCCGGGCTCACCTGGAACGTATCGAGGCATTGGACGGTCAACTCAAGTCGGTGCTGGCCATCGATCCGACCGCGCTCGACCAGGCCCGTGCCCTCGATAGGGCCCTGGCCGAAGGCCAGACTCCCGGGTCATTACACGGCATCCCGATTCTGCTCAAGGACAATATCGAGAGCGCCGACCAGCCGACCACGGCCGGCTCCCATGCCCTGGCCGGTAACAAGACCGGGCGCGATGCGCCACTGGTGGCCAGGTTGCGTGAATCAGGCGCCGTGATTCTGGGCAAGGCCAATCTCAGCCAGTGGGCCAATTTTCGCTCGTCGCGTTCATCAAGCGGCTGGAGTTCGGTGGGAGGCCAGACCCGCAATCCGTACGACCTGTCGCGCTCGCCATGCGGGTCCAGCTCCGGCTCGGGTGCAGCAATCGCCGCCGGATTCGCCGTGGTCTCGATCGGCACCGAGACCAACGGTTCGATCGTCTGTCCGGCCTCGGCCAATGGCAACGTCGGCATCAAGCCCACCGTCGGCCTGGTCAGCCGCACCGGCATCGTGCCGATTTCACAGAACATGGATACCGCCGGCCCCATGGCCAGACGACTGGCCGATGCCGTGGTCGTACTGGCGGCCATGATGGGTAAGGACGAAGCCGACCAGGCCACCCTGGATGGCCCGTCCTGGCAGGCCGGACATTTGCTCGCCGCCCTGGAAAACCCTTCACTGGAAGGCAAACGCATCGGCGTGGTCGGCGACACCTCGGATTTCCATCCCAAGGTCGGGCAATTGCTCGATCAGGCCATGGAGCTTCTCAAGGCCGGCGGCGCCGAGATCATCACCGACCTGGCCTTTGATTGGCCCGACGA
The DNA here is from genome assembly GCA_003561495.1 of Gammaproteobacteria bacterium. Classification (GTDB taxonomy): domain Bacteria; phylum Pseudomonadota; class Gammaproteobacteria; order Xanthomonadales; family Wenzhouxiangellaceae; genus Wenzhouxiangella. The sequence goes on from PWWM01000149.1 coordinate 7,981, forward strand.
TTTCGGAGGTGATTTCCTGAAGGTTCTGCTGACCGACTTTCAGCACGACCTCAATGAATACCTGGCCGGGCTGCCCGATGACAACCTGGCGAGCCTGAATCTGTCACGCCTGATCGCTTTCAACCGCCAGCACGCCAGGAGCGAGATGCCCTGGTTTGGTCAGGAATTGTTCGAGCAGGCCGTCGAACAGGGATCGGTGACCGATGAGGATTACCTTGAAGCATTGCAGCGCATTCACAAGGCCACTCGCGAAGAGGGTATCGACAAGCTGCTGGCCGAACATGATCTGGACGCGCTGATTGCGCCGACCGGCGGACCGGCCTGGACCATCGATCTGGTCAATGGCGATCATTTCACCGGCGGCAGCTCCACTCCCGCCGCCGTGGCCGGCTACCCCAACATCACCGTACCCATGGGAACCGTCCACGGTCTGCCCGTCGGGCTGTCATTTTTCGGCGCCCGCTATGCCGAACCGGAACTGATCCCGATCGTTCTGGCCTTCGAGCAAGCCGTCGCTCCACTCGACCCACCGGATCTGAAACGCGTTGAACCATGAAACCCTGAGCTCGCACACCGGTCAAATGGCTCCATGATCCGATACGCCTTGTCGACCCTGGGACTCTGCCTGCTGCTGGCCACACCGGCAGCCGCATCCACCTACATCATGGATGATCTCGAGGCCATGGTGGTCGGTGAAATTCATATCGAGCATGCCCGGCGCAGCGACACCCTGATGGACATTGCCCGCTGGCTGAACATGGGTTACCGGGAAATCCGCCGGGCCAACCCGGAAGTCGACTTGTGGATTCCCGGCGAAGGAACCCAGGTGCTGATCCCGTCAATGTGGGTATTGCCGGATGCTCCGCGCGACGGCATCGTGATCAATCGGGCCGAAAAGCGCTTGTACTACTTTCACAACGACTCCGAAACCGGCCAGAGACTAATGACCACCCACCCGATCGGCATTGGTCGACAGGGACGGGAAACACCCATCGGCAGTGCCCAAGTGATCGCAAAACTGGATAATCCGGCCTGGTATCCCACCCAGGGCGTGATTGACGATTACGCCTCACGCGGACAGCAACTGCCGCGCATGATTCCGCCGGGCCCCGACAACCCCCTGGGCGAGCATGCCATGGTGCTGGACCTGCCCGGTTATCTGATTCATGGCACCCATCGCCCCGATGGCGTCGGCATGCGCGTCAGCCAAGGTTGCGTGCGCCTGTATCCGGAGCACATTCGGGAATTGATTCACAAAGTGCCTTTGGGAACACCGGTGCACTTTGTCGACCAACCGATCAAACTGGGTCTGCGCGCCGGCGAGATCTACCTGGAAGTCCATGCCGATGCCGATGGACAGGGGCCGGATTTGGGTGAGGTCTGGACAGTGATCGATCGCTGGCTGAGCAACAACGGCCCAATGCCGGCCTCATTGATCGAGCGGCGAGAAGTCGAACAGGTGGTGGAGCGCGCCGATGGTGTACCGCGCGTCATCTCCGGACAGGACGGGTGGGTTCAGCGTTCAGAGCATTGAACGAAAAATGGGTGGCCGAGCGTGCGACCACCCATGCATCTACAGAAGCAGAATTACTTCTCCTGCATGCGCTCCAGGGCGCGATCCAGCTTTTCCTGGACCTCGTCACAGCAGCGTTGGGCGCCGTCAGCGGCCTGCTGAGCAGCCCGTGCCGCTTCCAGTGCCTCGCGCGCGACCCGCGCGGCATCCCTGGCTTCGGTCTGAGCGGCCTCGGCGGCCTGACGGGCCTGGTTGGCCTCGGACTGGGCCCGCTCGAGATCAGCGGTGCTTGCGCATCCGGTCACCAGAGCAAAGA
>PWWM01000020.1 GCA_003561495.1 Gammaproteobacteria bacterium
GCAGTTCCTGATACAGCGCTTGTTGGCGATCTCGCGCGGCTCGGAAGGTTTCCATTCGCCGGGCGTTGGCTTGCCGGTCTCGTTGGTGGCCACGGCTGACAGTCTCCAGCAGGTCATCCACGGAAAGCTCGGGTTGCGAGTCCGGCCCCCTTGCACTTTCCTCAGTCACCGCCTGTTGCGCCGCGATCGGCGCACTGACCAGTGCCGCCACCAACCCAACTGCCCACACCGAGCCTTTGAATACACGTTTCATGGCTGTTCTCCGGCATTGATGACAGGCAGGGTGATCAGTTCCGGCGCCATTTCCTGGCGCGCCATACGCACGCCCATGTCGATCTGGCGCCGACGCTGGGCGCTGGTGATGGAAACCCACTCCTGCAGGTCTTGATCCCAGTACCCATAGGCGTCGCCGCCGGGGGTGCGGTAGCTCAGTGACACCCGCCCGATGCGCAGAAAGTCGACCGAAAAAGTCTGGCCGTCACGCTCAATGCGTCCCCGGTAGGTTTCGATGGTATTACCGTAATCCTGCTCGATCTGGAAGGCCTGAAACACCCGCCGGGTTTTTTCCGCATTGCTCACGCCCGGATCGTCGATGAGTTCCCGCAGGTGCTCCACGCGCCGCTCGCGCTCATCCAGCAGGAACGGCACATCGGTGGCAATCAGGTCTTCGAGATCGTCCAGCATTCGCGTCAGCAGCGGCAGCACCTGGCGTTCGATCACGGCAGCGTTGGCAATGGAGCGCTCCAACGTGGCCATTTCTTCTTCCTGCCTGCGAATCTGCCGCGCCAGTATGGCGTTATAGACGGTCAGGTCGTCCACCACGGTCAGCATTTGCTGATATCGCTCGGCCAGGCTGCGGGTTTCCTCGTGGAGCTGATCGATATCGGCCTGGGCCTGTTGGTTGTCTGTAAGACGCTCGCGCCCGGCTTCGATCACATCCTCGGATGAACTCTGCGCGCCAGCGCCGTCTGCACCGAGCAAGAAAAAGGTCAGGATCAGTAGGGCAAATAAGCGCATTCGGTTGTCTCCTGGTCTTGTCATTCAGAGCTGCTGGGCATCAATCTGCCCCCACTCACAGCGGAGAGATTCGGAATCTCCGAGCCCGATACTGTCAGCGCTGTCATTTTATATTCAGATTGGGCCTGAAAGACAAGTTACAACATGAAGTATCAAACCTTTTCATGACGGGGCGATGCCTGTCACCGTGAACCCATAAAATGGCAGATGACGAGCATGAAAAGCTCAAAAGAGCGCATTCTGGGTAAAACCGGCTTCAAATTTTCCGAAAAAGTTCAAAGATTGATCTACAACAGGAGAACACCATGGAATACCGTCGTTTGGGAAAATCCGGCCTGAAAGTCTCAGCCTTGTCGCTGGGCTCCTGGGTCACCTTTGGCAAGCAGGTCGACATGAAAGACGCCAGGGCGTTGTTGCAAACCGCCTACGATGCCGGCGTCAACTTCTTCGACAACGCCGAAGGCTACGAAGCCGGCGAATCCGAAAAGATCATGGGCGATGCCATCAGCGCTCTGGGTTTGCCGCGTGATACCTTTGCAGTGTCCTCCAAGGTCTTCTGGGGTGGCGAGAAACCAACCCAGCTGGGCTTGTCAGCCAAGCACGTTCGCGATGCCTGTGATCAGGCTCTGCAACGACTCAAGGTCGACTACCTGGATCTGTTCTTCTGCCACCGCCCCGACATCGATACGCCCATCGAAGAAACCGTACGCGCCATGCACCAGTTGGTCATGCAGGGCAAGGTGCTCTACTGGGGCACCTCGGAATGGAATGCCCAGCAGATTACCGAAGCGCACCGCGTCGCCCGTCAGGAGCACCTGACACCGCCGACCATGGAGCAGCCGCAATACAACCTGTTCGTTCGTGACCGGGTCGAGGCCGAGTATCGGCCGCTGTATGAAACCTACGGTCTGGGCACTACCACTTGGTCGCCACTGGCCTCCGGCCTGCTGACCGGCAAGTATCTCGACGGCGTCCCTGATGACAGTCGCTTGAGTCTGCCAGGCTACGAATGGCTGCGCGAACTGCTGCTCAACGAGGAAGGAAAGGAAAGGCTGGACAAGGTGCGCGAACTGCAGTCGCTGGCGAACGAGTCGGGTCTGAGCCTGACCCACATGGCGATTGCCTGGTGCCTGAAAAACCCAAGGGTCAGCAGCGTGATCCTCGGGGCTTCTCGTCTATCTCAGCTCCAGGACAACCTCAAGGCCATCGATGCCGTTCCGAAACTCAGTCTCGACGTGATGGAGCACATCGACCGGATCATGGCAAACCGGCCGGCCCACCCTGAGCGCTTCGGGCAGTAGCGGCGTCGTCAGGTTTTGGCCCTGGTCAGCTCGACTTCCAGCTCCTCGAGCGACTTGTTTCTGGTCTCCGGCACCATCTTCCAGATCAACAAAAGTCCCGCCGCGGCGAAAAGCCCGTAGATCAGGAAAGTGATACTGCTGCCAAGCGTTCCCAGCTGCCAGGGAAACATCAGCTGGACGAGAAAACTGACGCCGGAATTGATGAAGCCGGCAAATGAAATCGCCAGTCCGCGCACCCGCAGCGGAAACAGCTCGGAAAACATCACCCACATCACCGGTCCGATGGACACGGCGAAGGAGGCCACGAAAGCGAGGATGCCGAACAGGATCAAGCCGGGATGGATGGTGATTGCGGCGGCAACGATTTCCGGCCCGTGGGCCAGGGCGGCTTCTTCACCGATGAGTTCTGCCAGCGCCTGCCTGAATCCGACTTCGCTGGCATGGGCAACGCCCTGCAGGCCGCCCAACGGGGCTGCTACCTCCGCCGGCACCTCCAGCGACTGTATGCCGTCCTCCGACAGTTCGTAGGTTGCCGAGCCAAAGCCGTAGGCCAGCAGCATCATGGACAGTGCGATGCCCGTCATGCCGCCAATCAGCAGAGGGCGACGACCGAGTCGGTCGATCAGCAACATGGCGACCACGGTAAATGCCAGGTTGGTCAGACCGACCAGCACGGCCTGCATGAAGGCCGCATCGGTACCGATTCCCGACTGCTCGAAGATCATCGGGGCATAGAAGAACACCGCGTTGATCCCGGTAATCTGCTGCAAGATGGCCAGGCTGATACCCGCGACCAGCACCAGGCGCAGCGCGGGGTGAAAGAGTTCTTTTAATGGGACCCTTTCCCTGCCTCGGTCGCTGTCGAGATTGCGCTGAATCTCGTCGATCTGTTCCTGCGTCTCTTCCTGGTCGAAGATGCGGTTCAGCGTGTCCGCGGCCTCGGTCCGCATGCCCTTCATGATCTGCCAGCGCGGACTTTGCGGCACCCACATCAAGCCCAGCAGAAACAGTACGGCGGGCAAGGTTTCGATTCCCAGCATCCAGCGCCAGGCATGCGCGTCCAGCATGATCGCCTGCACCCAGGCGGCATCCGTCTGCGACCACTGCAGGATCAGGTAATTGCTGAAAAAAGCGGCCGATATGCCGATGACGATATTGAGCTGGTTGAGGCTGACCAGTTTCCCGCGACTCTGCGGTGGCGAAATTTCGGCGATGTACATCGGCCCCACGATGAGCGCGGCTCCGACGCCCAGCCCGCCGATCATGCGGGCCAGCACAAAACTGATGAAATCCGGCGCCAGGGCTGAACCAATGGCCGATACTGCAAACAAGACACCCGCCGCCTGCAGGATGCCGCGGCGACCGAAGCGATCGCTCAAGGGGCCAGCGGTAAGCATCCCCAGAGTGGCGGTCAAGGTCAGAGAGCCAACCGCCCAACCCAACTGCAAACTGCTCAGGCCGAACTCCGGACCGATGAATCGCACCACGCCCGAGATCACCGAGGCGTCGAAGCCCATCAGGAATCCGCCGAGGGCGACGATCAGCGCAACACGAACTACATAAAACCGCTTGTCATTCAAATTCCCATGCTCTCCCTGCGTTGCAGAACACTCCGTGCGCCGCACACATTTTTGCCTGATATTCATGGCTCACTCTACACTGAATAGCAAAAGGTGACAACGCTGTCAGCCAGTTGTAAAAACTCCAAAATATGCTGTCAAAAATCGAAAGTAATCCTTGTGCAGCGCATAAAGAGCTAATCGATACAAGAACAGCCGAAACCACAATTCCAAGGAGGGAACAGAAGTTCGGTCATTCTTCTTCTATTGGCCTGTCCCGGAACGACGGGCGATCCTGATCTGCTGGCGCTTTCAGGGCAAACCAATGTGCAGATACTGCAACCTTTTCGAGCCCTGTCAATGCTGGATCGGTAAGAATCGCGAGATGCACAGACAAGCGGGGTAGCGAGCTTTAGCCTCAGCCTTGAAGTAATGAACTGTTTCATGCGGACTCCACCGGCTTCGGATAGCATGGCAATGAGTCCAAGCATCTGGAGGGCATCATGAAGATTCTGATCACCGGCGGAAGCGGTTTCATCGGCCAGCGACTTTGTGCAAGCCTGGTGGAGAAAGGTCATACCCCACTGGTCGTATCACGTTCGTCCGAGCGCGCTCGCCGCGTGCTGCCGGAACCGGCGATCGTTCGCACTCGAGTCGCCGACTTCGAAGAGGATGCCCCGGAAGCGGTCATCAACCTGGCCGGAGAACCCATCGCGGAAGGACGCTGGACCGACAAGAAGAAAAAGGCCATTCGGGACTCTCGCATCAATATCACCCGCGATGTCGTCGATCTGTGCGCCAAGCTGGACGAACCCCCTTCCGTCCTGATATCGGCTTCTGCCGTCGGTTACTACGGCGACCAGGGGTCCCGAGACGTGACCGAGGAGACCATACCCAATGACGAGTTCGCTCACCAAATATGCAGCGAGTGGGAGGCCGAGGCTTGCAAGGCCGAGCAGGCCGGCGTGCGTGTGGCCATTCTTCGCATTGGACTGGTGCTCGATGCCGGCGGCGGCATGCTGGCCAAGGTGGTGCCCCCATTCAAGATGGGCCTGGGCGGCAAACTGGGCGATGGCAAGCAATACATGCCCTGGATCCACCGCGAGGACATCGTCAACATGATCCTTTTCCTGCTCGAGAGAGAGAACCTGTCCGGTCCATTCAATGCCTCGGCGCCCAACCCGGTCACGAACGCCGAATTCACCCGCGCGCTCGGCCGCGCACTCAATCGCCCGACCGTCCTGCCCGCACCGGCCCTGGCCCTGAAACTGGCGTTCGGCGAAATGTCGCGACTGCTGCTGACCGGTGCGAAGATGCTACCGGAACGGATGCAGCAGGAAGGTTTCGAGTTCCATCATGCCCGGCTTGACGAGGCCCTTAACGCGATATTCGGGAAACAATGACTGACGGCTCCATCCTGTCGGATTGGCAGCGGACCGCCCGCCTTCTGGGCTGGCTTGGCGTGCTGCCTTTCGTGCTGATGCTGGCGATTGCCTGGACCGGCGGTCCCAAGTGGCTGGTTGACCTGGTGGTCGGCTACGGCGTACTGATTCTTGCATTCATGGGCGGCACCTTGTGGGCTGGCGCGATGGAGCGCTCGAAAGAACCACAGCCCCCATTGCTGGCCAGCAATCTGATCGTTCTGGCCGCGCTGCCGGCGCTACTGCTTCCGCTAGGATCGGCGACCTTGCTGCTGGCAGTACTGTTCACACTTCACTGGCTGGCCGAAAAGATCTGGATCGAACATGCCCAGGCCGGCTGGTATCGACGCATGCGCACAGCCATCAGCGCTGTGGTGATCATCCTGCTCGTGATCACATCCGTCGTCTACTTCAGCGCACTGTGATCGGGCAGCGAACCCTGACGAGACCATCACGCGACTCACTTTAGGATAAAACTGCGTTTTGAATGGAGAATGAACATGAACAAGGTTTTTAGTCTGTTTACCGGCCTTGCCGCTGTGTCCCTCTTCGTTTTGACCGTCTCTCCCACTCCGGTCACTGCCAAACCCGGCTGGTCAATGGAAAACCACCCGATGCTGGGCCTGACCGAGGAACAACGCGACTACATCGATGACCTGCGCGCCATTTACCGTGAACGCATCGGCGAACTGGACTGGTCGGTGACCGAAGAAGGCCATGCGCCGGAGACCCTGCAGGAAGCCCGCGAGCTGAGTGCTGCACTGCGTGCTGAAATCAGGGAAGTGCTGACGGACGAACAGCGCGAGGCCATGAAGTCCTACCGAGCCTCCTGTCCGCACAGCGGTCAACGGGGGTCACGAAAACAGCAAATTGATCGCACCTCCGGCACGTTGTATCTGTAAGGTCGAAGTGACCCTGCTTTTTGCAGCCGCTCAGGCGTAGGGATCCAACTCGCTACCAGGTCAACGAAACATTCCAGTTGACCTGGCTGTCATCGACGCCGTTGGACTGCTCGGTGCGATCGAACGAGGCCGACATATCGGCCTCCAGGCCCGGAAACTCCTCTTTGAGCCATGCGCCGAAATCCAGCAACAGTGAGAAACGGCGCGAGTCGGCTGGCGTGGAAACCGGCATGAACCAGAGTGGATCACCGGCGCGCATGAAGCGTGCCGTCACATCAAGAAGCCCCAGATTGCCGTTGACGAGAAGGTCGGCCACCCAGTGATCGGCACGTTGATGACTTGACGATGAATCCTGTCTGCCTCCTTCCCGGCGGGCAATCTCCAGTTGCACACCGAACAGACGGAATTCCTCGCGATGGCTGAGACCGACTTCATGCGCCGGACCCGCTGAATAATAGAATTGCGCCTGCGGCAAGACCTGGCGATAACGCAATGTGGTCTTGAAATCTCCGCCCCATCGCCAGGCAACTGCTCTGGATTGCACAGCCAACTCATCGAGACCCCGATCAACAGCTCGAACGTAGCATTCGCTGTGGCTGAAGTCCAGCACCGAGTTCATGCCGACCATTTCACTGGCCAGCGGCATGCTCAGGTTACCGTTGAAATGACAGCCCATGGGCACGGCGGCCAACTCATCCGGCAGCCGCCAGTCCAGCCTGACCGAGACGGGGCGTGGCTTGAAATCCAGGTGAGCCCGGGTGGTCTGGGAGACCTGTTCGCCATCCAGCAAAAAGCGAGTATCACGGCGGTTCTCCAGACCCAGTTGAAGAGGCGCTCGAGCATCGTCCGACAGATTCATTTGTACCGTCTGATGCACCGTCTGCTGGCCGATGTCGGTGGTTAAGGATGGGTCGGATGCGCCCTCATTCACCAGCGTGGCCAGCAACTTCCCAGGCGCGAACACGTAACGAGCCCTGTAGGTCAGTCGAGAATCACCAACACCAGCCTGTACCAGACCCTCGATGAGTTCGTCTCGTTCGCTGGATAGCAAGGGCACAGCGGCACGGGTTTCGATCTTCAGGGGCTGTTCATAGGCTGCGGCCGATGTCGCATCGCGATCGGAAGGCATCCCGGCGCAGCCGGCCAGCATACAGACCAACAAGCCCGCGCTGAACGTGTGCGCATATGATCGTCTGCTTTTTGGGAGGGATGACATCAAGCGAGGCTCGAAATTCATTGTTCTTATTGTCGGATTACTATACTCAAATGCAATCTGGCCTGCCAAGGAATTGCGTCACGGTTCTGCGTGTTGTGTTTGAGTCGGCACGAATTCAGCTCCTGTCGACAACTGAAATATCGTCCGTCGGGCCGCCGGAACACAATGGAATCTTCATGGGCATTCAACGCCCCAGGAACCCAATCAGCAGAATCACCATCAACACCACCGCCCCGATCAGGCCGGCGCCCGGATCGGTGGTGCCCTGGTCGAGTAGGCGTCGCATCCTGCCCGCCAGGCTGCTGCGGTCGGGATGCTCGGTCATTGGCCATTGGCTGGTCCCTGGTCTGAATACCACCGCGCGCAACTCGCGCCGCCAGTTGCGCTCGTCGGCCAACCTGCGTTCATATTCGTAGACTCCGGTCACATCCAGACCGGCTGTGTCCAAGGCTGATTCGAGTTTCTGCCCGGCCAGCCAGTCATCGGCGGCATCGACAATCTTATCGACCGGCGGCATGACCCACTCGGCCCGGGAGCGCTCGTCATCACCACTGGCCGCGGCCGCCATGGCGCGCTCGAGTTGCTGGCTGGCCACCAGGCCGGCGACTTGGCGTGCCGCTTCCAGGCGCTGCTCGAGGAGTATCCGGTCCGTATGGGCCAGGCGATCCGAGCGACCATGACGCTCGTTGGCCTCAGCTTGTGCCGCGGCAATCAGCGCATCGCGTCCCTGGTCCAGATCGCGATACAGCACATCCTGCAAGGCGCGCCGACCCGACTTGGCCGATAGCATGATCGACAAACTGACCAGCCACTGACCCGGCCGATCAAGCAGGCGATTGATGCCAGAGACCGCCCGACCCAGCGCCTCGATCATGGCCACACTCAGTTTCAGCGACTGCCCGGGCAAGTGATCAAGATTCAGCAGCATCTGCCAGGCGCGTCCAGCCACATGATCACGGATGGCGCCGGCTTTTCGGCTACCCGACTGGCACGCCTGAACGAACCCGACGGCCGACTGCCGGTACCAGAAATCCACCCCGAACCAGGCCGGCGCCGACCAGTGGAACCAACCCTGGCGCATGCCGATCACGAACACCGCCGCGCCGGCGCCCACGATCACCGCCGACAGCAACACATCACTGCGTCCCAGGTAATAGACCGACAGGTAACGCGTGATCGGGTCAGCCGACAGCGCCAGCCCTTCCAGACCCGGTGCCATCAGTCCTTGCAGCAGCCATTGGGGCTGGATACCGATCAGTACCACGGGGATGGCCAGCAGCAGCATCGGCGCCATCATGCCCCACCCTACCGAGCCCGGCGGATCGGATGGTTGTGTTTCCGGTTGGCGGATGAAGACCAGCGTGATCAACTTGACGAACGAGGCCGCGGTGCCGACCGCAGTCGCGATGAACAGCCACTCGGCCACGACCAGTGACCCGCCCCCGGGCAGGTCGGCGCCATCGACCAAGGCATGGTGAATCATGGACTTGCTGACAAATCCATTGAACAGCGGGACACCGCCGATGCCGGCAGCAAAGATCAGCATGCAGACAAAGACCATCGGCATGCGGCGCCACAGGCCACCCAGCTTGTACATGTCGGCGCTGTGGGCATAGACCGCCACCGCGCCCATGCCAAGGAACAGACCGGCCTTGAACAAGGCGTGGTTGACCATGTGCAACAGCCCGCCGGCCGTGCCCATTCCACCCTGCGCGCCCAGCCAGGCGCCCACACCCAAACCGGTGACCACGAAGCCCATCTGGCTGACGCTGTGCCAGGCCAGCATGCGCTTGGCATGATGCTGGCCCAACGCCAGGATCACGCCAATCAGCATGGTGACAATACCCATCCAGGCAATGAATAATCCGAGTTGGGCGTTGAACCGCCATTCGTCCAGCTCGAAATCGCTCCCGATCTCCGGCCGGAACACCGTGTTGAGCAGACGAAAGATGCCATAAGCGCCGGCCTTGATCATCACCCCGGAAAGCAGCGCGCTGGCCGGTGCGGGTGCGGCCGGATGGGCATCCGGCAGCCAGGTATGCAAGGGCACCAGGCCGGCCTTGACGCCGAACCCGACCAGCAGCAACAGAAATGCCGCCCAGGCCAGGGATGTCGATCCGGCCTCGGCCGGCAAGGTTCCAATGACCGCGCTGCCAGTCATGGTATGGACAAGCACGATGCCGGCCAGCAGGGCGAAACCGGCAATCAGGGTCATCCAGAAGTACTTGGTGCCCGCCTTTCGGGCCTTTTCGGTACCGTCATGCAGCACCAGCAGCAAGGCCACCAGACCAAGCAGTTCAAAGCAGACAAACAGGGTCATCCAGTCGCCGGCAAAGACCACCCCAAGGTA
>PWWM01000246.1 GCA_003561495.1 Gammaproteobacteria bacterium
CAAACGTTAGGGGCTAGTACGATCTCGCCAATAGCCAGGTTTCCGAGAATGATGAGCAAACGCCACAACGAGCCGTGCATCGCCGCGATCGACGACAACAATATCGTATGGGAAGCGGCGGAGAATGAGGCGTTTTGCTCCTTGGTTGCCAGAGATTCCAGGCATCGGAGAGAGGGGAAGGAAACCATCCTCTATAACGTCAAGGCCAGCTTCAATGGCCTCAAAAAACTCGGCCCCAAGGCCCGGACGTTCCTGCTCATACCAAGCCGCCGCAGCTTCAGCCTCCTCAGCAGCCTGACGAAGAATTCGTACTTTCAAGTCTATCGCCGCTCTAGCTTTGCTCGAATCCGTTTCCGAAACTCTGTCCGCTCAACTAGTTCAGCCTGTTCGGCATCGATCTCACCGATTCGCCGGGAAATTTCCCGCTCCCAGGCATCTTCAACTCCATTTTCCCGTGGCGCATCGAGGCTTTGGATAAGGTCATGGGCCAATTCAGCCCGTTCGGCCTCGGAAAGTGCCAGAATCTCAGAACGTAGGCGCTGCAGGGGCTCAGCAGTCATAGGGCCTCCAGAATTTACTACTTGGTCCATTCTATCGCCGGCTGCCGCCCCTAACAATGGGTTCAACCGGACCCAGGAAGCTCCGGGCCGGCATAGCCGGGCAACTCCGGTGGCGGGGCCGTTTAACCCAAACGTTAGGTGCTTTGAGTTCCTCTTTTCAATCCCAAGTGCTCATGGAAGGGCTCGAAATCTCGATCGGCCTGAAGGAGTGACAACTTGTGTTCGATGCAGTACGTTGCGATGATGCAATCAATCGTCTTGCGTACGGTGAATCCCTTACTTCTCAGCTTGCGGAAATTCCTCGCGCTTTGTATCGCGATTTCCCTACCGCCTAGTTCAAGTACGGTGACAGACTCAAAGAGCTCCAGCGCGGTTCGAAAGTCCCTGTCCTTACGAAAGCCTTGCAGCACTTCCGCCAGCATCAGATCGCCTATGGCAACGGGTAGTAGACCCAAAATGTCTGAGAGAGACTGTGTTTCTGCTGTTTCAGTGCCGTTGAAAAAATCGATCCAAACGCTGGAATCGACCAGAATCAAGGATCAGACCTCATCTCTTCGAGGTCGCCTTCCCAGCGAAGCTTTCCTTTGAACTGCTTGATTCGTTCCTGCTTTTTCAGCCTTATCAGTGTCTTGAGGCCAAGTTCGACTGCCTCCTTCTTCGTGCGCACGCCGGTCATTGCCAAGACATCGGCCATCAAGGCATCGTCAATTTCAATATTTGTTCGCATGGCAAATCCAATGTGTATGCATGGAGCATAGTATACACATACAAGTGTTGTTTGGTGTTAATTTGAGAACCGCACCTGACAAAGGGTTCAACCGGACGCCGGAAAGCTCCGGGCCGGCATTGCCGGGCAAGTCCTGGGGCGGAGCCGGTTAACCCAAACGTTAGCTATCTTCCATCCATGCAAACCGTCATTGCAATAATTGCCCTTGCCGGTCCATCGATGTGTCTGTTTGCACGCTATATAAGCGAATACGGCTTCAGTTTCGGAAAGGAAGATGGCTGGGGAATCTTTCCAGCTCTCGCAGCAATGTTATTAGCTGTGCATGCGGCATTTATGCTAAGTCCAGAGGCAGTACAGCTCTTAAGTGAACAATTTTTTCCTGTACGAGGCTTTCTATTTTTCCTCGTGTCCGGTGTAGCATTTTCTGTTGCAATATTCCCCCAGATAGTTGCAGAATCTGCGACGGATTCCCCTGTGGTGAGCGATATAAAAATTAAATCCCTTGTCGCCATCGAGGCCCCATGGCCTCTCAAATCAGGACGCATCAGCCCTGAAATCTGTTGCGAGATTTGGATAGATCAGGAGAAAGGGATGGCCATACAATGCATGTTGGACAAACCTGATGACTTTTTTGCTTCTGCTCATTTTTGGCATTCAATCAATCACCCTGAACTCCGAGATAGACACCAGCGTTTTAACTGAGGAATTGCGCCCCCTTCGTGACCAAGTCTCTGACGAAACACTTACCGGAACATCATTTGAGATACAAACCATTCAGAATTCTGACGTCATCGTTATCGCCCCAAAAGATCATTGGCTTGAAAGACATGGGTGATGGATAGAATGGTACAAAACAAAGTCGTTGGACATGGCACCTTGTTTGTGGCGCTTGCCGCGTTCTTCTGGGGGTTGTCGGGGGGCATTGGTGGAATACTGACCGACCAGGACTGGAATCCGGTCGTGGTCTCGTTGTACCGGGGCGCCATCGGGTTGTTGTTCGTGCTGGCCTGGCTGGCACTGCGACCGCAGGGCAGTGGACTGGCCAGCAAGAAGCTGTGGTTCTGGTCGGTTGTCGCCGGCCTGGGAGTCGCCGGCAACTTCACGTTCTATTTCATCAGTATTGCCGAGGGCAGTGTTGCCGTTGCCGCAACGCTGATGTACTGCGCCCCGGTGTTTGTCTACCTGGTGTCCTTTTCACTCAAGCTTGAACAGCCAACATTATTCAAGTGGGTGGCGATCGTTCTGGTGTTGTTTGGTGTTGTGTTGCTGACCGGCATTTACGATGTAGGTGCGGGTGATGTGACACCGCTTGCCGCCACGGCCGGGTTGTTGTCCGGCCTTTCTTATGCGATTTTCATATTCGGATTCAAGTATGCCGCACCGCATGGCAGTCCACAGGCCATTCTGGTGATCGCTTTTTCGGTGTTGATCATCCTGCTGTTTATGCTGGCTGATCGTGAACAGACAGCAATGGTATTGACCACCTCGTATTGGCCCTTGTTCATGGTGTTGGGGGTGTTCGGGGCCGGATTGTCATTCATTCTGTATATCGTCGGACTGAAACATACCGCACCGGCGGGTGCATCGATTGTGGCCATGGTCGAGCCGGTGACCGCCTCGCTGTTCGGCGTCTTGATTTTGCATCAAAGCCTGGCGGGACTGCAGATTCTGGGCATGGGCGTGATTCTGGTGACCGTGACCGCGCTCAGTACCCATGGCAGTCTGCACAGAAGGTTCATGAGGAGAAAAACTCGATCCTGAATGCCGGATAGACACCGGTCTTCCGCCGGGGATGTAATCCGGAGGCAGGGTCCTCGAGTTGTTGTCACTGGTTTTCGGATCGGGAGTCGTAATGATGTCATCAAGTCTGATTGTATTGACCGGTTTTATCGCCTGGACTTTGCTGCTGTTGATCGTGATGGAGGTGATTCGCAGTGTGATGGTGGTCCGGGGCACGGTTCCGGCCAACGGGTTCAGTCCCGACAATGCCGGGCTTTCGCCGTTCATGCAACGCCTTGCCAGGGCGCATGCCAATTGTATCGAGGGTTTGCCGATTTTCGGCGGGTTGCTGCTGGTGGCCGTGGTTGCCGATCTTGCCCACCTGACCGACCCGCTGGCCTGGGTGTTTCTGATCGCCCGTATTGTCCAGTCGCTGATCCACCTGTGTTCGATCAGCCCGGTGGCCGTCACCTTGCGATTTTCGGCCTTTGCCGTGCAATTGCTCATCGCCACTTACTGGGCCTTTGTCTTGTTGCTCGCGTTGACCGGCCCTGCCGGCTGATTCGGCTGGCCGATGCGCTCGAGCAGGCGCGGATATACCATGAGCCCCATCGGCCATTGGAAGGCAATCACCATTTTCATGAGCATCAAGGTCATCAAGCGACCGAAGGGTTTTGTTGCCTCGGCTACTCCGGCCAGCACCGGAGGCCGGTTTGTCGAGGTCAAGAGCCCGGTCAGTGCACTGACGCTGATGCATCATCTGTGCGAGTGTGGCTGTGAGCAATACGATGTGGCGGTGGCCATTCTCAAGGCCGATCCGGAGGCTTTCGAGGGGGTGTCGGGTCTGGATTTCGGGCTGGAGTAGTGGATCCCTCGCGGCTTGGCTTGATCGATTCGAGCGCGGTACGGTGGCAATTCGACCACTGTTGATCATCCGCTCCGAAGATCGCCCGCTCACCGTCGATAAACGCGTAGATATCGACATAGAAGAAAAACCGTCCGCCCAGGGCCTGCAGGCGATCCAGCACAAAGGTCTGGTCATCGATGTGCAGGGCCAGGTGGTTGGTGGCGATGTCGGCAAAGATTTCCATGCGCCCCGGTTCGCAGAGAAACTGCCGGCGCTCGTAGCCGCGTGCCTGTCCGGCATCCAGGTAAGGCAGGAACGGCTGAAGGCGACCCTCGTTGGGGGCCGGGGTGAGGTTGAGCAGTCGGGCCATCAGCGCGTACAGATCCACGCTGCGCATGGCCGGGCTGCGGCTGCCGGCGGCAAAGGACGGTCCGTGGGCAATCAGTATGCCGTGCATTTCCCGCCAGGCCGGATCCCAGCCGTGCATGCCCTTGAGCGGAAAGCGCTGCTGTGCGGCCATGAAAGGACGGTTGTTGATCATCCAGCCCAGATCGGCCTCGGCCAGCACATCGGGTACGCGTCGATGTGAGTCGAAGCGATATCGTCGCGGAATGTCCTCGCGGCGCCAGACCCGCATGTTTGGATGGGCGTTTTCCAGCCGGGCCATGATTTCATCAACCCCCATCTGCCGCGCCCAGATCTGGGCCGCCGGGCCCCAGTCGGTGATGCGTACCTGCGACAGGTCGAGATAGTCATCAATCATGATGTAGCGCTCGAGGTCGATGTGACTCATGCCGTGATCGGAGATCACGATCACGTGCACCTGGTCCAGGCCGACTCGCGCCTCGATGCCGTCGATCAAGTGACCAATGTGTTGGTCGATATCGGCCACGGCGTCCAGAACCGGATCGGCGGCCGGGCCATGGCGATGGCCGAGTGAATCGACCCGGCTGAAGTAAAGCGTATACAGGCCTGGGCGTTCATCACCGCTCCGGTCCATCCACTCAAGGATTTGCTCGATGCGATCGGCATGCGGCACCTGGGCCGAGTAGAGTTTCCAGTCCGTGGGCCGAATACCCTGGATACGCGCCTCGGAGCCCGGCCAGAAATAGGTGACGGCCTTGATGCCCTGCTTTTCGGCCGTGACCCAGATGGGTTCGCCGTCGCGGTACCAGTAGCCGTCGCCGACGGCATCGCGGTCGCGCAGCGTGAAGCGACGCTGATCGCGAGGGTCCCACATGCTGTTGGCGACCACACCGTGGGTGCCGGGATACAGCCCGGTCACCGCGCTGTAGTGGGTCGGGAAGGTCTTGGTCGGAAAGACCTGGTAGAGTCCATCGGCCTTGAAGCCGCCCTGAATCAGGCGATCCAGGGCCGGCGTGTCGACCGCCTCGAAGTAGTCGTGGCGAAAGCCGTCGATGGAAATCAGAAACAGCGGAGGCGGACGATTTTCGGCCGGGGCATCAGGTGCCGGCCACCATAGAACCAGCCCGATCAGAATCAGTCTGGGCCAGTCAAGGCTGGTGCGATGACGGACAGGGGACATGTGGATTCGGGCTGGCCCGGTTCGGAGGAATGGAGAAAATTCTAGCAGCCCGGCCTGACATGAATCAGGTCGTTTTCGCGTATCACTATTAACGAGTCATAAATTACGGGAGTTCAAAGTCATGCCGAAGATTCTGATTGGGTGCCTGGTGGTGCTTCTGGTGGTTGTGGTCGGCGGCGGTGGCGCCGGCTATTTCTTCGTGATCAAGCCGGCCTGGGAGTTCGCCACGGATGTGGGTCAATTCGCTACCGAGTTCGAGGAACTCAACAAGAGCGTTGAACGGACCGGGCGATATACCCCGCCCGATGATGGACAGATGACCGCTGACCAGTTTCAGCGTTTTCTGGTGGCCCAGCGCGAGATGCGTTCCGGACTGGAGGACCGCCTCGAGGAACTGGATGAGAAGTGGCAGGAAATGAGCGATGAGATCCGCGCCCGTGATGACGAGCCGCGTATTTCCGAGATCATTACCGCGTACCGTGACCTGGGCGATCTGATCCTGGAGGCCAAGCGTCAGCAGGTCCAGGCCCTGAACCGTTACCAGTTCAGCCTGCAGGAGTATGCCTGGGTGCGCCAGCAGGCCTACCAGGCCCTGGGTGAGGAGGTTGCCGTGGTGGCGTTCGGGTCGCACGACCAGCCACAGCGCCAGCGCCGGATTTCCGACGAAGTGATCGAAATGGTCTCTCCCCATCGCGAGGAATTGATGGAGGGTTACGCACTGGCCTGGTTCGGACTGTAAACTAGTCCCCCAGACCGAATTCGGAGGGCCTCGTGCGTGATGGCATGGCCCGCCGGGGGCGCATCCGTGGATTGAATCACACGCCCCGGCTTTCACAACCACGCTCATGTTTCCAGCCGGCTTTGCGCTTGCAAGCCGGCTTTTTTGTGCTGGCGCTGACATTGCCGGCCGCGCCCTTGCTGGCCGATCCGTTTGCCAACCTGGCCACGCCGGAGTTCCAGGTCAATACCCACACCCCCAATGATCAGCGCATTCCCTCGATTGCATCCGATGCGCAGGGGAACAGCGTGGTGACCTGGCAATCGCGCAACCAGGAAGCGCCGGGCTGGGGCATTTACGCGCAGCGATTTGATGCTTTGCCGGAACCGGTGGGCGAGGAGTTCCGGGTCAATATGTACAACCAGGGCACCCAGGACTCCGCCCATGCCAGCATGCATTCCGATGGCTCGTTCGTCGTGGTCTGGAATGGCAAGGTGCGCCCAACGACCAACCTGGAAATCATCAAGCGCCGCTTTGATGCGGCAGGCGATGCCATGTTCGACGACCGCCAGGTTGGTGAAACGGTTGATAACCTGCAGATCGTCGCGCGCAGTGCGCTCGATGATCAAGGCCGCCTGGTGGTGGCCTGGGAGGCCCGCGGGGTGACCAATGCCACCTTCAATATCCTGGCCCGCCATTTCAATGCCTCTGGACAGCCGCTGACCCCGGTGACCCAGATCAACCAGTTCGATACCACGGCCCAGCGGCGCGCTGAAGTGGCGCTGAATTCGGCTGGTGACCAGGTCATCGCCTGGCAAAGCTCCGGCCAGGATGGCAGCGACTGGGGGATCTTTGCCCGGTGCATGAGCTTCGCCGGTCCCGGGGGCGATGAGTTTCTGGTCAACCAGACCACCCAGGGTGGTCAGGCCCGGCCCCGGGTGGCCCTGGCCGAGGACGGCAGTTTCGCCATTGTGTGGCAGGACAACATGGGCCAGAGTTCGATCAGCTACCAGCGCGTCATGCTGCGTCTCTACGATGACAACTGCCAGGCGATCACGGGGGAGATCCAGGTCAACCAGGTCGATGACGGCATCCAGGACTTGCCCGACATTGCCCTCGATGGTGACGGGCATTACGTGGTGGTCTGGCAGAGCTTCACCCCGGATTTCGAAAACCAGGGCATTTACGGCCGACGCGTGGATGGCGCCGGCCGGATGCTGGGTGATGAATTCAAGATCAGCCAGGAAGTCGAGGCCTTCCAGGACTTTCCGGCGGTCACGGGCATGCCGGACGGCGGATTCATGGTCGCCTGGGAGACGGTTGGGCAGGACGGCTCGGGTTTCGGCATCTACGCCCGTCGTTTTTTTGGTCCGGCCCCGGCGGTGCTGAACCTGCTCGGCGGTGGTGACCAGACCACTACAGCAGGCTCGGACTTCCCCGAGCCGCTACACATTCGATTGCAGAACCAGTTCGGCGAGCCGATCATCGGCCGGACATTGCGGCTGGAAAGCAGCGAATTCGGTCCAGGTGCGGTCTTTGCCGGAGGTGAAACCACGCTGCAACGGCCAACCGATGACAACGGCGAGATCCGGGTCGAGATGCGCGCCAATGATCGTCCGGGAGCCCACAGTGTCACGGTCAGCCTGGAAGAGGCCGAACTTTCGCTGGACATCCCGCTCGTCAACCTGGCCTTGATTGATCCGCCGGTGCCGGTTCCACTCGGCGGCGCCTGGGCAGGGTTGCTGTTTTTTCTGCTGTGGGTCCTGGCCTGCGTTAATCTAGTCAAAGTTCCAAGACGAGACTAACTCATGATGCGCAAACTGCTGCTTGTCCTGGCTGTTCTGGTCGGCTTGCTGGTCCTGCTGGCGTTGGCGGCGGTGGTGTTGATCGACCCGGACGACTATCGCGAGGAGATTGCCCAGCGCGCTTCCGATCAACTGGGTCGCGAGGTCCGTCTGGATGGTCCGATGTCGCTGAAGATATTTCCCTGGCTGGCCATCGAGATCAGCGATGTCGGGATGGGCAATCCGCCGGATTTTGGCGAGGCGCCGTCACTGGCCCGGATCGGTTCGGCGATTGCTTCGGTGCGGGTGTGGCCGCTGATTCGCGGTGATCTGGAAATCGGCGCGCTGACCCTGGAGCAGGCCGAGTTTCAGTTGGTGACCAACGCGGCCGGTCGCTCCAATCTCGATGGCCTGCTGGCCGAGCCCGAACCCGGGGTGGAGCGCACTGAACCTGACCTGGGGGATTTGACGCTGGGCACGGTGCGTCTGCGAGATGTGCGCCTGGTCAACCTGGACCAGCAAGCCGGGACTCGCCAGACCTTTCAGATTGACAGTCTCAACCTGGCGCCGTTTCGCGCCGAGCAGCCGGTGGCCTTTGACCTGGCTGCCTCTGTGCTCGATGGCGATGAGGAAACGGTTCGCCTGTCCTCGCTCAGCGGCACACTGAACGTGGCGCGCAATCTCGGCGCGATCGAGCTGGCCAACCTGGTGGCTGAATTCGTGCTGCCCGCCGCCGATGCCCGTGGCCGGGTCAACACCCATGTCGACCTGGAGCTGAGTGAGTCGACCACCGTACGTTTGCGCGATTTTCAGGCGCGTCTGAACCGGGCTGATCTGGCCCTGATGCTGGAGGCGCCTTCACCGGTGGTGATCGAGGCCGGGGCGCGCACCCAGGCGCGTTTTGACCAGGTCACGGTTGGCGTCAATGATGATCGATTGGTCGCGACCGGTCGGTTTCAATTGGCGCCAGAGATTCGCGCCGAGCTGGATCTGAACGGCGAACGACTCGACCTGCGCAGCTTCGTGGCCGATGAACCCGCTACGCCGGCGCCGCGCAACGGGGCCGATGCCCCGACTGACTTCGGCGCCTTGCAGGAGATCACGGCCCGCTTCGGCCTGGAACTGGGCACGCTGGTCCTGTCCGATGCATTGAGTCTGAACGATGTCGAAGCCCGCGCGCAACTGGACAACGGGGTTCTGGTCCTCTCGCCCCTCAATGCCCGCTTGTTTGGTGGACGTTTCGATGGGCGGGTCGAGGTGGATTTCACCGCCGAACCACCGAATGTGGTGATGCAGCCTCGCCTCGACGGCATTCTGGTGGACCAGGTGGCCGCGCTGACCGGACGTGCCGCACCGGTTCGCGGCAGCGGCGACATGCGCATGGATCTGTCGTTCAGCGGCTTCGAACTCGATCAGATCCTGGCCTCACTGGATGGCAGCGGCAATTTCAGCGTTGCCGACGGCGCCCTGCTCGGGGTCGATATCCGTGAGCTGATCAGCCAGGAATTGACGGTTTCCAACCTCGGCAGTGTTTCGCGTGCATTTGGCGGTGAGACCGCTTTCAATACATTTGGCGGCACGTTGACTGCACGATCAGGCGTGATCGATTTGCCTGACTTGAACCTGGTG
Organism: Gammaproteobacteria bacterium; assembly: GCA_003561495.1. Lineage (GTDB taxonomy): Bacteria > Pseudomonadota > Gammaproteobacteria > Xanthomonadales > Wenzhouxiangellaceae > Wenzhouxiangella. The sequence goes on from PWWM01000246.1 coordinate 9,531, forward strand.
GCCGCCGATTACGGCATGAGTGGCCGCGGAACGATTGACCTGGCGGCCGGCCAGGTGGACTATCGCATGGAGCTTGCGCTGGGCGAGACCCTGACCGCGCAAATGCCGCGCACCCTGCGCCAGGCCACCGAGGGCCGCATTCCACTGGCCATTGCCGGACCCATCAGCGAACCCACGGTGATGGTGGATGTCGCCGGAATCGCCGAGCGCGCTCTGC
>PWWM01000068.1 GCA_003561495.1 Gammaproteobacteria bacterium
TGCCGACATAACCGCTAATTATCACTCATCCTCAACCCGGATTGCCAATCCGATGACTTTTTACATATGTGAACAGTTTGACGTAAAGTGTGACGGAGTGCAAAATTGGCACCATGCCGACGAGGGCGGCACTCATTTAAAGAAAACACAGTGAAGCCATTTGATGAGAGATATCCAGTTCTACCCGGTTGACCGAGACGCCATGGATCGATTCCTGGGAATCTGCAAGCGCCAGCATCTGCCGGCCAAAACCACCGTCATGCGACCCGGCGATGCCGGCCAGTCACTGCTTTACGTAGTCGAAGGCTCGCTGTCAGTGTCGACTGAAGGTGAAGACGGGCGCGAATTGATTCTGAGTTATCTCAACCCCGGTGACTTCATCGGCGAAATGGGCCTGTTCATGAAACCGCGTGAACGCGAGGTCCTGGTGCGCACGCGCTCCAAGTGCGAATTGGCCGAAGTTTCCTACGACCACCTGCGCGAAGCGCTGGAAAACGAATTGGCCGATTGCGCAATCGACATTCTTACGGCGATAGGCTCGAAACTGACCCAGCGACTGCTGCAAACCCGTCGCAAGGTCTTTCATCTGGCCTTTCTCGACACCCAGGGCCGCATCGCCAAGGCCCTGATTGATCTGTGCAGCGAACCCGATGCCGTCTCGCACCCTGACGGCACCCAGATCAAGATCACCCGTCAGGAACTCAGCCGCATCGTCGGTTGCTCCCGCGAGATGGCCGGTCGGGTGATGAAGTCGCTGGAAGAAGACGGCATGATCACGGCTTCAGGCAAGACCGTGGTGGTTCTGGGCAAGCACAAGGGATCGGCGCCGACCTGAACATGGCCGGGTCCCCGTTCTCGGGCAGCCCCGCTACAACAACACGAGCAGCGCGATTACCACCACCACGACCGCGCCGGCAACCCACGGCAGCCATCGCTTCCAGCTGCCGCCTTTCGAGGCGCCGGTTGTCGAGGCGGGGCCAGATTGCGAACCTGACCACTCGAACACAAACTCAACCCGGCCCAGACGCAAGCGGTCGCCATGATTGATTTGCTCGTTCGAGATTCGTTTGCCATTGACGAAGGTGCCATTGGTTGACAGCAGGTTGGCCACTCGCCAGCCCTCGGCATCCTGGGTCAAGCGGGCATGCTCGGACGAAACGCTCGAGTCAGTCAGCGAAATGTCACAGGAGTCGGCGCGACCAATCACGCAGCGGCCACCGGTCAGGGGAAAGGTTCGCCCCTTGACCTCGACGCTCAAGCCCTTGAGCCTGACCGGAGAATCCAGTGCGTCGGCCGACTCGGCCTTGGCGATCAGGCTGTCGACTTTCTCGCGACTGAAAACGTGCGTCCCCTGGGGCCCTTGTTCGCGCCGGGATTTCTTTCTTTCCTTGCCGTCTTCGGAAGTCATGTGTGGGGTTCCCTCAATCACTCATACAAATAGGATTATAACTAGCGGCGTCGAAATGGCCATGGCCAGCGCGAACCGCGTTTGCCGCCGTTTTGACCGACCATTGGACCGGCCACCAGCACCAGCGAAACGTTGTCATGCGCCCCGGCATCCAGTGCCTTGTCCAGCAAGGCGTGGCTGGCTTCCTCCAGCCCCGCGCTCTCAAACAGGGTGCGTTCGATGTCTTCATCATCCAGCTCGCCGGTCAGTCCGTCCGAGCAGATCAGCAACCAGTCGCCGGCTTTCCAGCGCTCCTGATAACTCCCGATACGTGGGTCATGGTCACCGACCAGACCCAGACAGTCGGTCAGCACATGACGCTGCGGGTGCCGGGCCGCCTCGCTGGGGCTGAGCGCACCGGCGGCCACCAGCATGCCGGCCACGTTGTGATCGCGGGTCAGCAATTCCAGCTTGCCGGAATCGGCGGAATAGTGGTAAGCCCGACTGTCACCCACCCAGCCGATCTCGTACCCGTCACCATGGTCAAAGACCACCACCACGGTGGTGCCCATGTCTCCATAATCCGGACAGGCCTCCTGTTCGGCTCGAATGGCGCGGTGGGCTTCCAGAATGGAATCGCGCAGTCCGTGACCCTCGGTGAGTCGGGCGCTGATCGTATCGCGGGCAATTTCGCTGGCGCGCGCACCGCCGGCATGGCCGCCCATACCATCAGCGACCAGCCACAGACCCAGGGCGTCATCGCAAAAGATGGCGTCCTGGTTATTCTCCCGAACTCGTCCGGTATCGCTGGCGCCAACCGAACGGGGAGACTGTATGGCCGTTTTGAGACTACTCATTTCTTATATATAGCGTAAAATCAGCAGTAATCGTGTCATTTTCATTGCCGGTTGACGCACTTCGGGCACTCCACCTTTAGCTGAGTTCTGCATACCCTACCCCATGAATCCCCCGCATTCCAGCCATCGAAGTCCATGGCGCATCGTCAAGTTCGGCGGTTCCTCGGTGACCCGTCTCGAGCACTGGAGACGAATAGCCGAACGCATGAACGAAACTCTGGATTCCGGAAAATGCGTGGCCGTGGTGGTTTCAGCTCTACGCGGAATTACCGATCTGCTCGAGGCCCAGTTTGATCAACAGACCCGCCAACCGGTCGAAATCTTGCACGAAGAGATCAGGCAGCGCCATGTTCGACTGATCCAGTCCATGGACCTTGACCCGGGAATTCTCGATGAACCGCTGCAGGAGTTGGCCCGATTGCTTGAATTCGATGGCGATGCGGACAATCCCGCTGATCAGGCCAGGATTCTGGGAATGGGTGAGGTCCTGTCCAGTCGCCTGGGCGCGGCCTGGCTGAAAAAGTCCGGCCTTCCAGTCCGCTGGCTGGATGCGCGCGAGGTATTGATCTGCCCATCCGATCCACGTCGGGGAGCACGTACCAATTACCTTGCGGCAGCCTGTCCAGCCGAAGCCGACCCCGATCTTGCCAAACGATTATCTGCCGAATCACCGGCACTGATCATGCCGGGTTTCGTGGCCGCCAATCCAGCCGGGGAAACGGTGCTCCTGGGGCGCGGAGGTTCGGACACCTCGGCCACCAGCCTGGCGGCGATCCTGGAAGCCGACCGGGTTGAAATTTTCTCCGATGTGCCGGGTTTGTTCAGCGCCGATCCGCGCCGGATATCCTCGGCCAGGCTGTTGAAGCTGGTCAGCTACCGCGAGGCCCAGGAACTGGCCGCCATGGGCGCCCGGGCGCTGCATCCACGTGCACTGATCCCGATCCAGCGCGAACAGATCCCGCTTTGGATGCGCCAGACCGACCGACCGGATATCGAGGGCACCCGAATCACGCCAGAAGCACGCGATCACGGTGCCCAGGTCAAGGCCATCGTGCAACGCAAGCACATCACCCTGATTTCTCTGGAGGGGATCGGCATGTGGCAACAGGTCGGGTTTCTGGCCGACGTGTTTGCCGAGTTCAAGGCGCTGGGCATGTCGATCGACCAGGTCTCGACTTCGGAGTCCAATGTCACTGTCACCCTGGACCCCGGCGCCAACCCGGTCGATGCCAACGGCCTGGATGAACTCAGCCGTCGCCTGTCGCGCCACTGCCGGGTCGAAATCCTGACCGATTGCGCGACCGTCAGCCTGGTCGGGCTGGGCATCCGAACCATCCTGCACCGCCTGGGGCCGGCATTGGAGGTGTTCGAACAACGGCGCATTTTTCAGGTCAGCCAGGCAGCCAACGACCTCAATCTGACCTTCGTGATCGAGGCCCGGCATGCCGATCGACTGGTCCAGCAACTTCACCAGCAGGTCATTCCCGGAGGCGTGGGAGGCGATTCGGTGTTCGGCCCGACCTGGGAGCAATTGTTTCGCCAGGATGTCGCTCGCCGTCCGGTCACCGCCTGGTGGCGACAGGATCGCGAGCGTCTCGAGACCGTTCTGGGCGGGCGCGACTGCGCCTATGTCTACAACCTGGACGAAGTGCGTGCGGCCGCCGGTCGATTGAAGGCATTGAAGGCGGTTGACCGGGTGTTGTATTCGATGAAGGCCAACCCGCATCCCGACATCCTCAACACGGTGTTCGAGTGTGGATTGGGTATCGAATGCGTATCCATGGCCGAGGCCGAGCATGCCCTGGACCAGGTCAGGGGATTGCAGGTCGATGACCTGCTTCTGACCCCCAACTTCTCCGGACGCGAGGAATACCGTCAGGCCCTGGCGCGTGATATCCGCCTGACGGTGGACAATGCCTGGATCATCGAACATTGGGGAGGGCACCTGGCCGGACGAGACATCTTCCTGCGGCTGGACCCCGGTTCCGGTCTGGGTCACCACAAGATGGTGCGCACCGCCGGCTCCCACGCCAAGTTCGGCATTCCGCTGACCGAGCTTGAACGGGTCAAGCGACTGTGCGATGCCCACGATATTCGTGTCACCGGCCTGCACGCCCATACCGGCTCCGGCATTCTGCACCCGGACAACTGGCACCGCACGCTGGAAACCCTGGGCGAGGCGGCCCGGCAATTGCCTGATGTCAGCGTCATCAATCTCGGCGGCGGCCTCGGCGTTCCGGATCGAGGCGATGAGCTGCCGCTGGACCTGACCGCTCTGGATGCCGGCCTGGCCCGGCTCAAGCACGACCTGGTCCGGCCCGTCGAGGTCTGGCTGGAACCGGGCCGATACCTGGTTTCGGAAGCCGGCGTACTGCTGGCGCGGGTCAACCAGACCAAGGGCAAGGGTGAAGTGCGCTACGTCGGTATCGCCACCGGCATGAATTCACTGATCCGCCCCGCCCTGTATGGCGCCTGGCATGAGATCGTCAACCTGAGCCGCCTGACCGAACCCGGCGATCATATCTACAACGTCGTCGGCCCCATCTGCGAAACCGGCGACATCCTGGGCCTGGACCGCCTTTTGCCCGAGTGCCGGGAGGGTGACATCATCCTGATCGCCAACACCGGCGCCTACGGGGCAACCATGGCCTCCAGGTACAACCTGCGAGAGCCGGCGGAGGAAGTGGTTATCCAGACTGGCGACCGGTAGCAGGAGTCGCTTTTTTCCTGAACACCAGAATGCGGTTGTTTGCCGGCATCGAAATGTCGTCTGTCGGCTGCAATCCGACCGCATCGGCCATGCGGAAAATCTCGACGGTATCGCGAATGCCCATCTCGGGATCACGCTGGCGCAGTGATACATCAAAGCGGCGATTGGAATCGGCGGTATGGACACCTTGATCCATGAACGGTCCGTAGCACAGCAACAGCCCATTGCTGACCAGGACCCGGGCTGCCCCCTGGAACAACAACGGGGTCAGCTCGAACGGCATGATGTGCAGGGTATTGGCCGTGTAGACGACATCGAATGGGCCGCTGGGCCAGCGTTGATCGCGCACATCCAGCTGCAACGGTTCGGGCAAGCGTCCGCGGGATTCAAGTGCGAAACGCGCCTTGAGGCCGGCCAGGTTCTCGGCCACATCAGTGGCCAGCCATTCGACCCCTGGAAGCAGGGAGGAAAAGTACACCGCATGCTGACCCGTTCCGGCGCCAATTTCCAGCACTCTTGAATCATCTGCCAACAGGCGCTGCAATACCTCGCCGATGGGTTGCTTGTTGCGCTCACAGGCCGGTGAAAACGGCAAATCCGATTCGTGCATGTTTTCAGACGCCATGGCCGGCCAGGCGAGCGCGCAACTCGGCGAAGGGTTCACTCAGTTCTGCACGCAGGTGGTGCACGGCCCCGCAGACCCGGCGCTGACCGGCCACGTAGACCTCGTCGAGAAAATCAGGCCGGGCCATGGTAACCAGGGCATCGAGTTGCTGATCCGGCGTCAGTCCGCGCAGCAAGGGGTGGTCGCCGGCCAGCACCACGAAATCAGCGCGCCGTCCCGGCGAGAGTTCACCCACCGGCTGGGCCAGGGCCTGGGCGCCACCCGCGGCAGCCTGAACCCAAAGCGTTCGGCCGATATGGCCGCCGCCCTTACCCACCAGTACGTTGCGCTGGTGCCGACTCAGGCGCTGGGTCCACTCCAGCATCTGCAACTCGGCGGCCGCAGTGGTCATCAGGTTGCTGTCGGAACCGATTGCCAATCGACCACCGGCCTCCAGCAGCCGGTCGGCCGGGAAGATGCCATCACCCAGATCGGCCTCGGTAGTCGGGCACAGGCCGACCACCGCTCCGGAACGGGCAATCCGGATGATGTCACGATCACTGGCATGGGTGGCATGAATGAGGCACCAGCGCTCATCGAGTTCAACATGATCAGCCAACAGCTCGACGGGTCGCTTGCCGGTAGCCGCCAGGCAGGCCTCGACTTCGGCCTTCTGCTCAGCGATATGAACATGAATCGGGCCCTCGGGAAGATCAGCAGCCAGCCCGGCCAGGTCGGCCACATCAATCGCACGCAGGGAATGCGGCGCCATGCCGAGATGAAGAAGATCGTCGGAGGCGACCTGTTCGGCAAGTGTTTGGATCAATTCAACGAAGGCCTGTCGACCGAGGATGAAGGGTTGCTGCTCGACCTCCGGCGCCTGGCGACCAAAACCCGCGTATCGATACCAGACCGGCAGCAAGGTCAGACCGCATCCGGCTTTTCCGGCCGCCGCCATTAGCGCCCGACTGGTTGCGATCGGCTCGCAATCAGCCAGCCGGTGCGGATAGTGAAATTCCCCGACCGAGGTATAACCGCCCTCGACAAGCTCCAGGTACAACCAGGTTGCCAGCAGCTCGAGATCTGTGGGCGTGAGTAGGCCGACGGCGTGATACATCAGCTCGCGCCAGGACCAGAAACTGTCTTCGTCCCGCCCTCGCCGTCCGGTCAGACCGGCAATGATGCGCTGATGCGCGTGCGAATGGACATTGGGCATGCCGGGAATCACGATACCGGGAAGCGTCGGCGCATTTTCATCGGTTCGATTCACGATGCGCTCGATGAATCCGGCCGACGATACGGTCATGACGACATCCTTCCGCCAGCCATCAGCACTCAGCAGGAAGGGACAATGAAAGGCTTGCGAACTCATGCCGGACGCCAGTCCAGCAGGCACCCGAACAGATCACCCAGAAGCGACTTCAGCGGCTCTGCGCGGCCCTCTTCCCAGACTTCCGGTTGAGTTTCATCCATGTAGCAAGCCTGGGCGATTTCCAGTTGCAGGGTATGAATGCCCTGGTCGGGCCGACCATAGTGGCGGGTGATGTATCCCCCCTTGAATCGACCATTGACCACCGCGCTGAAGCGGTCCTGTCCATGCAACAGTCGAGATACGTCGGCCTCGAGCTGACCATCGCAGCTTCGCCCGTCGTAGGTCCCCAGGTTCAGATCCGGCAGTCGCCCTTCAAACAGGCGGGGTACCCGGCTGGCGATCGAATGCGCATCGAACAGAATGGCGTAACGATATTTGCGTCTGATCCGGTCCAGCTCACTTTCGATTTGCTGATGATAGGGCCGCCAATATTCCTCGACTCGACGCTCGATTGCGGTCCTCTCGGGCTGCAAACCCGGCTCATACAAGGGCTGTCCGTCGAAGGTCTCGGTGGCCACCAGCCCGGTGCCGGCCTGCTCGTACAAGGGCTGGTCATCCGGAGGACGATTGAGATCAACCATGTAACGTGAATACTCGGCCTGGATCAGACCGGCGCCCATTTGCACAGCAAAGTCAACCAGGCGATGGACATGCCAGTCGGTATCGACCCGGGCGCGCCCCGATGCGGTCATGGTCCGTTCCACGGTAGACGACAGACGCGTCCCGGCATGCGGCACGCTGATCAGCAACGGCGCGCTTGCGGGATGGAATGCATAAATCATCCCTGTATTCTACTCAGCCCGCCGACTGGGGGTCGGGCGTCCTTCGGGATCAGAGCGGAAATGTGTCGAGGTCTGGCGCCAGCGCCCCATGCAGGGCGCTGGCGGTTACCGTTCGTTGAGGCGGGTATCAGTCGACCGCGATGCGCTCGTCAAGGATCGACGGGGTCACGAAAATCAGCAACTCGCGTTTCTGATCATCGGTGCCCCGACGCCGGAACAATGTCCCCAGCACCGGCACATCACCCAGCACCGGCACCTTGGTGGTCGTGAAGTTGCGCTCTTCCTGGAAGATGCCACCCAGAACCACGGTCTGGCCATTCTCGACCAACACATTGGTGCCCAGCTCCCGGGTATCGATGGAGGGCACCGAACCGCCACGACCGGTCTCGAAGATTTCACCCACGGTATCCTGTTTGACCGTCAGGTCAAGCTGAACACGATTGTCGGGGGTGATCAGCGGAGTCACGCGCAATTCAAGAACGGCTTCCTTGAACTCGACGTTGACCGCGCCAGCCTGGGTCCCACCCTGCAACGATTCAAATGGAATTTCCACACCCTGCTGGATGTAGGCCTCGGCCTGATTGGCAGCGATCACACGCGGGGTGGAAATGACCTCGCCTCGCCCTTCAGTTTCCAGTGCGCTCAGCTCGAGATCAAGCAGGTAATCGGCAGCCAGTATGCTCACACCCAGACTTCCGGCCGGGTTGGCGACCGGCAGGTTGACGTTGAGGCGATCATCCAGAGTCGGCACCAGCAGCGGACCACCCACAGGCCCCGGCGAAGAGATCCGGGTCGTGCCCGTGCCCGCTCGATTCAGGTTGGCAATCTGGCCGGCCGCGGCGCTGGAGCCGGAGGCCGAGTAGATGCGACCGCTGGAGCCTTCGGCGCCGGCCGATACACCGAAGCGAACGCCGAGTTGATGATTGAAGTCATGTCGGGCAATGACGATACGCGACTCGATCAGTACCTGGCGAACCGGGCGGTCCAGTTCAGCCACCAGCTCGCGGACCTCGTCGATCTGCTCGGCGGTATCCGTGATCAGCAAGGTATTGGTGCGCTGATCGACCGTCACCGTGCCGCGCGCCGACAGGACACCCTGCTCGGCATCGGTATCGGCCGATGCGGCGCGAATCAGTGAGGCCAGATCAGAGGCATTGGCGTAGCTGACCGAGATCATGGCGGTCCGCAACGGCTCCAGCGTCTGACGCTCGGCGCGCGCCCTGAGGATCTGCTGCTCGCGCTGGGCGATCTCGGCCGCCGGTGCAATCCAGATCACGTTGCCGGAGCGACGCATGTCCAGGTTCTTGGTTTCCAGTACGATATCAAGCGCCTGATCCCAGGGCACGTTGGTCAGCCTCAGGGTCAGATTGCCGGTCACCGAGTCGGACACCACGATATTGAGTTCGGAAACATCGGCAATCAACTGCAAGACCGATCGGACCTGGATGTCCTGGAAGTTCAGGGTGATGCGACTGCCTTCGTACTCGCGCTCATCGAAAAAACGCAGTTCGCGTTCGCGCGGGGGCTCCGGCGGCGGACGGTTGATCTCGATGACCAACTGATCAGCCGTCTGGTAGGCCAGATGCTCGAATCCACCGGAGATATCCAGTTGCAGACGAGTGTTGTCACCGCGCTGCTGCGGGGTGATCATTTGCACGGGCGTGGCGAAGTCGGACACATCCAGTCTTTCCAGAAGACGGTCAGGCAAACGAGTGTCGAACAGATCAACGCGCAAGCCGCCGCGACGCTCATTGACGCTGATATTGACGCCGCCCTGGTTGAGGTTGACGAGGATACGGCTTTCACCATCGGGACCCCGCCGGAAATCAATGTTGCTGATCTCGAAGTCCGCGCTGCGTGGCTCGATCCGTCGCGCCGCCGCCGTTGGTGTTGCCGCACCAGTCTGAATGGTCAACAAGACCTGATTGCCGGACACACTGACATCGTGCGGGGCAGAACGCGACATGTCCACGATCAGGCGGGTACGTCCACCGGCACTGACCGCA
>PWWM01000078.1 GCA_003561495.1 Gammaproteobacteria bacterium
ATTGAGAAGGGCGCGGCTGAGACGCCCGAGAAAATCATCACCGCAGCGATCGATAACGCTGCCGGATTCATGCCGTACCAGGCTCGCCAGATCGGGTTTTCCATGGGTCTGAATGCCAAGCAGGTTCGCCAGCTCACCAAGATCATGGACGGTCTGTATCGACTGTTCATCGAGAAGGACATCAGCCTGATCGAGGTCAATCCGCTGATCATCGACGGCAAGGGTGATCTGGTTGCCCTGGACGCCAAGCTCAACGCGGATGCCAATGCCTTGTACCGGCACAAGGATCTGGCCGAGATGCGTGATGAGTCTCAGGAAGACCCTACGGAGCTGGCCGCCAGCAAGCATGAACTCAATTACGTGACACTGGACGGCAATATCGCCTGCATGGTCAATGGCGCCGGTCTGGCCATGGCCACCATGGATGTCATCAAGTTGGCCGGTGGCGAGCCGGCCAATTTCCTGGATGTGGGCGGTGGTACCAATGCCGAGCGAGTCAAGGAAGCGTTCAAACTGATTCTGTCTGATGACAACGTCAAGGCCATCCTGGTCAATATATTCGGGGGCATCGTGCGCTGCGATCTGATTGCCGAGGGCATCATCAGCGCGGTCAAGGATGTCCATCCCGACGTGCCCGTGGTGGTGCGCCTGGAGGGTACCAATGTGGATGAAGGCAAGAAGCTGCTGGCCGAGAGCGGATTTGCCATCATTCCAGCAGACGATCTCAATGACGGTGCGAGCAAGGCCGTGGAAGCCGCCTCCGCCTGAAGGAACAAGCAATGAGTGTATTAGTCAACAAGAAGACCAAGGTCATCACCCAGGGCTTTACCGGCTCGCAGGGTACTTTTCATTCCGAGCAAGCTATTGCTTACGGTACTCGCCTGGTCGGCGGGGTGACGCCGGGCAAGGGTGGGCAGGACCATCTGGGGTTGCCGGTGTTCAACACTGTGGACGAGGCGGTCGAAGAAACCGGGGCGGATGCTTCGATGATTTTCGTGCCACCCCCGTTTGCCGCCGATGCCATCCTCGAGGCCGCGGATGCCGGTATTCGCGTGATCGTATGTATCACTGAAGGCATTCCGGTTCTGGACATGATGAAGGTCAAGGCAGCCTTGCAGGGTTATGAGGATGTCACCCTGATCGGCCCGAACTGCCCGGGCATCATCACTCCGGGTGAATGCAAGATCGGCATCATGCCCGGTCGCATCCACAAGCCCGGCAAGGTCGGGATTGTTTCTCGGTCGGGCACCCTGACGTATGAGGCCGTTTACCAGACCACACAGGCCGACCTGGGCCAGAGCACCTGCATTGGCATCGGTGGAGATCCGATTCATGGCATGAGTTTTGTTGACTGCCTGGCGCTGTTTCAGGAAGACGACGATACCCAGGGCATCATCATGGTTGGCGAAATTGGTGGCTCGGCCGAAGAAGAGGCCGCCGAGTTCATTGCCGATCACGTCACCAAGCCGGTAGTGGGCTACATTGCCGGCGTCACCGCGCCTCCGGGCAAGCGCATGGGCCACGCCGGCGCCATCATTTCCGGCGGCAAGGGTACGGCCGAAGCCAAATATGAGGCCCTCGACGAGGCCGGCGTGACCACGGTCCGCTCCCCGGTTGAACTGGGCGCGGCCATCGCTGAGCGTCTGAAATAAGAACAAGGGTTCAGGTTTCAGGTTTCAGGGTTCAGGTCGGTTTTTCCTGTCATTCCTGAACCCTGAACCCTGAACCCTGAACCCTTCCCATGCTCAAAATCGCTCTCGCCCAGGACGACTTTCTCGTCGGTCATATCACCGGCAATCGCGATCGCATCCTGGACCACATCGCCCGTGCTCGTGATGAGTACGGAGCGGACCTTCTGGTTTTTCCTGAACTGGCGCTGACTGGCTACCCGCCCGAAGACCTGGTCTTGAGGCCGGGCTTCATGCGTCGTACCGAGGCTGCACTGGCTGAAATTGCCGAGGCGGTGCATGGCATCGATGTGGTGGTGGGTCACCCGCGCGCTCTTGGTGAGAAGCGCTACAATTCGGTGTCCTGGTTGCGTGACGGCCAGGTGCTGGGGGTCTATGACAAGCGCGATCTGCCCAATTACGCGGTTTTCGATGAGCGACGTTATTTCATGCCCGGCAATCAGCCGTTGGTGATTGAGGTTGCCAATGTCCGTGTCGGAATCATCATCTGCGAAGATACATGGACCCCCGAAGCTGCCCGGGCAGCCCACGATGCCGGGGCGGATCTCATCATTTCGGCCAATGCCTCCCCATACTATCGGCGCAAGCATGAGGATCGGGCGCGGGTGTTGACGGAGCGCCACGCCGAGACCGGCCTGCCGCTGATTTATCTCAATTGCGTGGGTGGACAGGATGAACTGGTTTTTGATGGCCACTCGCTGGCCATAGACGGGCAGGGCTGCTTGTCCGAACCGGCCAGCCTGTGTGAAGAGGATTTGCTGCTGGTGGGTTTCGAGTCAGCATCCGGCCGCTTCGAATATCTGCACTGGCCTGATGGCGAAACCGAGGATTTTCCGGTCATCTATCGAGTCTTGCAGCGTGGCCTGCGTGACTACGTCGTCAAGAACAAGTTCGAGTCCGTTGTGCTTGGGCTTTCAGGGGGTATCGACTCGGCCCTGACGGCAGCCTTGGCAGCCGATGCGCTGGGCGGCGATCAGGTGGTTGCGGTCATGATGCCTTCTCGACATACCTCGGAACTGTCACTGATCCTGGCAACCGAACAGATTGACCTGCTTGGGCTTGGCCATGAGAACATCTCCATCGAGCCGGTCTATCAGGCCTTGCTCAAGCAATTGGCCGAGGTGTTTGCGGGGCGCCGTGAGAATTTTGCCGAGGAGAATCTTCAGGCTCGCGCCCGCGGCAATATCATCATGGCGCTGTCCAATAAACTTGGACACTTGCCGTTATCGACCAGCAACAAAAGCGAACTGGCGACCGGCTATTCGACCATTTATGGTGACATGTGTGGCGGATTCAGTCCCATCAAGGATTGCCTGAAAGGCCTGGTCTATGACTTGGCCAACTGGCGCAACTCGGTCAGTCCGGCGATTCCACAAGGCGTCATCGACCGCCCCCCGTCAGCCGAGCTTCGGCCGGACCAGCTTGACCAGGACAGTCTGCCGCCTTATGACGTCCTTGATGACATCATCACTCGCTATGTCGAGCGGGATCAGTCCATCGGGGAGATTGTGGCGGCGGGCATTGATGAAAAAGTCGTGCGTCGAGTAGCCGGCATGGTGCTGGCGGCCGAGTACAAGCGCCGTCAAGGGGCGCCGGGTCCAAGAATCACCCGCAAGGCCTTTGGCCGGGATAGGCGCTACCCGATCACCTCCGGTTGGCGCGACAGTGGCGTCTCGCCCAAGCTGGCCTGATCAGGGCGGATGGTCTGCCAAACGACTTCCGGCAAATTCCTGCCATTCGCGCAGACGAGCTTCCTGGTTCGTGCTCCAGCGCTCATCCAGGCGCTCCCGGGCGCGTTGCTTGGTTTCCAGGGCCAGCGCCCATTGTTCATTCTCCCAGGCAATCCTGGCCCGCAGGTCCAGGATTGCACCTTCCTCTCTGACTCGTTCGGGTAGTGAATCGATCACCGCCTGGGCAGAATCGACATCATCATGGCCCAAGTGGGCCTCGACCAACAGCTTGCCGACCATGACCAGGCGACGCAAACTGCGGCTGGCACGCTGGGAATCAAAAACGTACTCAAGATGTTCAATGGCGGCAGGAATTTCGTTGTTGTCCATCAACATGCGCGCTTTCTCCAGCCGAAGCTCGGACGGAAGTTCCTCGACATCCTCGTATTCGGCCAGAATTTCGGCCAGCGCCCATTCAGCGGCTGCTGTATCATCGGACGCCTGCAAGGCCCGCACCCGGCCAAGACGCGTGCTCAGAGCAAGAGCCGGGTTTTCGACAATCCCTAATCCGACCAGGGTACGATCAAACCATTCCAGTGCGACGTCCGGTCGATTTTGCAACAGGGCGACCATTCCAAGACGATAGGTCGCATCGACCTCCAGGCTCAACGCACCCATTTCCTCGGCTGTTCTGAGCCCTTCAAGCAATCGCTGACGACCGCTGGCCAGGCGACCATTCATGGCCCGATTCTGCCCCTGGTTGATCAGAATTCGAATCACCTGCTCTTGATTTCCCAGTGATTGGTGAATCATTCGAGCCTGCTCGAACAGTCGCTCGGATTCATTCCAGTCCAGGCGCGATGCGGCGATGGTGCCCAGGTTGAAAAGACTTTGGGCGATGTCGCGCTGGTTGCCCAGTCCCAGACGAATATCCAGCGCCTCGCGATGCCATAACTCGGAATCATCCACCAGACCACGTCTCCAGGCCAGCGCACCCAGGGAGTTGGCGGTCATGGCGCGCCCGGGCTGATAGCCCTGTTGAGTGAAACGCGCCATGGCCTCGATCAGATGCGTCTCGGCTTGTTCGAATTGGCCCAGGGAAGAGGCCACCATGCCCTGATTGAGTTCTCCGTAGGCGTGGTCGAGCACATGCCCGGCCAGTTCGGCCTCGCGTGCGAAGATTGCAAAGTATTCTGCGGCCTCACTCAGCCGGCCCTGGTGCCAGAGCGTGATTCCCAGGGCATTGGCGGCCATGCGGCGCAGACGCGGGTCGGACAGGTGCTCGGCTGTCAGCAATTCCTCAAGCACCGCCATGCCTTCTTCGACCTGGCCCGACTGACGCTTTGCAACAGCCCATTCATAGCGTGCCCGGTCGAAATCCGGCGCATGGTCCAGTACTGCTTCAAACAGGGTCAGGGAATGGGCTGGATCACCGCGTCGTGCAGCATGCACGCCGCGATGGAATGTTTCGTTCAGCCAGGGGTCGTCGAGCAGGGGATCGGTGACCACTGGGCGACCATCCAGCTCAGTGACCAGTCGGCGTCCGGAGGCCAGTAGAAGCGGCATGACTTCGTCGCTGCGCAACGTCAGCACCTTCGGGTCCGCGCCGCGTTCGTCCAGCTGCAGTTCCATGAGCCAACCGGAGTCGGCTGTTTTCAGATTGCCGGTCACGATCCAGTCCACGCCCAGGTGCTCGCGCAGGCGCCCGTGTAAGATTTCATCAGAAGCCGACAATTCCCGCTGGGCGGCAATGGCGGCCGCCGGCACAAGAATCAGATTATCGCTGATGGCCAGCGAGGAGCGCAGGATCTCAGCCATGCTGTCCGAGAGCCACTCGGGCAAATCCTCAGGTGCGACATCGGATTCGGCGATTAGCGCGATGCTGATGATCTCCGGCGCGCTAGCCGGTGGAGGGCGCAGCAGGAATGCGGCAATCGCGACCAGCAGTATTGCCGCAGCAATGGCGGGTACTTGCCATGCCGGTCGACTTGGGGCCGCACGCTGACCCGGGCCGGGGACATCATCAATGGGCGCCACGAATCGGAAGCCAAAGCCGCGGACAGTGGCGATGGTGTGCTGGGTTTCGCCGTCATCGTCGAGCGCCTTGCGCGCCTTGCGCACGGTTTGGCTGATGACCGAATCGGAAATCACCCGATCCGGCCAGACGGCCTTGGCAATTTCATCCTTGCTCAGTGTGCGATGGCGGTTTTGTATCAGAAAATGAATGAACTCGAGGGTTTTCGGCTCCACAGGCACGACTTTACCGTTCCGGGTCAGCTCGCGTTGATCCCAGTCAATTCGAAACCCATTGAATTCCTTCACTATTTCACCACTCTCAACAACCCTCTGACGGTAATGATAGCAGCCCTTTTGGTAGGTACAATGGCGTCATCACTTGCCAGGAATCAATGATGCCCCGGACCCGACGGTTGCCGATCGCCTCGCAGTCAGCCGATTTGCTCAAAACCGCATTCGAGGATTACAACGCCAGCTTTTCCGATCTGACTCGCCGTGCCCGTCGACGCTTTGAACGCGGGGACCGCAAGGGTATGCGAGATGACGCCATGGCGCGACTGGAGTTGTACGACCGGGCGGTTGATCAGGCGATTGCCCGTCTGGAGGAGCATTTGACCGAACGGCTGTTCTCGCGAACGCTGTGGAGGGATATCCGCGCCGCTTTCGGGGAATGTATCGAAGGTCAGCTCGACGCCGAACTTTACAAGACGTTCTTCAACACGATTTCCAGGCGTTTGTTCAAGACCCGCGGCGTGGATCCGGCCATTGAGTTCATCGCCCTGGATATCGAGCCGACCGATCGCATTACTCATCCTGTGTCCCGCCACACCTATGCGGTTGGTCACAACCCGGCCCGATCGTTGCTTCGTGTACTCGACGATTACCCATTTTCAATCGGTTACGCCCATCCCGAGCAGGATGCCGAGGCCGTCATGGAAAAGCTTGCGGCCTTTTTCCATGAACAGGGTGAGTCCGGTGTGCTGGCCATTGAGCTACTGGAAACCGTGTTCTACCGGGAAGGTCGAGCCTATCTGGTCGGACGCGCCTTTTCCGAAAACATCTATCGCCCCTGTGTGATTGCGCTGGTGGCCACTCCGGATGGCGTTGCAGTCGATGCGCTGCTGACTCGCCGTCAGCAGGTCAGTATTCTGTTCGGTTACACCTTCAGTTATTTTCTGGCAGACCTGCCCACGGTCGGTGACGCAGTAGTGTTCTTGCGCACCTTGCTGCCCGACAAGCCGATTGATGAACTTTACACGGTGCTCGGACGGGTCAAGCAGGGCAAGACCGAGCGCTATCGTGCCTTTTTCCGTCATCTGGAGTCGCGTCCTCAAGAAATGATTGAAGAGGCTGAAGGGCAGCGAGGGCTGGTCATGCTGGTGTTCACACTGCCTTCCTATCCGCTGGTTTTCAAGTTGATCCGTGACCACTTTGCGCCGAGCAAGAAGTTCGGACGCAGCCAGGTCATCGATCGCTACCGTCTGGTCTTCCGGCACGACCGGGTGGGTCGGCTGATCGATGCCCAGGAATTTCGTGACCTGCGTTTCCCCATCGATCAATTTGCCCCCGATTTGCTGGATCAATTGCAGAGTGAATGCGAACGGACCATTCAGGTTGATCACGATAGTCTGATCATTCGCCACTGCTATGTGGAGCGTCGCTTGCGGCCTCTTGACCTGTTTCTCAAGGAGGCCGGGAGTGAGAAAGCTGAGGCGGCTGTCCTGGATTATGCCCAGTCACTCGAGGATCTGGCTCGATCCAATATCTTTGCCGGTGATCTGTTGCCGAAAAACTTCGGAGTGACTCGCTCGGGCCGGGTGATCTTCTACGATTATGATGAATTGCGACTGATCACCGAATGCCGTTTTCGGAAGCTGCCGCCGGCTCGTGATGACCTGCTCGAATTCAGTGATGAGCCCTGGTTCAATGTCGATGACAACGATGTGTTTCCCGAGCAGTTCCCGCGCTTCATGGGACTGGCTCCCGGGCATTTGAGCCTGATCGAGAATCGTCATGGCCATCTGTTCGATGCGCGCTGGTGGCAGGACATTCAGTCACGTATCGCAAATAGGGAGGCACTCGATGTGCCTCCCTATTCGGAATCGGCAAGGATCCAGCCGCCGACCTGATGCCTTTCGCATCAATCGGCCGGGAGCCGGAATCGAATCAGGGATCGGGCTGGCTGAGAGGATCGGGTCCGAACTGGTTGTCGCCGGATGTTCCCGGTAACACCATGAAGACCAGCAAGATGATGCCGCCAACAACTGGCACTAGCCCGATCAGAATCCACCAGCCAACCCGATCTGTATCGTGCAGGCGACGGATCGTGACCGAAATGGCCGGAAGGATAACGGCCAGGGCGTAGATCAGTCCCAGAAAGCCCAGCCCGAGCATGGCGTCGATGGCAGTCAGAACAATCATGATGATGATGTTGAACAGAAAGAAAAACCAGTACTCCTTTCGCCGGGCGCGGCCGGAAAAGTCGACATACTTCTTCAGTGCGGCAAGATACCAGTTCATGCGGATTCTCCCTTGGTCATTTTGATGAACCCTAAGTGTATTCCGCTCCGTTTTGACTGGGGAGTCCCGAAGCGAAGTCAAACCCTCCTGCTACGTGATACTAACCGGATTATCCGCTACAGGCAATCAGCAATCACTTTGCCCCTTGCAGAGCCTCCGAAATGCGCTGGACGGCTTCTTTCAGGGTATCCAGGCCACAGGCGAAAGATAGCCGCAGATGGTTTGGCGTACCGAATGCCGTGCCGGGTACAGTTGCCACGCCGGCTTTTTCCAACAGGTACTCAGCCAGTGCCAGGTCATCTGTCAGACCCAGCTTTTCAATGGCTTCACCACAGTTGGCAAAGGCATAAAATGCCCCCTGACCGGGTGTGCAGGAGATTCCCGGCAGATCGTTGAGAGCCGGGATCAGCCAATCATGGCGTTCATGAAAGGCCTGGCACATTTCAGCGACACAAGCCTGGTCACCGTCAAGCGCGGCCACGGCTGCTGCCTGGCTGACCGAGCAGGGATTGGAAGTACTCTGACCCTGGATCTTGCGCATTTCCTTGATCAGCTCGGCCGGGCCGGCGGCATATCCAATCCGCCAGCCTGTCATGGCATAGGCCTTGGAGACGCCATTGACCACGACCAGGCGCTCCTTCAGGGCGGGGACGACCTGGCCCAGGGTCACAAACGGCTCATCGGCCCACCAAATGTGTTCATAAATGTCATCGGTGCAAATCAGTAGTCGCGGGTGCTCGAGCAGCACCTCGCCCAGTTCGGCCAGCTGCTGACGAGAATAGGCGCGTCCCGTGGGATTGCTGGGCGAATTGAAGATCAGCAGTCGGCTGTTGTCGGTGATCGAAGCCTGAAGCTGGGCCGGCGTAATGCGGTAATCGGTCTTTTCGCTGGTCTGCAAGATCACCGGTGCCGCGCCGGCCAAGCGAACCATGTCCGGGTAGGAGACCCAGTAGGGCGCCGGCACGAGCACTTCGTCGTCGTCGTTCAACAGCGCCTGAAACAGGTTGTAGATGGACTGTTTGGCGCCGCTCGATACCAGGATCTGGGCCGGCTCGTAATCGAGCCCATTGTCACGAGCCAGTTTGCCGATGATCGCCTGCTTGAGGGCCGGTGTCCCGTCGACTGCCGTGTAGCGGGTCTGTCCGGATTCGATGGCCTCGATCGCTGCTCGTCGAATGTGCTCCGGGGTATTGAAATCGGGCTCTCCCATGCTCAGCGAGATGATGTCGCGGCCTTCGGCGCGCAACTCCGCCGCCTTCATGCTCATGGCGATGGTAGCCGAGGGCTTGACCTGGGCGACACGCGAGGAAAATCGAATATTCACAATGGATTTCTCCCTGGTGGAATGAAGGCGGTAGCCGCCGGGTGATCACGCTGCCGAGCTACAATTATAGTATGTCAAAACGATTTCGCATGGCTTCGAGCTACGAGCCGGCCGGCGACCAGCCCGAGGCCATTCGGCAATTGGTCGACGGTCTGAATGCCGGCCATTCTCACATGACTCTGCTTGGCGTGACCGGCTCGGGCAAGACCTTCACCATGGCCAATGTCATCGAGCGCGTCCAGCGCCCGGCTTTGGTCATGGCGCCCAACAAGACACTGGCCGCTCAGCTCTACGGGGAATTCAAGGCATTTTTCCCGGACAATGCCGTGGAATATTTTGTCTCCTACTACGACTACTACCAGCCCGAGGCCTATGTGCCCTCCACGGACACCTTCATCGAGAAGGACGCCTCGATCAACGAGCATATCGAGCAGATGCGC
>PWWM01000011.1 GCA_003561495.1 Gammaproteobacteria bacterium
CTGGTCGACAATCAGGTCTTTCAGGCGCTGCATCCGATCGACCGGCACGGTTCCGGAAAACTCGCGCCGGGCTGCCGCAGCCTTGTCCGGATGCACCCAATCAGGGAAATCTCGCGACATAAGCCGCCCATTATACCATCGAGCGCTTTCATGCCACAATGGCCAGCCACCCATCCAAGCAAGGCGGCGAACATCAAAGTGACTGAACTGATTCTGGCCTCGGGCTCCCGCTATCGGCGCGAAATGCTGTCCCGTCTGGGATTGCCCTTTTCCATCCAGGCCGCTGACATCGATGAAACGCCCGCCCCCGAAGAAATCGGCGCTGAGCTGGCTGGCCGCCTGGGCCTGGAAAAGGCCGTCAGAATCGCCCGGGAACACCCTGCGGCGGTGGTGATCGGCTCCGACCAGGTGGCCGAGTGCCACGGTCGCATTCTGGGCAAACCCGGCGCCATCGATAAGGCGATCGAACAACTGATGTTCTGCAATGGCCACGAGGTTTGTTTCCACTCCTCGGTCGCCGTAGTACGCGGCCAGCAGATCATTGGCCGGGAAGTGGTACCGACACGAGTGAAAATGCGAGTGATGGACGAGGCCCGGATTCGCGCCTACGTGATGCGTGAGAAGCCGATTGATTGTGCCGGGGCCATGAAAAGTGAGGCGCTGGGCATTGCCCTGGCAGCCGCCATCAGCAGCGATGACCCCACCGCGCTGATCGGATTGCCACTGATTGCCACAGTCAGCCTTCTTGAAGCCGCCGGCGTGTCAGTCATTGGGCCCTGATCGGTCCGCTATGCGAGCCACCGCGGTGGTAGACTCTGTCCACCATACGCAACTGAATGGAGTCGCCCTTCATGCCATCGCAGGCTTCTGAATCGAAGAGCTGGAAACACTGGCGCCTAGAATCCGATCTCGACGGAATTGCCTGGCTGACCATCGACCGTGATGACGAAAAAGTCAACAGCCTGGGGACCGAGGTACTCTCGGAGCTGGACCAGATCATCACCCAGCTTGAAAACAACCAGCCCACCGGCCTGGTATTGATGTCGGGCAAGTCCCGGAATTTCATTGTCGGCGCCGATGTGCGCGAGTTCGATGCCACCGACAAGGTCTCCGAGCTCGAGGACAACGTGCGCAAGGTCCATGGGTTGTTTCAGCGCGTTGAAGACCTGGCCTTCCCCACCGTGGTGGCATTCGAGGGCTATTGCCTGGGTGGCGGTCTGGAATTGGCCCTTTGCTTTGACTGGCGAATTGCCCTGGATGCCGATCACACCCGCATCGGCTTTCCGGAGGTCAACCTGGGCATTTATCCGGGTTTTGGTGGATCGGGACGCTCGATTCGCGTCATGGGCGGCCTGCAGGCCATGCAGATCATGCTGACCGGCAAGATGCTGCGCCCACGTGCCGCGCGCGGCCTGGGGCTGATCGACCAGACCGTCGATCAACATGGATCGTTGCGCTGGGCGGCTCGCGGCGCCGTGCTGAAGAAAAAGCGCTCGGCCAAACCGCCATTGAAATCCCGCCTGACCACGCTGGGACCGGTGCGCAAGTTCCTGGCCGGCCAGATGCGCAAGCAGGTTCGGGGCAAGGCCCGTCCGGAGCACTACCCGGCCCCTTACGAGCTGATCGATGCCTTCGAGGCCAGCGGCAATTCCCAGTCGGCGATGATCCGCCTCGAGGCCGAGAAAGTACCGCGCTTGCTGGCCGGCGATACCTCGCGCAACCTGCGCCGGGTGTTCAGATTGATGGAATCTTTGAAGGAACAAGGCAAGCGCAGTGATTTCAAGGCGCGCCGGGTGCATGTCATCGGCGCCGGTGTCATGGGCGGCGACATAGCCGCATGGTGTGCCTCACGCGGACTGGAGGTCACCTTGCAGGACCGCGAAATGAAGCATATCGAACCGGCGCTCAAACGGGCCGGGTCGCTGTTCAAGCGCCGGCTGAAAAAACCCGAAGCCATCGCCGCGGCCAAACTGCGCCTGCGGGCCGATGTCGAGGGCACCGGTGTCAAGCGCGCCGATGTCATCATCGAAGCGATTTTCGAAAATCGCGAGGCCAAGCGCGAGCTGTTTTCCAACCTGACCAAGGACCTGCAGTCTCATACTCTGGTGGCCACCAATACCTCGGCGATTCCACTGGATGAATTGTCCGACGTCTTCGATGATCCCTCGCGCCTGATCGGTCTGCACTTCTTCAATCCCGTGCCCAAGATGCCGCTGGTTGAAATCGTTTATGGCAAGGACACCAACAGCGACCGGGTCAACGATGGCTCCAGCTTTGCCACCCAGATTGGCAAATATGCCTTGCCAGTGACCTCGACCCCGGGATTTCTGGTCAACCGGGTGCTGGCTCCTTACATGCGAAACGCCATGAAAATGCACCGCGAGGGCGTGCCCAAGGAGGCCCTGGACAAGGCAGCCGAAAAATTCGGCATGCCGATGGGCCCGGTGGAGTTGGCCGATACCGTGGGTCTGGATGTCGGGCTGGGCGTGATCGACACCCTGATGGGCGAGGAGGCCGGCGAAGACCGCAAGATCCTGGAAAGCATGGTCAAGTCCGGCAAGCTGGGCAAGAAGTCCGGGGAAGGATTCTATCGCTGGAAGAAGGGCAAGCCGCAGCGCGACGCCAAGGCCCACGAAGGCCATGATCTTGATGCCCTGGCTGACCAACTGATGCAGCCGTATTTCGACGAGTGCCGCGCCTGCCTGGATGACCAGGTGGTCGAAGATGCCGACCTGCTCGATGCCGGCATGATCTTCGGCACCGGTTTTGCCCCCTTCCGTGGCGGCCCGATGCATTATCTCGAATCCCGTGCTGCCGAAGGCAGCGCCGCTGAACAAGAGGAGCAATCCTGATGACTGAGAACCGCCTGCAAAAGATCGCCATCATCGGCGGCAGTCGCATTCCCTTCTGTCGTTCCAACACCCTGTATGCGAACCAGACCAATCTCGACATGCTCAGTGCCGCCATCCAGGGCGTGGTCGACCGCTTCGGGCTGGATGGCAAACAGATTGACCAGGTGCTGGCCGGCGCCGTAACCACCCATTCCAAGGACTGGAACCTGGCCCGTGAAGCGGTACTGTCGACCTCACTGTCGCCGCTGACCAGCGGAATTACCTTGCAGCAGGCCTGCGGTACCAGTCTCCAGGCAGCCTTGCTGGCCGGCGGCCAGATTGCCTCTGGGCAGCTAGAATGCGCCATTGTCGCAGGCACCGACACCACCAGTGACGCCCCCATCGTGTTCAAGCGCCGTTTTGCGCAGCGGCTGATCAAACTGGGCCGGGCTCGTTCACTGGGCCAGAAACTGGGCGCCTTCAAGGGATTTTCTTTCGGCGAACTGGCGCCCCAGCCACCGCGCAACAGCGAGCCGCGCACCGGTTTGTCAATGGGCCAGCATTGCGAACGCATGGCCCGCGAATGGGACATCAGCCGCACCGACCAGGATGAACTGACCCTGGATTCGCACCAGAAGGCCGCCGAGGCCTGGGATTCCGGGTTCTTCGATGATCTGGTGATCTCGCACGAGGGCGTGATTCGCGACAATATCGTGCGTCCCGAAACCAGCCTTGAGAAGCTGTCGAGCCTGAAACCGGTCTTTGATCGCAAGCAGGGCACGCTGACCGCCGGCAACTCGACCACCCTGACCGACGGCGCCGCCGCCGTGCTGCTGGCGTCGGAAGACTGGGCGAAAAAGAACGATCTGCCGGTGACCGCCTGGCTGACGTTCGGACGCACCGCCTCGGTCGATTTCGTTAACCAGGACGAGGGGCTGCTGATGGCCCCGACGGTGGCGGTCGCTGAAATGCTCCAGCGAGCCGAGTTGCAGCTGCAGGATTTCGATTTCTACGAAATCCACGAGGCCTTCGCCGCACAGGTGTTGTGCACGCTCAAAGCCTGGGAATCAAAAACCTATTGCACCCAGCGCCTTGGACTGGATGATGCCCTCGGCAGCATTGATCGATCGCGAATGAATGTTCACGGCGGCTCGGTCGCCATTGGCCATCCCTTCGCGGCCACCGGTGCACGCATCCTGGCTACCCTGGCCGCCACCCTGGAAAAAGCCGGCTCCGGCCGCGGCCTGATCTCAGTGTGCACCGCCGGCGGCATGGGTGTTTCGGCTATTGTTGAAAGATAGGGTTCAGGTTTCAGGGGTCAGGTGCTGGTAGTCCGGGTGGCGGTCGATCCAGGACTTGACATACGGACACCTGGGCCGGACCTTCAGGCCTTCTGACTGCGCCCAGTCCAGGGCGTGGCGGGTCAGCTGGCCGGCCAGGCCGCGGCCGCCGACAGCTTCGGGAACACGCACGCTGTTCATGCTGACCACATCGCCGCTGCGGGTAAATTCCAGTAAGCAGGTCTCGCCGTCGACCACCATGGAGAATCGTCCGGCTTCCAATTCCAGGTTGATTGTCGGCTCACTCATGGCCGGCCTCCCTGGCCGCACGATCCAGACCGCGACCCAACTTGTCGACCAACTCCTCGATCTGCGCCTCGTCGATAATCAATGGTGGGCAGATGGCGACCACATCGCCGGGTAGAGCGCGCACAATCAGGCCTTCGGCCAGGCAACCGGCGGCCACCTTGAAGGCCATCTTGTCAGCCGGCGGAAACTGCGCCCGCGTGGACTTGTCGGCGACCAGCTCCAGGCCGGCGATCAGGCCGATGCCCCGCAGGTTGCCGACCAATGGATGGTCGGCGATGGCGGTGAGTTTCTGCTGCAGAATCGGACCCATCCGGGCCGCATGTTCCATCAGCCCGCGCTCTTCCATCAATTCCAGGTTGCGCAACGCCACCGCGGCCGAGACCGGATGGCCGGCATAGGTCAAGCCATGGGCAAACAGGCCGACCCCCCCGGCAGCCTCGACTATGGCATCGAACATGAACGGTGGCACAGCGACCGCGGAGATCGGCTGATAGGCCGAGGACAAGGCCTTGGCCATGGTCATGGTCGTGGGTTGCATGTTGTAGGTCTGGCAGCCAAAGGGCTTGCCGGTGCGACCGAAGCCGCACACCACTTCATCATCGATCAACAGGATGTCATGCTTTTCAAGGATCGGCTGGATGCGATCGAAATACCCTTCCGGCGGCAGGATGACCCCGCCGGCGCCCATCAGGGGTTCAGCGATCATGGCGGCAATCGTTTCGGCGCCCTCATGCTCGATCACGGCCTCCAGCTCACGCGCCAGTCGATCCGCGAATTCGGACTCGCTTTCACCGTCCCTGCCCTGGCGATAAAAATTGGGCGAGGTCAGGTGAATGACATCATCCATGGGCAGAGAAAAATTCTTGTGGAATGCGGGTAACCCGGTCAGGGCAGCCGTGGCCATGGTCACACCATGGTAGGCATTGCCACGCGAAATGATTTTTCTCTTTTCCGGCCTGCCGATGGCGTGGAAGTAATAACGCATCAGCTTGACCTGGGTGTCGTTGGCGTCCGAGCCCGAGCAGCCGAACAGGAAACGCGCGCCATCAATCGGCACCCATTCGGCCAGCTTGGCCGCCAGGCGTATGCTGGGCTCGTTGCTCTTGCCGGCAAACAACGGGCCGTAGCAGAACTTCTCCATCTGTTCAGCCGCCACCCGGGCCAGTTCCTTTTCGCCATAGCCCAGTGCGGTGCACCACAAACCGGCCATGCCTTCCAGGTAACGCTTGCCGTCGATATCGTAGATGTACACCCCTTCACCCCGATCCCAGATCTGGGGGCCAAGATCACGATGCCCGCGCAGGTCGGTAGCGGGGTGGAAGAGATGGTCAAGATCAAGCTGGGCCAGTGAGCGGGTCAAGGGATTCCTCCGTCAAAATTTCGGAAAGGCTATCAGATCAGATGGCGTTGTGCGTAAGTCTCTTGCCAGTGATCGCCCTCCTTCAGGGCAACCTCGGTATCGAAGTAATGCAAGAGGCGACGTCGGTCTTCGGGCTTGTCCTTGATGGCCGAGCCGATGATGAAATGCACCAGTTGATCGATCGCCACCTTGCCATCGCTGTAATAGTAAGCATGCACGCTCAAGGCATGGGCGACACCGACGGCTTCGGCTGTGGACATGCTGGCGCCGGCCAGGCGATCGGTGCTGCGTCCATCCAGCGTCTGACCGTTGCGCAATTCATGAAAAATGGTCACAAGCACCTCGAGAACATCACGCCCCAGATCGACCTTGAGTCCCGACTGCTCGTTGAGCTTGCCGATCTCGCGTTCGACCACTGCAATTTCAGCATCCAGTTCACGAATGGCCGGAATGATCTCGAAATTCATGCGCCGCTTGAGCGCGGCACTCATGCGATTGACGCCTTCATCAACACTGTTGGAGGTGGCGATGACATTGAACCCGGCTCGGGCATAGAGCACGCCTTCAGAGCCGCTGAGTTCGGGGATGATGGCGACCCGGTCTGACAGAATGGACAGCAGTGCATCCTGCAACGGTTGTGGGCAGCGAGCGATTTCCTCGAAGCGCACCAATTTGCCATCACGCATGCCGCGATAGATGGGGCTGGGCACCAGTGCCTCGCTGACCGGGCCCTTTTCCTTGAGAATCGCTTCGTTCCAGCTGTACAGCAACTGGCTGACCTGGCTGACCGCACCACCCTGCACGGCCAGCGAGGAATCACCGGAAATGGCCGCGGCAATCAATTCCGACAGCCAGGATTTGGCCGTGCCGGGCTCGCCGATCAACAAGCAACCCCGATCCGTCAGCAAGCCGATAATGATACGCGTGATGACCCCGGACTCGGCCACGATCTTGGTCGGTATGCCCAGTTCCTCGTCGCCAAGCACGAATTTTTCCACGGCAATGGGTGACAGGTTCCAGCCGGGTGGAACCGGGTGCTGATCCCACTTGCCAAGCACCTGGAGTTCCTTCCGGTAATACATCTCGGCCGGCTGGCGTTGCAGTGGCGTCGACTTAGCCATGGCTTTCCCTCCTTCCGCCGCGCACTTCGGGCGCCATGCGGTCTTGCGGCAGAATGCGCCGCAGCTCGCTCATCGGGATGATGCCTTTGATGACATGATCCAGGGCGCTGTCGCGCATGGTGATCAGGCCGGAGTCCAGCGCCTGCCAACGCAACTCGCCGATCGGCGGCTGCAGCGAGATCAGGTTACGAATGTCGTCGTTGACATGCAGATACTCGACCGTGGCGATGCGACCCCGTGTACCCCGACCATTGCAATGCACGCAACCCTTTCCTTCGTAACAGTGAAATCCTGATGGAACACGATCCGGAAACAGCTCGCGCAGAATGACCGGATCGGGTTCTGCAGGCTGTCGACAATGCGTGCAGATACGCTTGGCCAGGCGCTGGGCGATCACGGCCAGCAGTTCGCTGGCGATCGAATTGGGCAGAATACCCAGATCATACAGGCGTTGCAGTGAATCGACTGCATCATTGCAGTGCAGGGTTGACAAGACCAGGTGGCCGGTCTGTGATGCACGCATGGCTTCCAGGGCCGTTTCCCGGTCACGAATCTCGCCGACCAGGATCACATCCGGGTCCTGGCGCACGAACGAGCGCATCGCATCGGCAAAGTTGAAACCGATATCCGGCCGGGTGCGGGTTTGCTGGATATTGTCAATGGAGTATTCAATCGGATCCTCCACGGTAATGACCTTGCGTCGCCCATCGTCGGCCAATGACTGCAAGGCGGCATACAAAGTCGTCGACTTACCCGAGCCGGTCGGACCGACCACCAGCACCAGCCCCGCGGGGTTGTCCAGCAGACGTTGATAAAGTTGCGCCACTCTGGGCGCCATACCCAGCTCATCCAGACCCAGAACCCGGCCGGTCTGGGACAGCAGACGGATGACGGCATGCTCGCCGTGCAGCGAGGGCTGGATCTGGACACGCAGGTCATAGTTGGTCTCACCGACACGCATGTGGGAGCGACCCCCCTGGGGCAGGCGACGCTCGGCAATATTGATCTCGGCACGTACCTTGATGACATTGATCAGCCCGGCATGGTCGCGCGGTGTGAGCTTGTAGTGGTCCAGATCGCGCAACTCACCATCGGCTCGGATGCGAACGCGGATGCGCGAGCCGTAACGCTCGATATGAATATCGCTGGCCTTTGCGCTGACGGCATCCAAAAGTATGGCCTCGTATACCGAGACCAGAAAGTGGCTGATTTCCCGATTACTCGCGCCGAGCAGATCATCTTCTTCCGGCTTGTCCTGGGGTTGGTCGCGCCACTTGAGCATTTCACGGCTGCGATCAGTCAGCTCCAGTGCCGACCAGATGCGCTTGAAATCCGTGGAGGTGACCAGGACACGGGTCAGGATGATGTGCGGCTGCATGCGCACGATGTCCTCGATGGCCGCATCCGGGTTGTCGGTGACCAGCAGCAATTCATCGCCCTTCTGACGAACCGGAAGTATGCGCTGGTTTTCAAGGTAGGTTTTCGAGAATTTCTGATAGAGGCGTATATCGACAATCTTCAGGATTTCGTCGGCGCTGGTAAATTCCAGGGCGTGCTGGCGGGCCAGATTACGGTAGAAATCGGCATCGTCGACTTCGATCGATCGGCGCAGGACATTAATCACCGGTTCCTTGTTCTTTTCGGCCTGTTTGCGCGCGGACTGAAGGGCTTTCTCATCAATGTAGCCCAGATCGATCATCACCTCTCCAGTGTCCTTGGAGAAGTTGATTGTGCCGTACTCCGTACGCCTGACGCTGCCATCGTCATGGCGCAGGTACCCAACCAGAACAGGATGCAGACGTTCGACCCCTTCCAGGCAGAACAATCGGCCACCCGGCGCAAGTTGTGATTGCAGTTCCGAAAGCTCAGTGAGAAAGCACGAACACAGGATCAGATCGAATGGCGCCATATCCGGCGCGCCGGCTTCGCCATCGTCGAGCAATAGTTCGATATTCCTGATCCTGGCCCGCTCGAAATTGCGCTGGGCAATACGGGCAATCGGCTCCTCCCGCTCCACGACCACCACCGTCTTGACCAGCTGCGCCATCACCGCCGGCAGATAGCCGGCGCCGCAACCGATCAACAAGACCCTGAATTCGGGATCAATGGTTCCGACGGGCGCCAGCATCTGTCGAACGGCGGAGGTGGTCGGAATGGAGCGGCCCGACACCAACTGGCGCAGGTCACTGGAGGCGATGAAAGCCGACCGAGGAAAGTTGGCCAGCACTTTCTCAAGGCGGGGATCGGAAATCCTCTTGATCACGCGTTGTCAGACCCCTTGCGATTGAATCGTTACAATATCAGAACATCCAAACATGCAGGCATGTAATCGTCATGAGGCACTTGATTTACACGTTTCTGGGAATGGCCCTGTCTGCTCTGGCCCTGGCCAACGACCCGCCGCACGCGACGGCCGATCTGATCGACACCGAGGGTGAAAGGATTGGTCAGGCAGAGCTCATTCAGGGACCATCAGGCACACTCATTCGGCTTGAACTTGAGGGTCTGCCCCCTGGACCCAAGGCCATTCACATTCATGGCACCGGGGATTGCGATGACCATTGCGACGGATTTCAGGCCTCGGGTGGTCATCTCAATCCGGAGAATCGTCCACATGGTCTGCTCAATCCGGACGGTCCGGATGCCGGAGATCTGCCCAATTTCCAGGTCCATGAAA
>PWWM01000142.1 GCA_003561495.1 Gammaproteobacteria bacterium
AACCGACGCAGTCAACTGGTTCTCCGGAATCGTGATGGAAGCGGGAATCGAGCCGCTGATCTCCGGTGTGATCTCGACCTCCAGCCCCCCTGGAGGTGCGGGCGTATCCGCCGTGACGGTGAACTCTGCCTGATCATTGGTCTGCACAGTCAAGAGTTCGGGAACAACAGTAAAATCTTGGGGTAGTTCGTCGGATGACAATGCCCGAACCTGCGCCTGACTGACAATCCCATCAATCTCTATGGCGAGGAGATAAACGCCGGGTTCTTCCGCAGACACGAGAACCGGGGCCGTTGACTCCCCGGCCAGAATACCGACATCGTTCACATCGATATCGCCGCCGAATGTTTCGATGGAGAAAAAAGTATTCTCGGAGAGTGGTTCGGACACGCTCAGGACCAGCGCATCAGGAAAGGTCTCGGCAGGCTGCCCGGCGCCTGCACGAATGAACGTGCGGATGGGACTCAGTCGTGCAGCAAACTGAAAACGGTCGGTGAAATAGTGATCCAGCAGGTCCTCGCCCCCTTGCCTTGCCTGGACATCTCCTCCGGAGGAGGCTGCGGCAAGACAATTGGTCTGGGCGCCGAACGCCACAAGACAAACGATGAAAAATGTATACAAAGTCGATTTGATCATAAAGTCCTCTTTGGACGTCCATCCAATCCGTACACGATTTAAATCTCAACGTCGCCGACAATTCAACTGAAAGGCTTGGCATGCATTGCTTCCAAACCTTACTAGCGGATTAAGGAGGTCGTTAATCAGCAGGCATTCTGCGTCAATCGGCTTCACTCTACAGGGCGCCTACCCGATTAACAACGGTAATGCCGATATTTCGCGACATCGTGCACGATAGAACATGATGAACTCCCCCATGTCCTGATGCAGAGCATCGTCCGTCGCGGATGAAACCCGACTTTTAGTTCGTCAAATCAGATCCCGAAACTCCGTGAGGGATGCTTCAATCGAACTTCAGCACATGCCGATCGATATCGTCCTTCAGTGCCTCGGCGTTATCTGGGCATTCGAGATGCCAGACTACATGCGGCCAGAGGGCATCCCCGGGCCACTTGCCTGTTCCGGCAGCCGCTCAAGGGGCTTTGGCTGACGGGAGAAAAGTCATGTTCAGCAAGCGTTTTTTCCGCCTGGTCATGGCACTGACCATGATCTTGTCCGGCGTTGTCCTAGCCGGCGCCTCCACCGCATTTACCTACCAGGGCCAACTGCAACAGGCCAACGCCAATTTCAGCGGTACGGCCAACCTGGCCTTTCGCCTGTACGATGTGCCTACCGGCGGCGATATGATCGGGTCCGAGAACGAGTTCATTAATCACACCATCAGCGATGGCTTGTTCAAGGTCACCCTGGATTTCGGCGCCGGGGCGTTTACCGAGGAGCCGCGCTGGCTGGAGGTGCGGGTCAATGGCGCGCCGCTCGTTCCACGCCAGGCCATCACCCCCGCGCCCATGGCCATCCGCAGTCTGACCAGTGAAGGCCTGAGTGGTCATCCGGTCGCCGACAATCCGCCCGAGTTTGGCCAGGTGCTCAGGTGGCAGGGTTCGGCCTGGGCTCCGGATGATGATGTATTGACCGAACTGTCCTGTGCCGATGGCCAGATCATCCGTTTTGGCGCCGGCCAGTGGCAATGTTCCGAAGATGAAAACACCGAGTACACGGCAGGAACCGGCCTGGCCCTGGTCGACCAGGAGTTTTCAGTCCAGGGCAGCGCCTTGCCCAATCTCATCGTGGTGGCGCCCTCGGGTGGTGATTTCACCTCCATCCAGGCGGCCATGGACAGCATCACCGATGCCTCCGAAAGCAATCGCTACCTGGTATGGGTCGGTCCCGGCTTCTACCAGGAGCGCGTCACCGTGAGACCCTGGGTCATCGTGCAGGGCGCTGGGCGCGAGTTGACCGTGATTCACTGGACTGGAGACGATGATATTGCGGAAGCAGCGACGGTGACGTTGGAGTCGAATTCGGTGCTGCGCGATGTTCGCGTCGAAAGCATTTCCAACGGGCATGACTGGACCATCGGAGCTGCTGCGACTGAGGATAGCGGCCTTTTGATTGAGCGTATATTTGTTATTGCAGATGGCGGGCAGATTTCAAGCTCCGCCCTGTCATGGACGAGCAGCGCCGCGGCCAATAATTACATCCGTGACAGTCGATTCGAAGCACTGGGCTCGGGATCATCCAACACCGCCCTCGAGGGCCAAAGTGTGTGGATCAGGCTGGACCAGGTCGAGACTTTCGCCTTTGGCGGCGCCAGTAATCGGGGAATGTTGTTCGGCAACTGTTCCGAAATAAGGGTTGTGCGTTCCAGAATCGAGGGCGGCATTCATTCGAGTGACGACTTTTCCTGCCAGAATGTTCGAATCGCCCACAGCGAAATCAGTGGGTCAATAACAGGCGACAGTTACTCCTGTCTGGGCAATTACAACCCGTCGTTTTCGTCGATTTCGTGTCCTTGAGTTCCTGTACCAGTGTCACGGAGAAAAGCCCTGGTTCCAAACAGCGGCTTCAGCCCCGTTTCCGAGTTCCGTGAACTCCAGCCTGAGCCGGATTGACTCCAAGGAGTCCATCAACCCACTTTGGCGCCTTCGGTGGTTTCCATGTTTCTTGCACCGTGTGAAATCCAGGGATGCGGTGAGCAGACCAGGCACGGGAAACTGTTTGATGGGAGACCCTTCGTGCCCGCTCAGATTGAGTCCGAGGCTCAATTTGTAAACGCCGCATCGACTATCTAGAATAACCGGGGAATACGAACCAAAGAAAAAATCCATGCCACATTTCGGCGTCATCA
This sequence comes from Gammaproteobacteria bacterium, assembly GCA_003561495.1. Classification (GTDB taxonomy): domain Bacteria; phylum Pseudomonadota; class Gammaproteobacteria; order Xanthomonadales; family Wenzhouxiangellaceae; genus Wenzhouxiangella. Next base: position 2,807 of record PWWM01000142.1, read on the forward strand.
CTTTTCGAACTCTAATTACTGCTTTCGTTGCCGCCATCTGGATCTCAACGCTGAGTGCTGAACCGACCAGCCCCTCCAGCCATGTAAGGATCGTGGTATTCGATGCCTCCGGATCGATGTGGGCACAGCTGGAGGATGGGCAATCCAGAATCGAGATTGCCAGGGATGTGATGCAGCGCTTCGACGAGACGCGTGATGTCGAGGTGCCGATCGGCGTGGTTTCCTACGGACATAGTCGACGCGGTGATTGCGAAGACATTGAAACGGTTTTGCCGATTGGCCAGCATGAGCGTGGCGAGGTCGAGGCAGTGATTTCTGCGCTCAATCCACGCGGCATGACGCCACTGACCGATTCCATGGCCAAGGCAAGGGAGCTGATTCCCGTGACGGCCGAATCGGCGGACATCATTCTGGTCACCGATGGGCTGGAAAACTGCGGCGGTGACCCGTGCGCCCTGGCAACGGAATTAGCCGAGGAAGGCATCGGGATTCGAGCGCATGTTGTGGGTTTTGCGCTCGAAGAGGAAGCTGTCATGACGCTTTCCTGCGTTCCGGAAAAAACCGGAGGTCAGCTTTTCGTGACCCAGACAGGCGATGAGTTGGCCGATGCGCTTTCAGTCATTGTTGAGGAAGAGACCAGCAAGCTCTTGCTGGGAGCCCGGATTGCCGACACCGAAGAGCTGCTTGATGAAGTGACCTGGACGATCACCGATGTCGAGAGCGAACAAGCAAGAAGCTTTGACGATCAAGATGGCTTTTTCGAACTGAAGACTGATGCCGGAAAATACCTTGTTCAGGCCCGGTTTGATGAGCGCAGCGCTGAACAAATGATCAACCTGGATCGGAACCAGACCAAGGAGGTCGTGATCGACATTGAAGCTCGGGAAAGGGAAATCCTGGTGCAGATCGAGGCACCCGAGCAGGTTCCAGCCAACTCTGAATTCGAGTTTAACGTCACTGATGCCGACAGCGACCGGGACTATGCACTTTTTGTACCCGAAGACACGGATGAAGAAGTCAGCCGCTATGCTCGAAGGGCCAATCGTCTTGAAGGGGACGGTGTGTATAGCCGACGGACTCCCGGAGAGCCGGGCGCCTACGAGTTGCGCTACTACCTTGGTGAAGATCACACCCTGGCGCTGGTCGTGCCGATCGAAGTGACCGATGTCGAGGTCAGTATTTCAGCTCCCTCGGAAGTTGTCATACACACCCACTTCGAGCTGGAGGTCAGCGAGCCCGCTTATGGACATATCGTGATCGTGGATGCGGATAAACCGGAAGACCATGTCGTATCCCGATACCAGCGCAGGCAGAATTCCGTCAGCGGCGACACTGAAGTGACGCGTCGATCTCCAGGTCATCCCGGCGAGTATGAAATCCGTTACCACGCCCGCGAGGATCGACGCCTGCTGGCCAGCACGCCGATCACGGTTATCGATACAGTGGCCGACCTGACTGCCCCGGAAACAGTTGAAACCGAGAGCGAGGTCGAGATCGTGGTCGAGGGCGGCGTATCGGGGCATTTGGTCATCGTAAGGGCCGATCGACCCGATGATGACATCGTGTCGCGCTATCACCGGATTCGAAATTCAGTCGACGGGGATGACGGACTGATCACCCGACGAGCGCCCGAGGAACCAGGTGCGTATGAGATCCGATATTACACCGGTGGAGAGCGTCGCCTGATTGCCCGCTCCCCGCTCGAGGTGGTCTCACCTTAGTCAGCGTGAAGCCGTCACCCCGGCGATACTTGACAAGTAAGGAGGCAATACAATCATCAGCGACGCATCATCGATGGCCTGTCGGGGAAGATCGATACCGGCGATGCCTTCGAGATCCTCGAATGACAGACCACGGACAGCCAGGCCTGCCTCGATCTGGGCCAGTTTGCCCAGAAATCCGCCTTCGATGGCTCTTTGGGCCAGCGCGGACAGACGTGGAATGCGCTCTTCTTCTCGTCCCGCCCAGGCTTCCAGCCAGTAGAGATCCAGCGCAAGGCTGGTGTCGACAAAGGCGTGCTCATGCTGGCTGCGACGAATCTGTTCCAGCTCACGCCGCGCCGCCAGTGCATCGCCCTGGGCCAGCAGCGCCTCAGCGGCCACCAGTTCGGCTCGAGCCGCCGCGCGGGACTGGGAGGTCATGCGAAAGTTATCGGCCAGCTCAAGCGCCTGGACCCGAATCTGCCAGTGATCGCCACCTTCCAGCAAAGCCAGCTGCAACAATTCCAGTTCGCTGGTGGCCTGCCAGCCGTCATGGCCACTGTTCTGTCGCTTGACCAGAGCCGCTTCGAATGCCAGCCGAGACAGTTTCAACCGCCCGCGCCATTTCTCCAGGCGACCGCGACTGGCCAGTACGGCAGCACGCGCCAGCATTGAGCCACCCTCGACCTCTTCCAGCCCCTCCAGCAGTGATTCGGCCAGCAGCAGATCTCCCGCGAGAACTCTGAAATCAACACGACTGGCGCCGACATAAAGCATCTGATCAACAACCCCGGCGTTCTGAAAACCCGTCTGGGCCTCCTCGAACAGGGCCTCCGCGTCTTCCAGGCGACCTTCACGACTGGCAACCAGGGCCAGATTGAAGGCAGTACGGGCACGTGGGCCATCCAGCTGCAACTCGCGAAACAACGCTAGCGCCCGCTGGTTGAGAGCTCCGGATTGGGCATTGTGGCCCTGGGCAGATGCCGCAGCGGCAAGGTTGCCAAGCGCAATGGCTTCTCCGCGCCGGTCGCCAATACGCTCGAAGACATCCAGGGCCCCGCGCCACAAGTGTTCCGCCTCTTCAAACCGGTCATGACGCGCCAGCAGTGAACCTGCGTTGATCTTGAGTCCTGCGGCCTGGTATGCGGCGCCCGTCGTTCGGGCCAGTGAGAATCCCTGTTCGAAAGCAGTCAGCCCCTGATCAATCTCGCCCATCTCCATGGCCACCTGGCCCAGGGCGCTATGCCAGGCCAGGTGGGTATCCGGCGCCAAATCCTCGGTGACACTTACAGCCATTGACTGCAAGCTCTCCCAAGCCTTTGGCGCCTGCCCCTCGGCGGCCAGAATCAATGCCTCTTGAATCATCAGGCGAGGGTCGGATACACCGCTCACCTGCCAGTTCCTGGCCTGTTCCAGCGTCGCACGCGCCTCGCGCAGTCGACCTTGTTCCCGTCGAAGCACGGCCAGTTCCAGAGTCAAGTCGAACCGCGCATTGAGATCAAGCACAACGTCCCGCTCCTCAAGCACGGCTTGAATCGCTGCGGCGGCTCGATCCAGTTCACCCTGACGCTTCCAGGCCCGCGCCTTCATCCGGGCAGCCTGGCTATAGAATTCAGGCAGATCCAGGCTGTGGGCCTGTACAGCGGCCGCCCTGGCCAGCTGCAACGCCTGGTCGAATTCACCATCGATCTCGGCCAGGCGTGCTCTGAGAATCAGCAAATGCGGATGCTGGCGCAAGGCCGGATTGGTGGCCAGCAACGCCAGACTGCGACGTGCATGCTCACCCTGCAAGGCATCGAGTTCGGCCTCGGCCTGAGCCAGTGCCCAGTCCAGATTGTCCGGTTCAATCAGGGCCAGGGCACGCCAGCTCGACGCTGCCGCCCGCGGATCATGGCGCGCGCTGGCCACTTCGGCCTGCCGCAACAGGGTCTCGGTCATGATCGGATTCGCAGACTGGGATGCGGGGACGGGCGCCTCGGAGTCAAACCCGTGCCACCCCAGGGCAGCGACCAGAGCGAACAACCCGACCATTGCCACCGCCATCGGCCAGCGGCGCCACTGCCGCGAGAAGCCGACCTCAGCGCCATTCTCTCCTTTTTCGGAGCCGGCTTCCGAGCGATCGGCCGCCCGTCGCTCAACCGGGCAAGCCATGCGATAACCACGTCCGTGGCAGGTTTCAATATAGTCCGGTTGCCGGACCTGATCGCCGAGTGCCTGGCGCAACTCGCTGATGGTCTGGGGCAAGGTATTGGGAGACACGGCGCTGCGTCCCCAGACCCGATCGAGCAGATCGTCGCGCTCCACCAGAGCCGGGGCTTGCTCGACTAGCTCCACCAGCAATCGCCACGCCTGGCGTCGCAAGACGATATCGCCCTCCGGGCCGGTCAGGCGGCCCATGTCAGTATCCAGTACGTATTTGCCGAAGTGAAACTGCATGGCGAGGAGTTTACACTGCCGGGTACAAGGACGTAATTGAACCCCATGCGTGTTGATGATAGTTTGTCCGACTTTCCTGACTCCAGAGGCAATCCACTCGTGTCGAACCGATTTTTTCCAGTTTTTCTGATCCTTGCGCTGAGCGTGCCGATGCTTTCAGTCAGCGCGTCCGAGCCGGCCGAATGTGTCGAGGACAACGCCGACCCTATTCCGGTTGAGCGCGCCGCTCCGGCCTATCCGCACCAGGCCATGATGTTCTGCCTGACCGGATCGGTCGGACTGGAATTCACGATCGAGACCTCCGGCAGGGTGACCGACATCGAGATCATCGACAGCACACCGTCGCGCATCTTCGAACGCTCCGCCCGCAGAGCGACTAGTCAATGGCAATTCGTGCCGCGTTGTGTGGACGGCAGCCCGGTGGAGCACCGGCAACGAACGGTGATCGATTTCGAACTGGATTTTGAAGCCGAGGACTGCCCGTCGACAATCGACCGGATTGACGATGAACTGACCGAATTCATCGCCAAGCTGGGAACCAGTCACGCCCTGATGGCTGAGATCGTGCTGCATGGCGACAGCGAGGGTTTGGTGGCAGAGTTGGAACGCTCTCTGGCTCCAGAATTCGAAGGCGATCTCGGGGACGTGGAAAGCTTCCATCAGGTCATGATCGAGGAGATGATGGACCAGGTTCGTGCTGCCGAGCATCAGTACTGTGCCGGATACCTGCCGCTGCTGGTCATCATGCCGGGCCTGACCCCGAATCCCGATGCGTTGGACCGCGAAAGCGCCGGGCGGCTGAGGGACTGCATCGAAGAACAACTTCAGACCAACAGGGACCGGCTGGAGGCGTTCAAGTCGGGTCACGCATCACTGGAAGCATCAGTTGATCTGGATGAGGAGTTGCTCGACTTGCTGATCAGTCCATTCTTCGGCTCTATCGATGCCGCCGGGGACATGGATGCATTGCTGGATCAAGAGGCCGCACTGGTCGACGAGTTACTGACCCTGTTCGAGCAGGCCGAGGGGTCATGGCGAGTGCAACCTCAAGGCATCGTATTCAGCAATCCGGTACAGCAGGAGACCTACGATCGGCTTCGATTGGCGCTGTTGCCGATTGCCACGGAAATGGAGCAGGAGGGTTTCTGATGAGCGAACACTTTCTGCGCGGGAATTTTCAACGCACCCGCAATTATCTGGATCAGGTCTCGCGTATTCCGGCCTCTGCTCGACTGGCTCTTGGCCTGGTTGGTCAGTTCATCCCGTTCGCGGCGACCCTGGGACAGACAGCAGGCCGGGCAAGCACATTCGTGGGCTTGCAACGATGGACAGTACTTCACCAGGCCGACGCAATGGACCGCCGGGGCAAGCTGCCGATCGGAGCCAGAAAGGCCTTGCGCAAGTACCATGCCGCTTTGCTCAAGGAGCAGGCGCGCTACAACGATTTCCTCAATGCCATCGACGACGAATTATCACGCCGGGACTGAACCGGGGGGAGCTTGAACCATGCTGGAGCGATTCAAATCCGCTAACCGCGCCCTGACTCGCAAAATGGTCGGCGCTCTGGAAAACCTTCCAGCCCCGGTCAAGACCGCACTGGGTACGGTACCGGGGCCGTCTCTGGCCATGAAGTATGTCGAGTTGCATCGTGAGTGGATACTGCGGCTGGCGGATGATTACGCTCGCAACAACAAGCTGAGCCGGGACAGCGTTCAAGCCCTGCGACGCTACCGTCAGGCTCGCCGTGACGAGCAACGGGCTTATCACGAGCTGGTCTGTGCGCTCGAGGATCACATTGTCACCCAGCACGAAACCCGAGATACTCACCTCGGGCGGCCGCCTCGACCCGGACACCCACTTGGGAGATAGCCACGTGACCAGATCAGACGCCTACACACCCCCGCGAGTGTGGCAATGGGAACAGGCCAGCGGCGGCAAGTTTGCCGACATCAACCGTCCCGTGGCCGGCGCCACGCACGACAAGGAACTGCCGGTCGGCAGGCATCCGCACCAGATTTACTCACTCGGCACGCCCAATGGGCAGAAGGTCACCATCCTGTTCGAGGAGTTGCTGGCACTGGGACTGGACGATGCCGAATACGACGCTTGGCTGATCGATATCAGCGAAGGGCAGCAGTTCTCATCGGGATTCGTCGAAATCAATCCGAACTCGAAGATCCCGGCCATGGTCGATCACTCTGTCGATCCACCCATTCGGGTGTTCGAGTCCGGAACCATAATGCTGTACCTGGCCGAGAAATTTGGTCACTTTCTGCCCGACAAGCCCGGCCCACGAACCGAATGTCTGAACTGGCTTTTCTGGCAACTGGGCGCAGCGCCCTTTCTAGGCGGCGGCTTCGGTCATTTCTACGCCTACGCGCCCGAGAAACTCCAGTACCCGATCGACCGTTATGCCATGGAGACCAAGCGCCAGCTCGATGTACTCGACCGTGAACTGGCTGACCGGGAATACATTGCCGGTGACACCTACACCATCGCCGACATGGCGATCTGGCCATGGTACGGGCAACTGGTCCTGGGCCGGCTCTACGATGCCGCCGAGTTTCTGCAGGTTGAGTCCTACTCGAACGTGATGCGATGGGCCAAGGCCCTTGACGCACGCGAGGCC
>PWWM01000001.1 GCA_003561495.1 Gammaproteobacteria bacterium
CCCAGGCGCTTGTGCACCCGTTCGGCATAGCGCCTGAGTACCGGAGAGAGATAGGCATCAACGACGGTGGTGTCACCGCGCCCGATAAAGCGGATCAGCGGGCTGACCTCGCTGGACAGGCTGACCTGGGCAAAGCCCAGTTCCCGGGCAATTCGGCCAATCTGTTTTTCGTGTTCATCGTGCAGATAGCCATGCACTAGGGCCACGGCCAGGGCGTCGTAACCGTCGTCGCGCAGGGCCTGCAATTGCCGGCGAACCTTCTCCGAGTCCAGCGCCTGGAGCACCTCACCATCGGCCCGAATACGCTCATCGGCTTCAACGACATCCGAATACAGCAGTTCAGGCAGTTGAATGTCGAGCGCGAAGATGTCGGGACGCGCCTGGTGACCGATGCGCAAGGCATCGCGAAATCCGCGCGTGGTGATCAGCGCCGTACGTTCACCGCGTCTTTCCAAAAGCGCATTGGTCGCCACCGTGGTGCCCATACGCACCGCCTCGATACGGTCATCCGGAATGGCCTGATCTTCATCGAGCTCCAGCAGTCGACGAACACCCTCGACGGCGGCATCCTCATACTGTTCCGAGTTCTCCGACAGCAGTTTGGCGGCCTCGAGCTTGCCATCCGGCCGGCGCGCGATGATATCGGTAAACGTGCCGCCGCGGTCGATCCAGAACTGCCAGGTCTCGGTTGGGGTGTCGATGGGTCTGCACTCTGCTGGCGAGGTCGCCCTGAACCATAGCAAAAAGGGTTTTGTTGGGAAAGAAAAACTTTTCGCGCTTTGATTAGTACTGCGGCAAGCACCCTCGGCGATCTGGCCGATGGACAGCAAGAATATGCAAAATATCTCAAGAAGCAGTTATCTGTACGGAAAATAGGGTTAAGTGCACCCAATAAAGCCTCTATTGCGGGAGCGCTATATTCTTTATAGTTCTAAACGTGAATTGAAAAAACGCTTGACATTGCTGTGAGAGGCTGCGCATCCTTGCCACCCATGGACGGCCACACATTCATTCAGAGTTTCGAAAACGACGCCTTGAAGGGCGGCGTTTCGCTTGTGGCCGAAGCTCGCCAGGCCGACGCGCTGGTGCTCGTACTCGTACTCATTATCGCCATTCTCGTACTTAACGGGACAGGTAGCGGGTACGTGTAGCACTAGCAGAACAACCAAAACACACCAAACCCCGCTACCGAAAGGAGCGGGGTTTTTTCGTTTCTGGTGTTTGAAAAATACAAGGACTTGTTGCAGGGATGTACAGCGATCGAATCAAGAAGGGCCGGGACCGCGCACCGGCGCGGGCCATGCTCAAGGCCACTGGACTGAGTGACGACGACATTGCCCGGCCGCTGGTGGCGGTGGTCAATACCTGGAGCGAGGTTACGCCCTGCAACCTGCATCTTCGCGAACTGGCCGAACCGCTGAAAGCGGGCATCCGGGAAGCCGGCGGCACGCCGATCGAGTTCAACACCATCCTGGTCACCGACGGTATCGCCATGGGCAGCGAAGGCATGCAGGCCTCGCTGATGTCGCGCGAGACCATTGCCGATTCCATCGAACTGGCGGTGCGAGGTCATTGCCTGGATGCGGTGGTGGTGCTGGCCGGTTGCGACAAGACCCTGCCGGCGGCGGCCATGGCGCTGGCCAGGCTGGACCGGCCCGGCCTGGTGCTGTACGGCGGCTCCATCATGCCCGGCCGCCATAACGAACTGGCCATCACCATCCAGGATGTGTTCGAAGCCGTCGGCGCCTGTGCGGCTGGACGCATCGACGAGACCGAGCTGGGCGAGATCGAAAACACCGCCTGTCCGGGCGCCGGCGCTTGCGGCGGTCAGTTCACGGCCAACACCATGGCCCAGGCGTTGACCGTGCTGGGGCTTTCCCCCATGGGCGCCAACGATGTGCCGGCCGTGCATCCGGACAAGTCCGCCCAGGCCCGGCGCTGCGGCGAGGAAGTCATGAACATGGTCGCCCGTGGGATGAGCGCGCGAACGCTGATCACCACGGATGCTCTGCGCAATGCCGCCACCGTGGTCACGGCCACCGCCGGATCCACCAACGCCATCCTGCATTTGCTGGCCATTGCCCGCGAGGCCGGCCAGGCCTTCGAACTCGATGAATTCGACCGTATCGCTCGCGAGACGCCGGTGATCACCGATCTGAAACCCGGCGGCCGCTACATGGCCCCGGACCTGTTTGCCGCCGGCGGCACGGCGCTGGTCATTCGCGAACTGGCCCGTGCCGAACGCCTGGTCGATGCTATGACCTGTTCCGGCAAGACCCTGTTCGAGGAAACCCGCGATGCCCGGGCCAGTGACGGCCAGCAGGTGGTGCGATCGGTGGATCAGCCGTTCAAGCCGCGCGGCGGTTTCGGCGTGCTCTACGGCAACCTGGCGCCCGAGGGCTGCGTGATCAAGCTGGCCGGGCATGGGCGTTTGCAGCACGAAGGCTCGGCGCGGGTTTTCGATGGCGAGGATGCCGCTTTTGCCGCGGTCCAGGACGGGCAGATCCAGCCGGGGGATGTGGTGGTGATTCGCTACGAAGGCCCGCGAGGTGGGCCCGGCATGCGTGAAATGCTGGCCGTGACCGCCGCCCTGGTCGGTCAAGGCCTGAGCGATTCGGTCGCCCTGGTCACCGACGGGCGCTTCAGCGGGGCCACCTACGGATTCATGATCGGGCATGTTTGCCCGGAGGCCGCCGATGGCGGACCGCTGGCGCTGCTGGCCGAGGGCGATCAAGTGCGTATCGATGTCGATGCCCGGCGCCTGGACACCGATGCCGACCTGGAGGCCCGACGAGCCGACTGGCAAGCCCCCGAACCGGCCGTTACCCAGGGCGCCTACGCCCGCTATATCGCCCAGGTTTCCAGCGCCTCGACCGGCGCGGTGACCGCTTTTCCCTTTTCCCGAAATCAGACTGCAAGGAGCTCCGCATGAAAATCTGGACCGAAACCGACCACCACAAGAATGCCCTGTCCGATACCACCGTTGCGGTGGTCGGATACGGCAGCCAGGGCAGGGCGCATGCCCTCAACCTGGCCGACAGTGGTGTCAATGTGATCATTGGCGCGCGTCGCGAAGGTGCGAGCTGGAAGCGGGCCGAGATTGAGGGCTTTGCCGTGGCCGAACCGGCTGAAGCGGCCGAGCGCGCCGGACTGGTGGCCATGCTGGTGCCCGACATGGCCCAGCCGGAGTTGTACCGGCAAATCGAATCGCGCCTGCAGGCCGGGGCCACGCTGCTGTTCGCCCACGGCTTCAATATTCACTTCGGCTGCATCCAGCCACGTACCGATATCGATGTGGTCCTGGTCGCACCCAAGGGCCCCGGCGACCTGGTTCGTCGCCAGTTCCAGGAAGGTCGCGGCGTGCCCTGTCTGCGCGCCGTCGAGCAGGATGCCTCAGGTCAGGCCCATGCCCGGGCGCTGTCCTATGCCCACGCCATCGGCGGCACCCGCGGCGGGGTGATGGACACCAGCTTTGCCGAAGAAACCGAGACCGACCTGTTCGGCGAGCAGGTGGTGCTGTGCGGCGGGACGGCCGAGCTGGTGATCCAGGGCTTCGAGACCCTCATCGAGGCCGGCTACCAGCCCGAGGTGGCCTATTTCGAATGCCTGCATGAACTCAAGCTGATCGTCGATCTGCTGCACGAGGGCGGCATGGCCAAGATGTACGAGTTCGTGTCCGACACGGCCGCCTTCGGCGATCTGACCCGCGGTCCGCGCATCATCGATGAGTCGACCCGTGAGCGCATGCGCGAAGTGCTGGCCGAGATCCGCAGTGGTGAATTTGCCCGCGACTGGATCCTGGAAAACCAGGCCGGTCTGCCGCGCCATCGCGCCCTGATGAAGGCCCGGACCGGTCACGAGATCGAGAAGGTCGGCAAGGCCTTGCGCGGGCGCATGAGCTGGTTGCAGCCGCGCCAGCCAGACCGCGAAGAGCAGGCTGCCTGAGATCCTCATGAGGAGTCACCCCATGACTGCATCGACTGCCGAGGCCCGGCCACAACCTGCCAGAATCAGTGGCGCCAGGCTGCTGGTGCGTTGCCTGGCCGAGTTGGGAGTGGACACCGTGTTCGGCTACCCGGGCGGCGCCATCATGCCGATCTACGATGCGCTGCCCGGATCCGGCATCCGCCATATCCTGACCCGGCATGAGCAAGGCGCGGCCCTGGCGGCCGATGGATATGCCCGTGTGACCCGCAAGGCCGGGGTGTGCATGGCCACCTCGGGCCCGGGTGCGACCAACCTGGTCACCGGGCTGGCCAACAGCATGCTGGATTCGGTGCCGGTAGTGGCCATCACCGGCCAGGTGCCCACGGCCATGATGGGCACCGATGCCTTCCAGGAAGTGGACGTGTTCGGCATCACCTTGCCGATCGTCAAGCACAGCTACATCATCCGCGACACGGCCGATATCCCCGAAGTGCTGGCCGAAGCGTTCCATCTGGCCACCGAGGGTCGGCCCGGGCCGGTGCTGATCGATGTGCCCAAGGATGTCACCGTTGCCGAGATCGAGGCCTCGGTGCGCATGCCGCGTATTGCGCCGACCAGCACGGCGGTCCCGGCGGCCATCGGCGATGCCGTGGAGGCGATGGCCGGCGCCAGTCGACCGCTGTTCTACATGGGCGGCGGCATCGAGATCGCCGGCGCCGAGGACGAGGTCCGTGCCCTGATCGAGCGCACCGGTTTTCCGTCGGTCTGCACACTGAAGGGCTTGGGCGCGGTGCCTACCGATCATCCCGATTTTCTCGGCATGCTGGGCATGCATGGCATGCGCGCCGCCAACCTGGCGGTGCAGGAATGCGATTTGCTGATCGTCACCGGCGCGCGTTTCGATGACCGCGCCACCGGCAAGCTCGATGAGTTCGCGCCCCATGCCCGGGTCATTCACATGGATGGCGACCCGGCCGAGATCGGCAAGTTGCGCAAGGCCGACGTGGCCTTGCCCGGCGATCTGATCAGCAATCTGAACGCACTCAAGCGTCAGGCGGATTTTGATTCCAGTGCACGGATCGCTGCCTGGAAAGCGCGTTGCCTGGCGAATCGGCGTGAGCATGCCTGGCGCTATGACGCTCCGGGCGAATTCATCTATGCCCCGGCGCTGCTCAAGGCCATGAGTGAGCGCTCCGAAAATGATCTGACCATCGCCTGTGATGTCGGCCAGCACCAGATGTGGGTGGCCCAGCATTGCCGTTTCCGTCGCCCGCGCACCCACCTGACCTCGGGCGGCCTGGGCACGATGGGTTACGGGTTGCCGGCCGGCATCGGGGCCAAGCTGGCCCATCCGGAAGAGACCGTGGTGGTGGTCTCCGGCGATGGCTCGATCATGATGAATATCCAGGAACTGGCCACCCTGAAGCGCTACGACATCGATGTGCGCATCGTGTTGCTGGACAACAGCTCGCTGGGCATGGTGCGCCAGTGGCAGGAGCTGTTCTTCGCCGGCAATTATTCAGAGATCGATTTGAGCGACAACCCCGATTTCGCCGCGCTGGCGCGAGTTTTCGGCCTGCAGGCGCGCACCATCGAGCGCCGCGACCAGGTCGATGAAGCCCTGGACTGGCTGCTGAACGAGCCCGGCCCCTCGCTGCTGCATGTACGCATCGACCCGACAGCCAACGTCTGGCCACTGGTGCCCCCCGGAAAGAACAACGCCGACATGATTCAAGGAGAAACCCGATGAGCAACCACTTCGAAATCCGACTGAAATCCAGCGAGGGCGCCTTGCTGCGCACCCTGGGCCTGATCCAGCGCCGCGGCTTTGCCATCGCCGAAATGGCCTTGCGCGCCGACGGTGAGGGCCAGCTGCTGCGCCTGGCCGTCAGCGGCCAGGGCCGTTGCCCGGAAATCCTGGCCCGCCAGGTGGCGCGCCTGCATGACGTGATCACCATCGAACGCATCGAACACGAGCCCTGGCAAGCCACCGTCGCCGACTGCGCCAGAGCCCTGGCCAACCTGGTGCCTTCGAGCGATCCGTGGCGCCTGGCTTCGAACGAAATGCGGGGCTGAGGCGACATGACAATGAATGACAACGACCGGGTAGTGATTTTCGATACCACTTTGCGCGATGGCGAGCAGTCGCCGGGTTGCAGCATGAGTGTGGCGCAGAAGCTGCGCCTGGCCCGGACCCTGGCCGGGCTTGGCGTGGATGTGATCGAGGCCGGTTTCGCGGCCGCTTCGCCGCGTGATTTCGATGCCGTGCAGGAAGTTGCCCGCCAGGTCGAGGGGGCGACCATCTGTTCGCTGGCCCGTTGCAACAACCACGACATTCCGCTGGCGGCTCGGGCTCTTTCATCTGCGAAGAAGCGTCGTCTGCACGTGTTCATCGCCACCAGCCCCATCCATCGCCGTCACAAGCTCAACATGAGTCGCGCCGAGGTGCTTCAACGCGCCGTGGCCGGGGTGCGTCTGGCGCGCGAGTTCTGCAAGGACGTGGAGTTTTCGGCCGAGGACGCGATTCGCACCGAGCCGGAATTCCTGGCCGAGGTCATGAGCGCGGTGATCGAGGCCGGCGCGACCACCATCAATGTGCCCGACACCGTCGGCTATACCACGCCGGATGAAATGCACCGCATCATCAGCACCTTGCGCGAGCAGGTCAGCGGGATCGAGCAGGTGGTGATCTCGACCCATTGCCACAACGATCTGGGCATGGCGGTGGCCAACTCGCTGGCCGCGGTGGCCGCGGGAGCGCGCCAGGTCGAATGCACCATCAATGGCATCGGCGAGCGGGCCGGCAATTGCGCCCTCGAAGAAGTGGTCATGGGATTGAAGACCCGATCCGACCTGTTCGGCGTGAGCACCGCCATCGACACCCGCAAGCTCTATCCGGCCTCGAGACAACTGGCCGCCATCATCGGCAGTTTCGTGCCGGCCAACAAGGCCATTGTCGGCGACAACGCCTTTGCCCACGAGGCCGGCATCCACCAGCACGGCATGCTGGCCAATCGCGAAACCTACGAAATCATGCGCCCGGAGGATGTCGGCATCAGTCGTTCGACCCTGGTGCTGGGCAAGCACTCCGGTCGCCACGCACTGGCCGACCGGGTGCGCGAGTTGGGCTTTGAACTGGCCGAGACCGAACTCGAGCAGTTGTTCGTGCGCTTCAAGGACCTGGCCGATCGCAAACGCCAGGTCTTCGATGCCGATATCGAGGCGCTGATTGCCGGCGGCCAGGGCGACCGGGCCGGGCCGTGGCAGCTGGTCGGCCTGCAGACCACCAGCAGCATGGGGCAGGGTCAGTTGCCGAGTGCGGCCGTGGCCCTGAGGGGTCCGGATGGACAAAGCGTGACCGAGGCGGCCACCGGCGATGGTCCGGTCGATGCCGTGCTCAAGGCCATGGCGCGTGCCACCGGCACCGAATTCGAGTTGATCAGCATGCGCGTGCGTTCGGTCAGCGAGGGCGAGGATGCCCAGGGCGAGGCGGCGCTGACGGCGCGCATCGACGGGACCCAGTATTCCGGCCGCGGCGTGGACACCGATATCGTCGCCGCCTGCGCCAAGGCCTTTATCGAGATTCTCAACCGGGCCAGCCGCAATCCAAGGGCGGATGTCACTCGTTCCAGCCCCGACCCGGTTGCGCATGAGGCGCCCCGGGTCGCGACGGCCCATCCCTGATCACCAGAAACGAAATCAAATCCACCACCAGGAGCTCCACTCAATGGCAATACAGGCATCAAAAACCATCTGGAAAAACGGCCAACTGCTGCCCTGGCAGGACGCCACCGTGCACGTGCTCAGTCACGCCATCCACTATGGATCGAGCGTGTTCGAGGGCGTTCGCGTCTACGCCACACCTGAAGGTCCGGCCGCGTTTCGTCTCACCGAACATATCGACCGCCTGTTCGATTCGGCCCGCATTCACCGCATTCCCATGCCGTTTGATCGCGAGACGCTGCTTTCGGCCTGCGAACAGGTGGTGGTGGACAATGCACTCGAGTCGGCCTACCTGCGCCCGGTGGTGTTTCGCGGCTATGGCAGCCTGGGCCTGGTCGCCGGAGAGGACGTGGCCACCGAGGTAGTGGTGGCGGCCGTGTCCTGGGGTCGTTACCTGGGCGAGGAAGCGATGGAGCAGGGCGTGGATGTGGCCGTGACCTCCTGGCAGCGCCCGGCCCCGAATACCGTGCCATCGTTGGCCAAGGCCGGCGGCAATTACCTGTCCGGTTCGCTGATCAGCAGCGAGGCCAAGCGCCACGGATATGGCGAAGGCATTGCCCTGTCGCACGACGGACTGGTCAGCGAGGGCGCGGGTGAAAATCTGTTTCTGGTCCGCGACGGCCGGCTTTATACCCCGCCGGTGGCCGCTTCCATTCTCGGCGGCATCACCCGTGATTCGGTCATGCATATGGCCCATGACCTGGGCCTGGAGGTGCGCGAGCAACCCATGCCCCGGGAAATGCTTTACCTGGCCGACGAGGCCTTCTTTACCGGCACGGCGGCTGAAATCACGCCGATCCGCTCGGTCGACGGCATCACCGTCCGGGCCGGTGGTCGCGGCCCGATTACCCGCCGGCTGCAGGATCGATTCTTCGGCCTGTTCGATGGTTCCACCCCGGACCTCCACGGCTGGCTGACCCGTTTTACCCAAACCGAAATGAACCCGCAGGAGTTGCCCCATGTCGCAAACGCTGTTTGACAAGCTCTGGGAGGCCCACCAGGTCCGCCCCGAAACCACCGAGGCCCCGGCCCTGATCCATGTGGATCTGCACCTGATTCACGAGGTCACCAGCCCGCAGGCCTTCGCCGAGCTCGACGAACGCGGCCTCAAGGTGCGCCGACCCGACCTGACCGTGGCGACCATGGATCACTCCACACCGACCTGGGCGGCCGATCTCCAGGGCCAGCGTCGCTACGCCAGCGAACAGGCCTGGGAGCAGGTGCGCACCCTGATGGACAACTGCGACCGGCATGGCATCACCCTGCATGACTGGGACAGCCCCAATCGCGGCGTGGTCCACGTCATGGGGCCGGAGCTGGGTCTGACCCGGCCCGGCATGACCATCGTGTGCGGAGATTCGCATACTTCCACGCACGGGGCTTTCGGCGCCCTGGCGTTCGGAATCGGCACCAGCGAGGTCGGTCATGTGCTGGCCACCCAGTGCCTGTTGCAGCGCCGTCCGCGAACCCTGCGCATCACCGTCGACGGGCGTCTCGGCGCCGGGGTCAGCGCCAAGGACCTGATTCTGCACCTGATCGGCCGGATCGGCGTGGATGCCGGCACCGGCCACGTGATCGAATTCGCCGGCAGCGCCATTCGCGCCCTGGACATGGAAAGCCGCATGACGGTGTGCAACATGGCCATCGAGGCCGGCGCGCGCGCCGGACTGATCGCGCCCGATCAGACCACCATCGACTGGTTGCGCGGCCGTGCCCATTGCCCGCAGGGCGAGGAATTCGAACAGGCCGCCCGCGGCTGGCTGGAACTGGCCAGTGATCCGGGTGCGAAGTTTGACAAGGAATACCGCTTCGATGCCGACGAGATCGCCCCGACCATCACCTACGGCACCCATCCCGGCATGGTGGTGGCGCTGGATCAGCCGGTGCCCTCCAGCGACGAACCG
>PWWM01000025.1 GCA_003561495.1 Gammaproteobacteria bacterium
GCTGAAGTGGCCCAATGATCTTCTCATCAACGGCCTCAAACTCGGCGGCTGCCTGATTGACATCAGCGGCACCAGCGACGGCCCCTGTAACGCCGTCTTCGGAATCGGCATCAATGTCGACCTGGGCGCCGAACAGGACATCGACCAACCCTGGAGCGATCTGTACCGCCAGGGTGTTCGGGTCAGCCGAAATGATTTGGCGGTTGCCCTGATCGACGACCTGATCGACCACATCGGGATGTTCCAGAAACACGGATTCGTGCCGCTGATGGAGCGCTGGGGCGAGATGGATGAGTTGTCCGGTCGGGTGGTCCGGGTTCTCATGCCCATGGGTGAGACGCTGGAGGGACTGGCCGACGGAATCGACGAACAGGGACGACTTCGCCTGATCGGTGAGGACGGCCCGATTCTGGTCAATAGCGGCGAGGTCAGTGTCCGTGCCGTCTGACTGGTTACTCGATCTGGGACACTCGCGTGCCAAGTGGGTACTGGCGGACGATGGCAAGGTCATCGATGAATCGGCCCGATCCTGCCCTCTGGACCGTCTTGACGATCTGGACCGCGACCTGGCCTCCGGCCAGGCTGAGCGGGTCTGGCTTTCCAGCCAGTGCAGTCCGGCCAGTCTGACTTCGGCGACCACCCTGGCCGGGCAACGCGGGTTACCCTTGCAGGTCGTGCGCCTGGGAGCTTTCGATTTGCCGATCAAACCTGCCTACACCACACTGGGCTGCGATCGCTGGCTGGCCATGCAGTCGCCCTGGGCGGAAACCGAACAGGGTTTTTGCGTAATTGATTGTGGCACCGCCGTGACGGTCGATATTGTCGATGACCGCGGCATCCATCTTGGCGGGTGGATCCTGGCCGGTCTGCAGATCCTGCGCAAGGGCTTGTTCGGACAGGCGCCCGGGCTGGCCGAGTTGAGTGCCTCGGCAAGTGATGTCACAGAAGACTTCCTGCCACCAGCCACGGATTCGGCGCGGGCCATCGCGGCCGGCACGATGATCCAGATCAGCGCTGCGCTGGACCGGGCCTTGCTGGCCGCCTCGGATGTGCTGGGAAGAACGCCCGAGGTGTGGATCACCGGTGGCGATGGCCGAAAGGTGGCCGACTTTCTAAGTCCGCCACCCAGAATTGATGAACTGCTGGTCTTGCGTGGGCTGGCCCTGACCACAAGAGCGTCATGATCTGGCGTGCCGCCTTGATCCTTCTGTTGGCCGCCAACCTGGTGGTCCTGGTGCTATTCGCTTTTTCCGATCCGCCGGTGGCAGACCCCCAGCCGCGCGAAATTGCTCCCCTGGATCCCTCATTGCCCACGCTGGAACTGGTCACCGAGATCAGCAGCCGGGAACAAGCCAATGGCGCGGAGCAATGCTATACCATCGGACCCCTGTCATCGGAAATGATGCTGGAAAATGCCCAGGATCGACTGCGACCTTTCGCCAGTGAAGTCCGGACCCGCGAGACCACGGCGGATATGGATCGCGGCTGGCGTGTGTTTGTGCCCGCCAACAGTCGTTCCCAGGCCGTTGGCCTGACCCAACAGCTCAGCGAGCGCGGCGTCGAGGATTTTTTCATTGTCACCAGTGGCGAGTTTCAGAACACCATTTCGGTCGGGCTGTTCGAAGACATCGAGAATGCCCGCAGACGTCAAACGAGTCTTCAGGCACTTGGGTTTGATGCCCGCTTGCAGGTGCGTCGCGAAACGGTGTCGCATTACTGGGTGGATTACCGCATCGACGCCGATGAGCGTTCACCGTGGCGCTTTATCGTCCGGGCCTCTCCAGGCTCGACACAAAGGGAAATTCCGTGCTTTTGAACCAGCGCGGTCGGCGAGCGGGTGAGATATGGAATTTCGCCTGAGCGCGCGCATTTTCCACGGCCCGTTGGGTCCTTGGCTGCGATTGATGCGTTTCGATCGCCCGATTGGCATCGCCCTGCTGTTGTGGCCCACATGGTGGGGCTTGTGGTTTGCCGCCGGCGGATTGCCCAGCCTGAAGAACCTGATCATCTTCACCCTGGGCGTGGTCGTCATGCGTGCCGCCGGTTGCGTGGTCAATGACCTTGCCGACCGCGACATTGATCCACTGGTCGAGCGCACCCGCTCCCGCCCGCTGGCCGCCGGTGAGATTCGACCACACCAGGCCCTGATCCTGTTGGTGGTGTTGCTGTTGATCGCCCTGGCCCTGGTATTGATGACCAATCGCCTGACCGTTTTGATGGCCTTCGGTGGCGTACTCCTGGCCGGCACCTACCCCTTCTACAAACGCTTTACGCATTTTCCCCAGATCGCCCTGGGTGTGGCGTTCGGGTGGGCCATTCCAATGGCCTTCGCCGCCGAAACCGGCCAGGTCCCTTCTCTGGCCTGGTGGCTGTTTTTCGCCAACCTGTGCTGGACGCTGATCTACGACACCCAGTACGCCATGGCCGATCGTGCCGAAGATCTTCAGGCCGGCGTCAAATCCACCGCAATCGTTTTCGGTCGCATGGATGTCCCCATCATCGCCATGCTCATGGGCCTGAAAGTCGCCCTGCTGGTCATCATCGGTCTGCAATACCTGCCCCACCCCGCCTTTTTCACCGCCATCGCCCTGGCCTTCCTGCACTTCCAACTCCAACTCTGGCGCATCCGCGAACGCAACCCCCACGCCTGCTTCAGAGCCTTCCTCAGCAACCACTGGATCGGCCTGTTCATTTTTGTCGGAATAGCCACCTCCCACTTAATCCAATAATCGTCTTCCGTCTCCCGTCTCCCGTCTTCCCCTCTTTAAGCCCTCGCCACCCCCCACACATCCACCCGCCGGACCCCGCCGCGCTTGAGCACCCGGGCGCACTCATTCAAGGTCGACCCGGTGGTCATGACATCGTCGACCAGGCTGACATGCGAGGTGCCGGGAGGCAGCCGGGTGATATCGAATGCCCCGCGTACGTTGCCGCGACGACGATCGGCCGGCAATTCAGACTGGGCCCTCGTCGGGCGTTTGCGCCTGAGCACCGAAGCCCATGGCAAGCCGTCGAAGTGGGATTGCAGGTCTCGGCACAGCAGTTCAGCCTGGTTGAAACCGCGCCCCAATCGGCGACGAGGATGCAGTGGAATCGGCACCATCAAGTCGGGACGGACAGTCTTTTGACTGGCCAGCGCCTCGGCCATCAGCCTGGCCAGGACCCGACCGGCGGCCAGGTCGCGTTGGAACTTGAAGCGGGTGATCAAGGTCTCGATCGCACCCCGATAGGCAAATCCGGCCCAGGCCGCATCGAAAGCCGGCAGGCGGGTCGTGCAGCGACCACACAGGTCCACCGTACGCGCGGTCTCCAGGGCACAGCGCCGGCAACAAGCCCGAGGCCGCGAAAGATCTGCCTGACAGTCCGGGCAACAATCCAGGCCGACCCGGCCCGCCAGACCACAGATCACGCAGACCGGTGGATACAACCAGGAGTCCATCTTGAGCAACGACTGCACGTTCACAAGTCCATGACGATATCCAAATCAACCTACTGCATCATTCGCGTCGAGTAAGATGCCAGGTTCGAAATCAAGCTTATCACCGAAAGGAATCCATTCATCGTGCTCCCGGTCGACAGTTTCCGAACCCGACGGCAATCAAGACATGAGTACTGAAGCAGAAACGCTGCATTCGGTTTTCAGTCGCATTGCCGGGACCTACGACCAGCACGCAGCCATACAGGCAGAAGTCGGCCAGCGCCTGAAGCAACGTCTGGACGATATCCACTTTGAGCCGAAGCGGATTCTTGATCTGGGCTGTGGCACCGGTGCACAGTCCGTTGCCCTGCATGAAGGCTTTCCTGAGGCAGACATCGTCGCCATGGATCGGGTCATGCCCATGATCAGACAATCGGTCAAGAAACGAGGTTGGTGGAAGAAGCGTTTCGATCCGGTGATCGGCAATGCGATGCAATTGCCTCTGGCGGATTCAACATTTGACCTGGTTTACTCGAACCTGATGCTGCAGGGCTGCGACGATCACCCGGCAGTCCTCGCCAATCTGCGCCGGATACTCAGACCCGGCGGATTGCTACTGACATCGACCCTCGGCCCGGATACGCTCTCGGAACTGCTTCAGGCCGGGCTTTCGATCCGACCCGGTCCCGACATGGCCCACCTGAGCGATGTCCAGCGGCTGGGCTCGGCGCTGAGCCAGGCAGGATTCGTGGAACCGGTGCTTGATACCGACTGGTTGACCGCCACGTACTCCAGCCTTCAAGGTTTGCTCGAGGAACTGGAGTCAATCGGCGCCATCACCAATGCGCATGAATCCGAGTCCACTATTGACCCACCAACCCGGACAGGAAACAGGGTGGCTGCCGGCAATGACATTCTCCGCCAGAACGATCAATTTGCGGTGACCTGGGAAATCGTCTACGCCTCGGCCTGGGCCCCCGACGAGGGTCAGCCCATCCGAACCGGACAGGGCGAAGAAGCCAGCTTTTCGGTGGACAGCCTAAAAATACGACGGCGCTAGGACGCCATCAGTCACCTGTTGTCCCGGCATGATGCGTGCGATTGTCGGGGCCTGGTGGACCGCAGACCCGGTTACGGCCACCGCTCTTGGCTTGGTAAAGATTGTGATCCGCCACGCGAATCAGGTCACTGCGGGTATTCATTTCTTCGGTCCAGGCCGCCAGGCCCACACTGACGGTCACCCGCTGTGAGGGGGCGCCGTCAATATCGAACGGGTGTTCGGCAACGGCAGCACGCAGCCTTTCGCAAACCTCCAGAGCGCCGTTCAGGCAGGTATCAGGCATGACCACTGCGAATTCCTCGCCGCCGATGCGAGCGGGGGTGTCGTCGACTCGCACCTCTTCATCCAGCACCCGGGCCAGTTGCTTGAGCACGGCGTCGCCGGCCAGATGACCGATTTCGTCATTGATCTTCTTGAAATAGTCCACGTCAATGATGGCCAGTGAGAGAGGCTCATGCGGGTTGTTGCGGACGTGGGTGATCTCTTCGTCCATCAGCGCCATCATGTGGCGTCGATTGTAGAGGCCGGTCAACTCGTCACGCACGGCGTGCTCGCGCATTTCGGCCAGGTAGCCGGCTTCCAGGTTGCCGGCATCGAGAAATTTCAGCACGGTCTTGCCGATCTTGACCTGATCACCATCCTTGAGCTTGCACTGGTCAATCATCTCGTCATTGACATAGGTGTGGTTGGTCGAACGCAGATCCTCGATCCAGAAACCATCCTCGCGCACGACGATTCGGCAATGGGAACGCGAGACGCTACGTGATGCGATCTGAAAGTCGGCATCGATTCCGCGACCAATCACCACATTGCCCTCGAGATCCACCCGGGCGCCCAGACGATCCCCGCGGATCACCACCATGCAGGCCCCGTCGCGACCCTCGGTATCGGCCATTGAAGCCGGCAGCAACAGGGTGCAGGGATCGGTCTGGTCGCCGAAGCGGGAATTCGAGTTCATTTTGCAACCCTGGCCGGGGCTTGTGTGTCAAGCATCACTAATCCACCGCATTGATGTGGCGTGATGGCATAGATTCTACCTGATTGAAACCGGCCAACAAGCGCAAAAAAACGGGCCGGTTTCCGCGTGGGAAGCCGACCCGACCCCTTTTCAAAGTGGCGCGTCCCCGTGCCGGAGCGTTCGAGAGGGAAACGAAACTTCGGCGCGCCGCCAACTGTGCAAGCCAAATTCTTTCATGACAGGTTAGCGGCAAGAGCGGGAATCAGCACTATCCATATCGGACAAAATCGTGTCGATTTCGGACATTCTCGACCCGGAAAAATGCTCGTGAAATCCCGCTTTTCAATCAGCTGGCCCGTCCTGGTCATCGCGATTTTGCTGACGCCACTGGTCGGGAGGCGCCTGATACTGCTTTCGAAACAACCGACTGAAGTGCTGGGCACTGGAAAAACCGCAATGCAGGGCCACTTCATTGACCGAGCGGTCCGTTTCCAGAAGCAGACGCCGGGCCTGCGCGAGCCGGAAGTGACGGATATAGGCTGCCGGCGTCAATCCAGTCAGTGCCTTGAGCTTGCGTTGCAGCGTTCGGCGCTCGATGGCCAATGCCTCACATAGCGTGGCAACATCGAACTCCGGCTCACTCAGTCTGTCCGCCAGAATCTGGTTGATCCGGGCGACCAGCTCACGGTCGCGGTCTACCAGATCCGGATTGTCCTGCCCACTGTCCATTTGCGCACGAGCCGTTTCATGCAGAAGATGCCGACGCAAACGCTTCCGATTGTCCAGCATTCGCTGCAATCGAACCTTCAATTCCGAGTCATCAAATGGCTTGGCCATGAAGTCGTCCGCGCTCAAGGCCAGGCCCTTGAGGCGAGTTTCCCGGTCCTGCCGTGCAGTCAGCAGCAAGACCGGAATATGAGATGTGTCGGGATTGGCTCTCAGGGCCTCGAGCAGTTCGAAACCGTCGAGCCCGGGCATCATGATGTCGCTGACAATCAGGTCAGGGTGATGCTCAATGGCCTGCTCGAGCCCCTGCCGCCCATCAGCGGCCAGCAGGATTTTCCACTGGCCTTCGAGGGTATAGCGCAAATGCTCTCGCAGATCGGGGTTGTCCTCGACCACCAGCACGACCTCGCCCTGCCCGGATCGTGTTTCCTCCTTTTCGGAGAATGGCTGGCTTCCGGAAGCCAATGGCACCTCTTCGGGAATCTGCGGATCGGCGGTATTGAACAACTCCACTCCATCCACCTTCAATGTCTCGTCCCGGAAAGCAGGCAACAACACACGAAAACAGCTGCCGCGACCCGGCTCGCTTTCGAGCACCACCTCGCCGCCCATGACCAGCGCCATTTCCCTCACCAGCGCCAGACCGATTCCCGTACCCTCGATGCGGTCGCTGACCGCACTGGCGGAGCGATGAAACTGGCGAAAGATTCGTACTCGTTCCTCGGCCGGTATTCCCGGTCCAGTATCAATCACTTCCAGGATGGCGCCATCATCGTCGCCGTGCAGGCGAACCTTGATGGTATCTCCGGCCGCAGTGAACTTGATGGCATTGGCAAGCAGATTAAGAAGGATTTTCTCGACATGCTCCTGGCTGCAACGGGTCCACCAGGCTTCTTCAAGCTCGGAGTGCAAATTCAAGCCACGCTCGCTGGCGTTATGGCGAAAGGCCTCGACGGTGAACGCCACCACCGGCGACAACGCCCAGGCGCCACCCGACCCGGTTTCGGTCATGGCCCGAAGACGTGAGAGGTCGAGCAAATCATCGACCAGATCCAGCAGCAATCGCGAATAACGCCGCCCCCGCTCGACGGCTGCCGGCTCACCACCCTGGGCTTCCAATCGGTCCAGGCTGGACAGAATCAGGGTCAGCGGGGTTCGAAACTCATGCGATATGCTGGTAAAGAACTGGCCACGTGCCTCAAGCGCGTCCCTGAGTTCCTCGGCCTGCCGGTGAATCAACCCCTGCTGTTGTTCCAGCTTCAGCGTTCGGGCCTTGACTTCATCCTCAAGGACCATGCGGCGATGTCGGTGCATGCCATAGGCCAGCGCCAGCAACAACAATCCCGTCAAGAGATAAGCCACATAGGCCCAGGTCGTCTGCCAGGGTGGATACCGAACAACTGCTGTCAGCAACTCATGTTCATCCGACCACACGCCATCGCTGTTGGAAGCGCGAACCAGCAGGCGGTAATTCCCGGGCGCCAGGCCCGCATAGCGCACCTGGCGCTGGTCACCCGGCTGACCCCATTCCTGGTCCAGCCCTTCAAGCTTGTAGGCATAGCGAATTCTGCGGGGGTCGGCAAAATGCAGTCCCACAAAGCGAATGTCCAGATCGTTCTGGTCATGAGTCAAATTCAGCCTGACCGGGGTGCTGGTATCGAGAGTCTTGCCGGCACCGTTGATCATCACCTCCTGCAGCTTGACCCGGGGAGGCTGTTGCAAAGTGTGGACCTTTTCAGGCTGAAAAGCCGTGACTCCATTGATGCCACCGAAGTAATAGCGTCCCGAAGACCCCACGTGAGCCACGGCGTTGTTGAACTCGAAATGCTGAACACCATCGGGAGGCGTGAACTGATGCAGACTGCCCGATTGTGGATCAAACCGCATCAAACCCTGATTGCTGCTCAGCCACAACTGCCCGGCAGGCTCCCGCAGAATGGCATAAATGGTTTCATCCACCAATCCATGCTCGCGTCCGTACCACTGCACTGTTGGTGAGTCGTTGTCGAACGGATCGAATTGAACATGGGCCAGCCCACTCGAACCGGAACCCACCCAGACGCCACCGCCCGGGGCCATGGATAGCCCGAAAAATTCTTCGGATGGGCCGACCCCCAGCGCCTCACTGGTAATCACTCTCTCGGATGATTCACCATGAAAGGAAATCAAACCCAGACCGTCTCTCCCGGCGGCCAGAATGCGACCCTCATCAATCTCGAGCAGGTTGTAGATTCGCTGACCATGCAAACCAGGAGAACGTGAGCAGCGCCTGAGTCGGGTGCGTTCCTCACCAACATGAAACTTTTCCACCCCTCGAGCAGTGGCCACCCACAATGCGGAACCGTCTTTCGAAAAACGCATCCTCTTCGCACGTCCACGCTCTTTGGCCAGTGGCACCGGAACCGTTGCCACAACTTTGGATTGATGCGGATCAATAGCCACCAGGTATTCGCTCTCCAGCACCCAGACCAGGTCGCTGAGCGGGTCAACGACGACCTCCCATAAACGATCACCCGGCAATCGCTCGTCTTGGGGACCGTTGGCATGGAAACTCCTCACCCAATCGTATCCACCATCGGGCTCTCGCCGCAATTGGCGCAACCCGGCGGAATCCAGTGCAATCCAGAGATATTCCCGATCATCGAGATTCTGCTCGGCGATCCCCCGAACAATGTTGTGGCCGGCGTACGGGATTTCCCCGAGCGCACTGCGGTCCCTGATGTGCTCGAAACGATGCGCATGGGGTGCGAAATAGACCAACCCGCCCAGGTGGCTACCGACCCAGACCGTCCCGAAGTCATCGACATACAGGTTGTAGCCAAAGGTCGGCAGTGAAGCCGGAATGCTGTAATCATCGCTGGGGTCGTAAAAAAACACCTGCAGGCTCTGAGTCTCAGGTCGCCATCGACTCACACCGTATAACCCGCTCATCCAGTAATCGCCCTGGTGATCTTCGACCATATGAAACTGGGCATCTCGACGCTCCCCCGTCTCCCGTTCGCCGGCGTCAAACAGGACTTCCCAGTCATCCGCGTCCGGATGAAATCGAACCAGTGAGGTATCCAGCACCATCCAGATCGAACCATCACTGGTTGTCGCAAGGCCTTCAATGCCGTCATCGGAGTGACCGAACCGGGTTGGCCGAATAGTTCGTGAATGATCGGTCTGGTCCGGGTCGACCAATTCCAGACCACGTCCCGCAACCATGGCCAGGTGGCCTTCAGTGGTCAGCTCCAGCAGCAGGATGCTCTGCTCGTTTCGCATGTCGGGTCC
>PWWM01000175.1 GCA_003561495.1 Gammaproteobacteria bacterium
CACTGAACGTTTCTGCCGATTTCGATGGCCACCCCGCCAGTCTGTCAACCCATTGAGGATTACTCGTTTGAAACTCCTGTTCATGCTTTTGTCAGTCATGGCAATGCTTCCGCTGCCGGGCATCGCCAATCCGGCCCCTTTCGACCCGGCCCGTCTGGACTATGCCGTCAACTTCAACGGCAAGCAGGTGGACTGGCAGACCTTTGCCTTCTTTGTCATGCCGGACCAGGATTACGAGATCCGTGTTCACGTCGATGAAACAACGACGGTCGACATTGACCCCGGCGAGGGAACGCTGACAGGCTCAACGACCCGCGGAGGAATCTGGCGCGCACCAACCCGGCAAGGCCTGCAGGTGCTGCGCATCCAGCCCGATGGCCATGCGCCGATGATCCTGAACGTGGTGGTGATGGTGCCGGCCGGCCAAGTCAAGAATGGCTACCTGAATGGATACCGGATCGGCCAGTACCCGGCCAAACCGCTGCGCGGCAATCCGATCTACCTGCCCCCTGCAGGCTTTGTTGAAATCACCCCGGAAATGGTTGATTTGCCGGTTTCACCGCATTTCACGCTCGGGCAGTTCCTGTGCAAGCAGCAACCGGACCACTGGCCGAAGTACCTGGTACTGCGCGAGGCGCTGGTGGCCAAGCTGGAGATCATCCTGTCCGAGGTCAATGAGCGCGGCATCCGCACCGATGGTTTTCACGTCATGAGCGGCTACCGCACACCCTGGTACAACCAGGCCATCGGCAACGGCCGGTACTCGCGTCATGTCTGGGGCGGCGCAGCAGATATCTTCATTGACACCAATGGCAACGGTCGCATGGATGACCTGACCGGCAACGGCAAGAGCGACCTACGAGATGCGAAGATGCTCCTGGGCATCATCGAGGAGATCTACCAGACCCGCAAGCACCAACGCCTGCATGGCGGACTTGGGCTATATGGTCCGCGACCTCATCGCGGCCCGTTCGTCCATGTCGATGCACGCGGCCAGGAGGCCCGTTGGTCGATACCCTGAGCCGGGGCTGGGTTATCCTTGCTGCCGTGAAACCTGCCACCGAACGATGAGTCGTCCTTCCAGCCCACCCAATGCGCTGCCGCGCCCGCATCTGTTGTTTGTCGAACACAGCCGGCTGATGCGCAAGGCTGCTGAGCGAATACTCGGCAAGGAGTTCGAAGTCGTTCTTTCCGAAACCTGTGAAGCTGCCTGGACCACGTTGCTGGACAACCCGCTGATTCAGGTCATTTTCGTCAATCTTGACGAGTCGGCGCCCCAATCCCAGCCCGGGCCCGACCTGCTCGAGCGGATCCGCACCACCTCCAGCCGGCGGATCTCCGAGACACCGGTGGTTGTGATCACTGGAGACCAGGTCAGCGAATCCCGACGCGAGGAATGGCTGGACCGGGGCGTGACCGACTTCATAGAGAAACCTTTCCGGCCCAGCGAGTTGCTCGCCCGGGCCCGGACGCATGCCAGCGGCGCGGTTGCGCTGGAGCGACTGAAGTTGTTGCAGCTTCAGCACAATCGCGACGGCGAAACCGGCCTGGGAAACCGGAGATACTTTTTTGAACGACTGGGGCAGGCGATCAGTTTTTCCCATCGCCATGAACTGCCGTTGAGCCTGGTTCACATGCACCTTGATGGGCTGGCCGGCACCCTGCAGAACATGGAACGCCCCATGCGCCTGGGGCGTATGGTCAGGTTCGGGCGCATGCTTGGCAGAGCCGTGCGTCAGGAAGATACCGTCTACCGAACCGGACCCGAGACCTTCAGTTTCATCCTGCCGAACACCGATGCCAACGGCGCTGAAGCGGTGCGTTGCCGACTGGTCCCCGAACTCGATGCCCTGGGGATGCTGGATGGGGGAGACTTGACCGAGATCTCGACCCGTTTTCATGTCGAGGAAGTCCATTCCGAACATGAGGAACCGGTCAGCGATGTCGTTCGCCGAATTCGGCAGAACATGGGTGCATTACTGATCATTCCCAGCGAGGAAATCACGCCGACCGGCGCCGATGCGCTGCTGGCCTCGCCGTCGGATCATCTGGAAAGCCTCCTGGAACTGGTCGAACAGGGTGAGGCCGAGCAATTAAAGGCCGTGCTCCCGGAAATCTTCGCCCGCCTCAAGCCCCTGTTGTCCCTGGCCGAAAGCATGCACGAGAAGAATCAGGACGGCGACAAAACCGGGCAATAGGCGGCCCCGTTTGGTCACTTCGAACCGGTGCTGAACCGCCTGCATCGGTCAGCAGCCGGCAAAAAACGATCTGAAACCGTGACTTCCGACCTGATCGCGCCTGGCATGGCACGGCGATTGCTGCTTTCTTTCCCATGAAAGCGTTCGAGTCAACCCAACCAGGCATTCAGGCGCGCATCCTGTTTGTCGATGACAGCAAGCTGATCCGTCTGGCCGCTCGCAAGATGCTGGCTGAACACTTCGACCTGGTGCTGGCCGAAAATGCCAGCCAGGCCCATGACCTGGTGTGCGCCGACCCAACCATCCAGGTGTTGTTCTGCGACTTGAACATGCCCGGCGAAAGCGGCTATGACCTGCTTGAGTCCCTGCGTGGCAGTGAACAATCACGGCTCCGCGAGCTGCCGGTCATCATTGTGACCAGCACCGATCAACTTGAACAGGAGAGGCAACGCGCCTTACGAGCTGGCGCCACCGACTTCATCAGCAAGCCGTTCCGCGCCAGTGAGCTGCTGGCCCGTGCCCGGGCCCATGCCAGTCACAAGGAGGCAGTGCGCAGAATTCATCAGCTCGAGCAGCATCAGCACACCGATCCGGCAACCGGTCTGGGTACTCGCCATTACTGTCGCCAGCGACTGGCCCAGGCGATCAGTTTCGCCCGTCGTCATGGACAGGCCCTGACCCTGATGCATCTCCACTTGTCCGGCCTGACCCGCTTGATTCGCGAGCTCGGCGAACCCTATGCCTGTCGTGCACTGGAGCGAATCGGATCGACGCTCAAGAGCATCATTCGCGCCGAGGACACGATTTGCCGAACCGGAACATCGACATTCTGCTTCATCCTGCCGGCCACGGACACGGCCGGCGCCGAGGTACTTCGCGAGCGATTCGCACCCGATCTTGAGGCACTGGGCATTGATGCAGATGGGCGGACGCTGAATATCGAATGCCATTTTTCAATCCAGGAGCCGCCGCTGGACGGGTCGATGGATCCCGAACAGATTCTGCGCTCGGGCCTGGCGCCCAAGCCCGAACCGGGGGATCACTCGACCCGCGTGACCATGGATCTGGAAGAGGCGCTGTCACGACTGCAGCGCGGAGACATCGACAGCGTTCAGGAACAATTGCCCGACTTGCTCCGAAGACTGGAACCTCTGTTGAAACTGGCCGGCCAATCGCATGTGATTAAAGCACACGACCTGATCACCCGCGCTTGAGACCCTGCCAGGAAGCCTCTAAGAGGCTCCCTGAGTTCAGCGACTGCGATCGCGCCAGCGACGTCGGTCTTCTTCATCCCCGGGCCCGATCTCGCCATCGGCTAGCGCACCCTCCTCGAGCACCCAGCCGGCCAGATCGACAAGAAATTCATTGAGTACGGTCTCCCAGGTCTCGATCAAGGGGCCGATTTCCTTGCCCCGCGAACGACCCGAATGTCTGAACATTCGACTGGCGACTTGCCGCGAACTGCGCTGATGGACCAGACTGGCCTGGACGACCAGATCCACGCCAAGATCAGCGCCACCGTCATCGACCGCCTCGAAATGCCGGATCTCGGTCACCAGCCTATATCGGGCGCGCAAACCACCACCGCGGCCAATGCCCTCGAACCCTTCCGAGTCGGTCAGCGTTCTGATCATCAGCGACTGCAACATTTCCGGCACGCTGTCCAGCCAGGCCGCCCCCGGGTAGACCTGCAAACGTGACGGTGTGCGCCGTACCAGCAGCCTTTCCGAATCGCGCATCTGATCGGCAACCGGGCGCTGAACCTGAAGTGACCATTCCACCGCCTCGGCCCGGAAATCTTCCGGCAAGGTGACACTGGGCGCCATGATGGTCACCGGCGCGGGCTGTCCACCCAGCATGCAGGCTGACAAGGCCAGGACTGCGACCGTCAGGCCGGCCAGGCGAATCATCGCTGGATATTTCATCTCGGGTTGTACTCCTCGGGCTGGTCACCGCCCAGCAGGAACCGGGTCGGGTGGCGTTCAAAGCGGGTGCTGACCCGCGATAGCTCCCGAATCAGGTAACGGAACTCCTGCAGGGCGGGACCGAATTGGGCCAAACCTTCGGTGCCAAACTCCGACAAGGCCTGCTCGTTGTCGGCAATGACCTGGTCCAGCCGCCGTGAAAGCGAGGCAAACTGGTTGAGCGTTTCGCTCAGATCTTCGCTGAGATCCGGCAGAATCTTGATGACATTGTCCTCGATGCCTTCCAGGGCCATGACGATGTCATCGACCGCTTTCGACGCCCCGGTCAGCACTTCGACCAACTGTTCGCTGCCGCGATGGGCGTTGCGCACGATATCGCCGAACAGGTCCTTTTCGGTGCCCAGGGCGACGACAAATTCATCGATATTGTCCAGCGTGGTCGCGACGCGATCGGCGTTTTCCTCGCTCAGGAAATCCAGCAGGCGCAGCATGACTTCACTGGCCGTGCTGGCAATGTCCTCGGAGGCCTCTATGAGACGTTGCAGTGGTGATTCCTCGGCCACGATCACCGGCAGGTCCTCGCCTGGCTCCTTGGACAGGCGTGGGCTGTCCGGATCACCACCTCGTAACTGAATCAGGGCCACGCCGGTCAGGCCCGAGATGCTCAATCGGGCCGTCGTGTCAGTGCGCACGGGGGC
The DNA here is from genome assembly GCA_003561495.1 of Gammaproteobacteria bacterium. Classification (GTDB taxonomy): domain Bacteria; phylum Pseudomonadota; class Gammaproteobacteria; order Xanthomonadales; family Wenzhouxiangellaceae; genus Wenzhouxiangella. Next base: position 4,822 of record PWWM01000175.1, read on the forward strand.
CTCGGCCTTGAGGCGCACGACGGCGACCACCTGGCGGGGATCGTCCGGGTTCAGGTAAAGCTCCCTGACGCTGCCCATGTTGATGCCGTTGTACTGGACCGTGCTGCCCACCGACAGGCCGGTCACGGCCTGGCCGAAGCGAATTTCATAATCGGAAAAGGCGGCTGCGGCCTGGTATCGCGCCGACCACAGGCCCAGCGCCACGATCAGCGCCAGCCCGGCCAGGGTGAACATCCCGATCAATACATGATTGGCTCTGGTTTCCATACCGCACCCCGAAAAATTTGCCGGAACCTCATCCTACACCAAGCCCGCTTATTGGGTGTTGCGAGCCGCCCGAGCCCTTGGGCCGTGAAAATAGTCCTGCACCCAGGGATGATCATAGTCTTCGACCTCGTCAATAGATCCCACAGTCAAAATCCGCCCCTCGCCGATGACCGCCACCCGATCACAGATCGAATACAACGTGTCCAGGTCGTGGGTAATCAGAAACACCGTCAGACCCAGCGCCTTGCTCAGCGTGGCCAGCAACTCGTCGAAGGCGGCCGCGCCGATCGGGTCCAGACCGGCCGTGGGTTCATCGAGAAACAGCAGTTCGGGATCCAGGGCCAAGGCCCTGGCCAGGCCGGCGCGCTTGCGCATGCCCCCGGACAACTCGGACGGCAGCTTGGGCGCGGCTTCAGCCGACAGGCCGGCCAGACGTATCTTGAGCAAGGCCAGCTCGCGACGCAAACCGGCCGGCAGATCCCGAAAATGCGCCTTGAGCGGCACCTCCACGTTTTCACTCACCGTCAGCGAAGAAAACAGCGCACCGTCCTGGAACAATACGCCGCTGTGGCGGCGCAGCCAGTCACGCGAGCCGGGACGGTCGTCGACCCGATGACCAAACACCTTGATGACGCCGGCCTGGGGTGGCCGCAGCCCCAGAATGGCTCGCATCAGCACCGATTTGCCGGTGCCCGATCCGCCCACCACGCCGAGAATCTCGCCCTGGGTGACATCAAGGTCCAGGTTCTCGTGGACCACCTGGCGACCGAACTGGTTTTTCAGTCCGGTGATTGATATGGCCTTTTCGCTCACCAGCCGATCTCCATGAAGAACACCGCCGCCAGGGCATCGATGATGATCACCAGGGAAATGCTCTGGACCACCGCCGATGTGGTTCGCTCACCCACGGACTGGGCGGTGCCGGCCACCTTGAAACCTTCCAGGCAGCCCACCAGGGCAATGACCAGGGCAAACAGCGGCGCCTTGATCAGCCCTACCAGGTAGTGACGCAAGGAGATGGTTTCTTCGACACGCGAAAGAAACAGGTCGGCCGGAATATCCAGTGAAGTCACCGATACCAGCAAGCCGCCGAGGAATCCGGCCACCGTGGCCGCCACTGCCAGCACCGGCAGCATGATCAGCAATGCGATCAGGCGAGGCAAGACCAGCAAGACGATGGGATCGAGCCCGAGGGTGCGAATGGCATCGATTTCCTCACGGCTTTTCATGGTGCCGATCTGGGCGGTGAAGGCGCTGGCCGTGCGCCCGGCCAGCAGGATGGCGGTCAACAATACGCCGAACTCGCGCAGGAACGCATAGGTGATCAGGTCGACCACGAACAGCTCGGCGCCGAAATCGCGCAACACCGTGGCGCCGAGAAAAGCGACCACCGCGCCGACCAGAAAACTCAGCAAGACCACCAGCGGCAGGGCATTCAGCCCGGTCTGCTGCATGTGGTGGACCGTGGCCGTGACCGGCCATTGCGAGGGACGAAGCAGCACTCGGACCAGGGCCGCGAGGCTCAGCCCCAGAAATCCGGTCAGTTTGATGAAATGATGGCCGCCGTCGACCATCGTCCGGCCGATGCCGCCGAAAAAGCGCCGCCATCCGGGCTCGATGGGCGAATCCGGCGGGTCGGCATCCTGGCCGGCCCGCGCGACGGCCTCGACCAGGGCGCGATGTTCCTCATTCAATTCGACATCTGAAAGTTCCACACCCAGGCGACTGGCCAGGTCCACCAGCAGCCAGGCGCCGGCAGCATCCAGGCGTTCGATTCGGCTGGCATCAAGATGCTCGGCCTGGCTGCGCAGGCGATCCATCCGGGCCTGGATGCCGGCGACCGAGTCCACTTGCCAGGCACCCGCCAGTCGCAGAACGCCCGGAAGATCACCGTCGGTTTCAATAGTCGGACTTTCTGACATGGCAGGCCGGCAATCCACGGGCAGCGCGAGGTCAATCCGTAAATTAGCAGAATCCGGCCGCGCTCGTCGTCTTGCCGTTCTGACCGCCCACCTCCAGGGTCGAATCGGTCACAATAGTCACCTGAATGTACACCCCGGCTGCACCGCATGAGCGATGACAAACCCGAATCCCTGAGTTACCGCGCGGCCGGCGTCGATATCGATGCCGGCAACGCCCTGGTTGAAAAGATCAAGCCGCTGGTCGAGAAAACCCGCCGCCCGGAAGTCATGACCGGGTTGGGCGGGTTCGGCGGTCTGTTTCACCTGGGCAATCGGTTTCGCGACCCGGTACTGGTCTCGGGCACCGATGGCGTCGGCACCAAGCTGCTGCTGGCCCGTCAGATGGACCGTCACGACACGATCGGCATTGACCTGGTGGCGATGTGTGTCAATGACATCCTGGTGTGCGGCGCCGAACCCTTGTTCTTTCTCGACTATTTTGCCTGCGGCAAGCTCGAAGTCGACGCCGCGGCCGATGTCGTGGCCGGGATCGCCGAGGGTTGCCGACAATCAGGCTGTGCGCTGATCGGTGGGGAAACCGCCGAGATGCCGGGCATGTATGGCGCGGGTGAATACGACCTGGCCGGCTTCGCAGTCGGCGCGGTCGAGCGTGATGGTCTGATCGACGGCCGTCGCATTGATGCCGGCTGCGTGGTCATCGGCCTGAAATCCTCGGGCCCGCACAGCAATGGCTACTCGCTCATCCGCAAGGTCCTCGAACACAGCCAGGCTCAGCTTGATGATCCATTCGACGGGCAAACCCTGGGCCAGGCCCTGCTCGCCCCGACCCGAATCTATGTGGATGCCGTTCGTCGACTGCTCGATGAGCAGGTCGATGTGCGCGGCATGGCCCATATCACCGGGGGCGGCCTGACCGAAAACATCATTCGCGTCATTCCCGAAGGGCTGGGACTCGAAATCGACTCTTCAGCGTGGCCCATGCCGCCGGTGTTCGAATGGCTGCAGCAGGCCGGCCGGATTGAAGCAGCCGAAATGCGCCGGACTTTCAACATGGGTATCGGATTCGTCCTGATCTGCCCGGAAGCCGAAGCGGAGCGGATTCGTTCGATCACCCGGGAGCCGGCGCCGATCATTGCTCGCGTGGTCGCTCACGACAAGGGCGAACGGGTCTCGTTCACGCAATGACGCCGGCAGCCGGCACACGGCTGGTGGTCATGCTGTCCGGTCGGGGCAGCAACTTTGCTGCCCTGCATGCCGCCAGCGAGAAGCCCTGGTTCAATGCCCATATCGCCGGAGTGGTCAGCGACCGGCCGCAAGCCGCCGGCCTGGCCCTGGCTCGCTCGCACGGTCTGGACACGGTCAGTGTCGATCGCCAAACCCATGCCGACCGTGAAGACTTCGAGGCCAGCCTGTGTGCCGCCATTGACGGGTTCGAGCCCGATTACATCGTCCTGGCCGGGTTCATGCGGGTGCTGAGTGCAGACTTCGTGCAGCGCTACGCCGGGCGCATGATCAATATCCACCCTTCCCTGCTGCCGGCCTATCGCGGCCTGCACACTCACCAACGGGTACTCGAGGCCGGTGACCGCAAACATGGCGCCAGCGTCCACTTCGTGACCCCGACACTGGACGGTGGCCCGGTACTCAGCCAGGTCAGAATCGAGGTCAAACCTGACGATACACCGGACAGCCTGGCTGAGCGCTTGCTGGCCCATGAACACCGACTGATCTGCGCATCCGTGGCACTATTGGCGCGTGTTCCGGTCGAAGTTCGCCATGAAGACATTGTTATCGACAGCCTTCGCCTGGCCAGCCCTCTGGTGCTCGGCCGTGATTTCGATGAGCATGGTCACCACACCGGGCCAGGCCAGCCAGGACAATGAGTCGGCGCCGCTGCCGGCTCATACCGCCGTTTACGAAGTGCTGCGTCGCGGCAGCAAGATCGGTGAAGTCCACATCACTTTGAGCCAGAACGATCAGGGCATCTGGCATTTCGATACCGAGACCGTCGCCACCAGCCGCCTGGCGCGCATGCTGCGCGTATCGGCCGAGGAGTCGGCGCACTTTGTCTGGGAAGATGACCGCATCGTCATGCTGACTTACCACCAGGTGGCGCGCGGCCCGGTGCGCAACCGCTTCTGGCAGCATCAGCTTGACTGGGCCGAAGGCATTTCCAACACTCACACCTACGACGGCGACTACCGTATCGAGCTGGAGCAAGATATCGTCGATCCACTGACTTTAAGGCTGCAACTGGCGGCCTTCCTGGCCGATCCCGACAAGCGCGGCCGGGACTTCGACCTGCGTGTGCTCGAGCGCGACGAAATCGAGGATCAACAACTGCTCTATCGTGGTCGTGAGACCGTGGACATACCGGCGGGCTGTTTCGAAACGATCAAGATGCAC
>PWWM01000004.1 GCA_003561495.1 Gammaproteobacteria bacterium
CTAGCGCATTCAGCTCGGCATAATCCGGCATTTCCCGCCAGTAGATGCCACGCACGAACTCACGCCAGCCGATGATCTGGCGAATGAATCCCTCGACGGCATTGAGCGGGGCGACGCCGTCGCGCCAGGCCTTTTCGGCGGCATCGCAGACCTCTTTGGGGCTGAGCAGCCCCAGGTTGAGACTGAACGACAATCGCGAGTGAAACAGGTAGTCCTCGTCATCGCTCATGGCGTCCTGGAAATCACCGAAATTTGGCAGCGCGGTTCGTATGAAATGCGCCAGGGCGCGCCGGGCCTGTTCCCGGGTCACCGGCAAGTCGAAATCATCCAGCACGCCGAAACCATCAATACGCTGATCGACCAGTTCCAGCACCTCGGAAGTGACCGTATCCGGACTGAAATGCATCGGCTCGGCCGCCGGCGGATCGCCTCGCCAGGATTTTCGATTGTCACGATCGTGGTTCCATCTCCCGCCGGCAGGCTGGCCATCGTCCATCAAGTAGCCCGTCACCCGGCGCATCTGTCGGTAGAAGAATTCCATGCGAAGCTGCCGACGATCACGGGCCCAATCTTCGAAGTCATCCAGTCGACAGAGAAAGCGCGTGTCCGGCAGGATTCTTACTGGGACACCCCACTCCGACTGCCATCCCCTGGCCTCCTCCAGAACCCGCCATTCACCGGGATGAGCAAGCAGAATTTCCTCGATATCATGCTCATCACAGTGTTGGCGAACCAGTTGCGTGAAAGATGCGACCGAATCCTCGAAAAATCGATAGTGGATTTTCCAGCCTGACTGCTGCAGCGCTTCGGCGTGGTGGCGCATGGCCGAAAACACCAGGGCGATCTTCTTGATGTGATGCCAGACATACCCGACTTCTTCGGTGAGCTCCCCCATCAACAAGTGATCTCGTTCCTGATCCAGCTCGTTGAGCAAGGCATGATCGGAATTGAGTTGATCACCCAGAATCAGTCCAAGTCGCGGCATGAGCTTTTTGAGTTCTAAAACGCCACGATATCACCACAAGCGTCGCAGAAATGTCCTTGCATTTGATCCCGATCAACTCTTTTCACTTAACGCTTTCTTATCATGCTCGATAATTGAACATTCCTTTTCAACAAACGCTGGAGATCGATCATGTTTCGCACCATTACTGTATTTGCCGTTATTCTGATGATGTCGACGGTCGCTATGGCCCAATCGCAGGGCGACTGGCTGGTTCGCGTCGGTGTTGGTCATGTCAATCCGGACACATCCAGTGGTAATCTGGTTGCCGGTGGCGCCGAGCTGGCTGGTTACCAGATTGATGTCGGCAGCAACACCCGCCCAATCTTCAATGTCACCTGGATGGCTGCCGACCATTTCGGCATTGAACTGCTGGCCGCCATTCCTTTCAAGCACAACCTGCGCGGCGACGGTGTTCTTGACGGTGCCGGCAAACTGGGCTCGACCAAGCACTTGCCTCCGACCCTGAGCTTTCAGTATCACTTCCTGCCCAATCAAACCATCCGTCCCTATGCCGGGCTGGGCCTGAACTACACCACCTTCTTTGATTCGAACACGACCGCCACTCTGGATGGCGCACTGGGCGGACCGTCCAGTCTCAATATCAAAGATTCATGGGGACTGGCATTGCAACTGGGTGCAGACATCGAGATGACCGACACGATGTTTTTCAATTTCGATGTTCGCTACATCCAGATCGAGGCCGATGCCCGCATCCGCACCAATCTGCCCGACGGATCACAATTGCAAAGCCGAATCAAGGCAGACATTGATCCCTGGGTCTTTTCTGCAGGCGTCGGATTCCGCTTCTAGAAGCCTGACTTTTCCAACCCCACCATCTCAGGCCATGCCGTGCAAGCGGCATGGCCTTTTCCATTTCGTAATATTGGCCGTCGCGAGGCCAGCCCCGCAAAAATCCTCATTGGCCGGGTTAAACTGCTGCCTTGGTCGACATGAATCAACAAAATGGGACCCGCAACCCGTTACCTGGACATCACTGAACCGTTTCTGCTCTACCGAGGCGAGAAACTGCCCGGTCTGCGCCTGGCCTGGGAATGCTGGGGCAAGCTCGACCAGAAAAAATCCAACGCCATACTGATCTTCACCGGACTCTCCCCGGGTGCGCATGCCGCCTCCAGCGAGCGTGACCCCGAACCCGGCTGGTGGGAAGAGATGATCGGGCCCGGAAAACCCATTGATACCGATCGTTTTTTCGTGCTGTGCGTAAATTCGCTGGGCTCATGCATGGGCACCACCGGACCGGCCAGCATCAACCCGGAAACCGGCAAGCCCTGGCGCTTGAGCTTTCCGGAACTGGCCATTGAAGATCTGGCTCGGGCCACCCGACTCGTGGTCGAACACCTCGAGATCGAGAAACTGCACGCGGTCATTGGACCCTCCATGGGTGGATTGACCGCCATGGCCTGGCTCAAGCTTTTTCCCATGAGCGCCGAACGGGTGGCGCTGATCTCGACAGCCTGCTCGGCCACGCCATTTGCCATCGCCATCCGCTCCCTGCAACGCGAGGCCATCGTGACCGACCGAAACTTCAAGAACGGTCAGTACACCGAGGATGACTGGCCCGAAGTCGGCATGCGTCTGGCCCGCAAGCTCGGCATGATCACCTACCGCTCGGCCAAGGAATGGAGCCAGCGTTTTGGCCGGCGCCGTCAAGACTATTTCCCGGCCACGCTGTTCGGCATGCGTTTCGAGGTGGAATCCTACCTGGAAACCCATGCCCGCAAATTCGTCGGCCAGTTCGACCCGTGCTGCTACCTGTACCTGTCACGGGCCATGGACCTGTTCGATGCCTGCGACAGTGACGAAAGCCTTAAAGCCTTGTTTGCACGTAGCTTTACCGGGCATGCACTGGTTCTGGGTGTTGAAACCGATATTCTGTTTCCGCTCCAGCAGCAACAGGACCTGGCCCGGGCGCTGGAGTCCACCGGCTCCGAGGTCAGCTATCACGCTCTGCCGTCGGTTCAGGGACACGATGCCTTTCTGGTAGACTTTGAGAGATTTGGACCACCGATCGCGGAGTGGCTGGAATGAGTCTCGAATTTGCCGGAAAACAGACCATGGTCAACCGGGTCAGCAACGCCGTCAACGGCGACTGCCCCAAGGCCATCACGGACTGCCTCAGAGACGCCCTGTGCGATCTCATGCATGACGACCGGGTGAAGCTGCCCGAATGTGTATTCGAATGGACTGCCGATCATTATGCCCGTCGCCTGCTTCACCAGGACGATGATCTCGGTTACACCATCATGGCCATGACCTGGGGCCCGGGCCAGGCCACGCCGGTCCATGACCACGCCGGCATGTGGTGCGTGGAGGCTGTCTGGCACGGGGAAATCGAAGTCGTTCAATATGAGCTGGTCGATTCCGCAGGCGACAAGTACCGGCTGGAATCTCGCACTACCATGCGCGCCGGAGTCGGCAGTGCCGGCAGCCTGATCCCGCCGCACGAATACCACACCATCGCCAACCCGGATGACAACCGGCCGGCGGTGACCATACACATTTACGCCGGTGAAATGGAGCAATGTTCGGTTTTCGAACCTCTCGGCTCGGACTGGTATCGCCGCAAGGCCCGGCAATTGAGCCTGGATGCGGCCTAGAGCGATGACTGCTCTTTACAATCTCCCTGCAACCAACGAAAATACCACCCCCCGATGCCGGGGTGGCGGAACTGGTAGACGCGCCGGACTCAAAATCCGGTTCCAGTGATGGAGTGAGGGTTCGATTCCCTCCCCCGGCACCAACCTCTTTTCAGAGCCAGGCCCTGGAGTATCTGCATGGCCAAACTCAAGCTGGATCTGCACCCGATTTTCAATCGCGGGGAAAAGATCGAGCAAGCGCTCGAAAACATCATCGACCAGGCCGAAGCCAAAAGAATCAAGACGGTCGAGATCATTCCCGGCAAGGGCTCCGGACAGCTTAAAAAGCGGGTGCTGCGCTTTCTCGACCAGCCTCGTATCAAGGCGCGCTACCACCGCATCGACAAAGACTCGAAAAACTTCGGTCGACTATTCGTCTACTTCAAGCACCAATAGAAACCCTGGGCGCTTATCGCTCGCGATTGCCGCCACGTGAACGGACCTGACTCTGAGAACTGCTGCGCGAGCTGCTTGCGCTGCGATTACCGGCACTGCGCGTGTTGCTGCTCGAAGATCGAGGCGAGGTACTGCGCGGGGCCGAACGAGCGGCCGGTGCACTGCTCGAACGGCTTGGCTGGCTCGATTGCCGTGGCGACCGCTGCGGAGCAGAGGAACTACTGCGAGGGCTTGACGAACGCGTTGATTGCCGGGTCGTCGCTTGCGGCGGGGTGGCCCGAGGCTGGCTCGGCGGCGTTGACTGCCGGGTCGTGGCCCGGGGCATGCCTGCCTGCGGCTGACTCGGGCGATTCGCCGACGAGCTTGTGTTCGGGCGCGATGGTGTCGATCGGCTCGAAGTGTTCGCCGTTGACCCGGAGGATCGAGTGGCCTGAAGTCGGGATGAAACCGCTCCGGCGTCAGGCCGGAAAGCCTCTGATGCCGAGCGCGTCTGACGCTGCGGTGAAGCTGGTCTAGAGGTTATGCGAGATTGATCATCGCGCCCCTGGGCACGGGGGATACTGACCGTCGGACGCGAGTCTTCTCGCTGTTGTCGCGGAATGCTAGGTCGCGAATCTCCCGCCTCGGCCCGGCCGGCAGTGGCTTCTGTGCGATTGCTGCGCCCGGCTGCTTCGCGTGAGATTTCGCCCCGAGGACGAGGCTGGTCACGGTTGGCGAGACTTTCGCGAACCTCGGATGCCTGGCGTGGCGACGTGGCCGCACGTTGGCTGGATTCGCGCGAACGATCACTGTCGGCCGGCCGGCTCCGGGTCGCAGACGCAGACCGGTCCTGCCGCTGGGCCGGAGTCGCGCTCGAATCAGTGGCGCGGGCCTGCCGCTGCGCGCTGGTGCGCTGGTCCGCGCGATTTGCCAATCGAGCATCACTGCGCTGGCTTCGCTCACCGATCGCGAGATTCTCACGACGTTCTGCCGCCCAGTCCCGCTGGTTATCACGAGCCTGCGCCGGTCGGTTGGTCGCAGCGCGAACCGTCTGTCCACTGGGCTGTTCAACAAAGCGACGCTCTGAAATGTTGCGGTGATAGGCCACTCCCCGACGGTGGCGGGGGTTATGCTGCCAGTGACGACGATCCTTGTGGTGGGCCACTTGACGACTGGACCTGAAGTAACCGCCGGAACGATAGTGATGATGATGGTTAATCACCACGACCTGCCGATGCGGCCAGTAGAATGAACTGAAATAAAATCGCGGCGACACTCGGTAAGCCCGACCCCAGTAAAAGGTCACACCGCTCACGTAGCGGGGATAGTGCCAGTAAACCGGGGGATGGGCCGACCACCACCACGGGCCATACACCACACGCGGGTCGTAGTAAGGGACATAGACCATCCGGGTGCGACGAGGCTCGATGTAGATGTATTCGGTTTCACGGACCACACGGACATGTTCGTTGGTCTTCAGATTGCCCTGGGCGTAGGCTTTTTCGCGCAGGCGCTGGACCGTGTAGACAACCTCTTCCTCCTGAACCAGGAAAGCGTCGCCAAGCCGTTGCGTCCATTCGATATCCTCATCCATGCGTGCCAGCAGTTCAGGGAAAGCGACCAGGGCCATGACGCTCGGATCCCAGTCTTTGTGCTCTACCGCGGCCACGGCCTCCTCGCCGCTCAGGTCGGGATTGGCCCGCGACCAGCGGGCGGCCTGAATGACCTCCAGGGGATAGGTCGAGGCAATCAACACATGCGAAAGCACGGTGTCCGGATAGAGTGCGACCGGGGCCAGCATCTGGTCAAGCTCGGCCTGACTGAAAGCCGCTTCACCGGAGTGAGCCGAGATGGGTCCTGCCACCAGCCCGAAAACCAGCGCAAGGGAAAGAATGAATGTCTTGAGAGTGCGCATTTCCGTTGCCTCCTTGCAACCTGAATGGTCGCTACAGTGCCTTTATACAACGCCCTGCCTGAAGGCCAACTGAACCACACAACTGAATCCGCCGCTTCGTGGCGGCGGATTTCGGAATGACCGGATGACCGGAATGTTCTTACAAATCGCGGGCAACCCGCATGCCGAGACGCATATCGGTACTCGAATCTCGACTCGACAGGCGAAACGCCGAGCGCGACATGGCGGGTCCGCTGGACCATGAGCCGCCCTTGATCACACGACGGTTACAGCCCGGATTGACCCATGCCGAACCATCGGCCGGTGCGCGAACGAAACTGTCATGCCAGCAGTCCTCAGTCCAGGACATGACGTTGCCGGACATGTCGTAAAGGCCAAATGGATTGGGTTCAAAGCTTCCGACCGGGGCGGGCCCCCAATGCCCATCGTTGTAGCGCCGGAATGCGACATTCCAGCGCGCGTTGGTCGGAGAAACATCGCCGTCTCCAGTAAGATTTTCGACAACTCGATCTGGAGAACCATCACCCCACCAATAAGGAGTCTGAGTGCCAGCGCGCAAAGCATATTCGTATTCCGCTTCCGATGGAAGCCGGTAATTCCGATCCGTTTGCTCACTCAACCATTCGGCATAGGCATTGGCATCATTCCAGGAGATGTGAATGACCGGCAGATCGTCATCCGCCGATTGCCCGACATAGTTGTCGCGCCAAGTCACACCGTCCCTCATCTGCATGCGACCGGAGCGAGGCTCATAGACCCGCGACTGCCCGGAACGCTCGGCATCAGTAACATACCCGGTATCTTCTACAAAAAGCGCAAACTCGCCCACCGAAATCTCGGTCCGGCTCAAGGCGAAGCCGCGCTCGAAAGTCACTCGATGGCGGGGACCCTCATTGCTTGCACGGTCTCGCTCATCCTCGGGTGAGCCCATCATGAATTGACCCGCGGGAATAACCACCATTTCAGGACTGGACTCACCCAGACGCGGCATCTCGTCACTAAAGACCTGACCGGGCTCAAAGCTTCCGTACATGCGGGCATCTTCCAGTGTTCTGCGCAATTCCTGGATCCGATCTTCATCGTGGCCGAACGCAACCAGCTGAGTCAGCATGTCCTCGGCTTCGTCAAACTCCTCCTGCTCAATCAGCTCCACCACGGTTCGATCCAGTTCCTCGATGTGGCTGCTATGGAACTCCTCGATCTCGGCACGCGCCTGCTCGATAGCCTCAGCGTCATCCAGAAGTTCCTCGGCCTGGGTCAGCATCTCCTGGGCTCGCTCGAAGTCAAACTCCTGGGCCTCGGCCACAGCCTGCTCAATGATGGCCGCTTGAGTACTGGCCAGGCCAGACAAGGCAGCAGAATGATCAGGCTCCATTTCCAGCACCTGCTGATAGAGATCAACGGCATTGTCTTCAGGTGGCGCCAGCAATCGCCCCTCTTCCAGCGCTGCGGCAGCCCGAGCCAGGGTGTTTGAAAGCGTGGCCTGCCGGCCCAACTCATCACGAATCACCCCGATGACTGGCTGATCGGGACTGAATTCGTTCAAAACCTCCAGCAAGTTCTCTGCATAACCAAGGTTGCCGGTTTCCACTGCCTCGGCAGCATCCCGAGCCACTTCGCTCATCAGGGCATCAAGATCGGCCTGAACCTCCGGATCATCCGGGGTGAAGGCGCGCCGGGTCAGGATATTCTGCAGCCGGGCATCCTGCTCTGGATCGGGCAAATTGACATCGGGTTGAGGCTCAACCTCTTGAAGCGGCATATCCGGAATACCAAGCTCCCAATCATCGCCCCGCTCTCCGACCACATCGCCTAGCCGTCGGACACGCCGCTCCCGCTCTTCGGTTTCCTCCTGCTGCTCAACGCCTTCGGCCTCGACTTCCTCAGCCGACTCCTGAGCATGCAAAGCTCCACTGGCCAGAAAAAACGCCAGGAAAATGATCCCAATGACTCTATTCATCTAAACCCCTTGCTCCGCTGGTGTAATGGGTTTCGTCTCAGAAGCTACAATAGCTTGGGCCTGCACTTGTTGGCCAACCTGAACATAGCTGATTCAAACCACCGACTCAACTGCATCTTGCGGATTTTTTGACATGGCTCCAATTTCAAAACAGATCAAAACGGCAACCGTCAGCCATGAATCCGCCGAAAAAGCCGTTCGGAATGCCCGGTTCATCACGCCCGATAACGATCTTCAGGCCCTTGCTTCCCAGTGGTCTGAGCCCCCCGCAATCGGACTGGATACGGAATTTGTCCGGGAACGCACGTTTTATCCACGACCCGGACTGGTGCAGATCTCCAACGGCCAGTCCATCTGGTTATTGGACCCGGTTGATCGCGAGGATTTTATCAGTTTCGGGGAAGTGCTCGATAATGCCAATGTTATCAAGATTTTGCACAGCGCGGGCGAAGATCTCGAAGTCTTTCGATTGCTGACCAACACTGTACCGGCACCCCTTTTCGACACACAGATTGCTGCAGCCATGATCGGTTTTCCGCTGCAATGCCGCTACGAATCGCTGGTCGAGCAATGCTTCGGCATCACCTTGCCTGGCGGTCAGGCTCGCTCCAACTGGTGCCGGCGTCCGCTGCCCGGGCACCTGCTTGAATACGCGGCCCAGGATGTCATCTGGCTGCCGCGGCTGCAAGAAATGCTGAGTGAGGAACTCGACAAGAGTAATAGACTTGGGTGGCTCACAGAAGACTGTCACCGCATGATTCAATCAGAATCCGAGTCGCCCCCACCCGTGGTTCGCATCAAAGGTTCCGGCAAGCTCGATGATCAACGGCTGGCCTGGCTGAGCCAGCTGGCTGATTGGCGCGAACAGCAAGCTCACCAACATGATCTGCCGCGCGGCTTCATATTGCGTGACGAGACCATGATCAGTCTGGTCGAAACCGCGGGTGAGCAAAAGCAGCTCAAAAACATTCTCGGCTCACTGCCTCATCCGGTCCGACGTCGACATGGCGAGCAATTGCTGGACATGCTGATGGGCCCCGAACCCGACGCGGTGGAGCGCCCCCCGGAACTGACCGGGCTTGACATCGAACAGCGTCAGAGACTCAAGGAGGCACAGGCAACCGTTCGATCAATAGCCGAAGATCTGAACATCGACCCGGCCCTGATCGCCAGCAAACGCGAACTGACCCGGCTGATCCGCGGAGAGCGCCCAGGCTGGATGGAGGGCTGGCGCGGAAAACTCCTGGGTGACCTGAACCCCATCTGATACCATTCCCTGGTCTTCCCCATGCCCCGGTAGCTCAGCAGGATAGAGCAGCCGCCTCCTAAGCGGCAGGTCGCAGGTTCGACTCCTGCCCGGGGCGCCAAATTTCGAAAATTTCCCGAATTCCACCGGGGCTTCGTAACCAGAAATCGGCACAAGTCGAACCTGCGACAAATAGACATTAAGGTTCGAATCCTGCGCATCAGCGCAGGATGGCTGGAGCAAAGCGACAAGA